>JBEEOG010000262.1:0-2675 GCA_041191745.1 Pseudomonadota bacterium | reverse complement strand
ACGCGGCCCGACGGGCGCATCCTTGCCATCGGCTTCGCCTCGGGACAGGTGCCGCAGGTGCCTGCCAATATCCTGCTGGTCAAGAACCTGACCGTGACGGGCTTCTGGTGGGGCGGCTATCTGCACTTCGCCCCGCAGCTTCTGCACGACAGTCTGGCGGCGGTCCTGCGCCTGCATGCCGAGGCGCGGCTGATGCTGCATATAAGCCACGTCCTGCCGCTGTCGCGCGCGCCCGAGGGGCTTGATCTCCTGCGCCGCCGCGCGGCGACGGGCAAGGTCGTGATCGACTGTCAGGCGGACTAGCCGCCCGCGCTTCGCCCTCTTGCCCCCCTCTTGCCCGCCATGGCGCGGGCCCGTGCAGGGGCCCTGCCTTGGGCCGGAAAAGCTGCGCCTCTGCCGCAGCTTTTTCGCAGCGATGCCGTCTTGAAAGACGCGGTCAGGCTTCCGATATTGGCGCCATAAGGGCGGGCGGACCAAAGACCGTACGTCTTCAGGGGAAGTATCGGAGGGTTCACATGGCTGACTTTCAAACGATGCGGGCAACGGCAGCCGGCGCCCGCACCGCACAGATCGACGAGGGCCTTCGCGCCCATATGAACAAGGTCTACGGGCTGATGTCCGTCGGCATGCTGCTGACCGCGGGCGTGGCCTGGGCGGTGGGCACGTCCGACGCGCTTCTGTCCATCTTCCGCGATCCGGTCACGCTGCAGCCCAATATCCTGGGCTGGATCGTGATGTTCGCGCCGCTCGCGATGGCCTTTGCCTTCGGTGCCGCGATCAACCGCCTGTCGGCCGCCGGCGCGCAGCTGATGTTCTACAGCTTTGCCGCCGTCATGGGCCTGTCGCTGGCCTGGATCTTCAAGGCCTTCACCGGCGTGTCGATCGCGCAGACCTTCGTCGTGACCGCCATCGCCTTCGCGTCGCTGTCGCTTTACGGCTACACGACCAAGCGCGACCTGTCGGGCTTCGGCACCTTCCTGATCATGGGTCTGGTCGGTCTGGTGGTGGCGTCGATCGTCAACATCTTCCTCGCCTCCAGCGCGCTGGCCTTCGCGATCACGGTGATCGGGCTTCTGGTCTTTGCCGGCCTGACCGCCTATGACACCCAGCGCATCAAGGTGGAATACATCCAGCACGCACAGTACGGCGATCAGGAATGGCTGGCCAAGTCGGCCATCATCGGCGCGCTGAACCTGTACATGTCCTTCATCAACATCTTCATGTTCCTGCTCCAGTTCCTCGGCAACCGCGAATAAGCGGCGGGCCACAGGACAAAGGAAAGGCCGGGCCAGCGCCCGGCCTTTTTCTTTGCGATAACATACGCTTCTCGGGCCAGCGGCCCTAAGGCCGCGGCATTTCCCGACGTTCTGGACGGTATCGACCCCCCAACCGGAAAGAGAGGAAGCCGGTGACCGAATTCACCCCTGCCCGACTGCCTGCCAACGAAGCCCTGCGCCTGAAATCGGTCCACCGGACCGGCCTGATGGACAGCGACCATTCCGAACGCTTCGATCTTTACACCGCGCTGATGCGCTTCATCTCGGGCTATCCCGTCGCCTATTGCGGCCTGATCGACGAGACGCGGCAGTATTTCCTGTCGCAGAACTTTCCCGACTGCCTGAACCTGCCCGAGGTCGGCCGTCAGGGCACGCTCTGCCAGTTCGCCATGCTTGCCCCCACCCCGACCATCATCCCCGACATGCGCGCGCACGAGGTGATGCACCGCCACCCGCTGGTGACGGGAGAGCCGCATTTCGTCGCCTGGGCCGCCTTTCCGCTGGTCACGGTCGAGGGGCATATCCTCGGCACGCTGTGCGCCGCCGACTACGTCGCGCGCGATCTGGATGCGGCGCAGGTGGACCTGATGCGCCGCGTCGCGGCCGAGTTGACCTACAGCATCGAGGTGCAGGTGGAACACAAGGAGGAAGCGGCCCGCCGCATCGGGCGCGTCCTGACCGAACTGGCGCAGGAGGCGGGGCTGTCCTGCATCGACGCGGCGGCGAGTTTCCTGCGCGTCTGCGAAGGTGTCCCCGCCTCGGCGGGCGACCGGGAACGGCTGGGCGAGAGCGGCCTGCTGGAGCCCGCGACGGGCGCGCTGTCGGCCAAGGGGCGGGCGCTGCAATCGCGCTTCGGTCTGACGCCGACGGGCTTTCGCGCGCAGCGGACGGTGCTGAAATCCGACGCGCTGATGACCGCGCTTCTGGACATCGTGGGGGCGTAAGATGCTGGCCAAGATCTACCAGTTGCGCTTCACCAACGTGGATGACGCGCGCCATGCCGCCTCCTACATCGCGGACGGCATGGGCGGGCTTGTCGGCGAGTTGAACATCGCGGGCCTGACCGTGCTGCTGCGGAAGGAGGGCACCGTGCAGGCCATCGCGCGCTTCGACAACCAGGTCGATTTCCTGCGCGTGCAGGCCAACCGCCCCAAGATCGTGGGCGAGATTCAGCGGCGCTTTCCCTGCATCATCGAGGATATCGCCGCGATCACCGTCTACAGCTACGAACGCGAGGCGATGGCGACGGTCTGAACCGCCCGCCGCCCGCAGAGGAAGGGCCGTCCCGCGGGACGCGGCCCTTTTCCCTGCGGCATCCGCGCAAAAGGAAAGACCGCCCGAAGGGGCGGTCTTTCCAAGGACGAAGGATCAGGCGATCTTACTTGATCTTGCCTTCCT
>JBEEOG010000261.1:0-7086 GCA_041191745.1 Pseudomonadota bacterium | reverse complement strand
CGGATCAATCCCGGCAATATCGGCGATGCCCGCCGCGTGAAGGAAGTGGTCAAGGCCGCCAAGGACCACGGCTGTTCCATCCGCATCGGGGTGAATGCGGGAAGCCTTGAAAAGCACCTGCTCGACAAATACGGCGAACCCTGTCCCGACGCGATGGTGGAATCCGGCATGGACCACATCAAGCTGTTGCAGGACAACGATTTCCACGAATTCAAGATCAGCGTGAAGGCGTCCGACGTCTTCCTTGCCGCCGCCGCCTACCAGCAACTGGCGGATGCGACCGATGCCCCGATCCATCTGGGCATCACCGAAGCCGGCGGCCTGATGTCGGGCACCGTCAAATCCGCCATCGGGCTTGGCAACCTCTTGTGGATGGGGATCGGCGACACGATCCGCGTCAGCCTTTCCGCCGATCCGGTGGAGGAGGTGAAGGTGGGGTACGAGATCCTCAAATCCCTCGGCCTGCGGCACCGCGGCGTCACGATCATCTCCTGCCCCTCCTGCGCGCGGCAGGGCTTCGACGTGATCAAGACCGTCGCCGCGCTCGAGGATCGTCTGGCGCATGTCACGACCAGCATGAGCCTGTCGATCATCGGCTGCGTGGTGAACGGTCCGGGCGAGGCGCTGATGACCGATATCGGATTCACCGGCGGCGGGGCGGGGTCGGGGATGGTCTATCTGGCGGGCAAGCAAAGCCACAAGCTGGGCAACGACCAGATGATCGACCACATCGTCGAACTGGTGGAAAAGAAGGCGGCCGAGATCGAGGCCGCGGAAAAGGCGCAGGCGGCGGAATGACCGCCCGCGCCTGACGCGTCAGCCGTCAGCGCGCTGCTGGGCGACGATCTGCTGCATCCCTTCCAGCGGGATGTAGCCGCGCACGAAGGTCTGGTCGATCACGAAGGTGGGCGTGCCGGAAATCTGCAGCGTCGCGGCCAGCTTGTGGTTTTCCTCGATCACCGCCGTCACCTCGGGCGTGTCCATCCGCGCCAGCAGCGCGTCCGCATCGTGGCCCAGCTCTTCGGCCAGTCGGCGCAGGGTGTCGGGCGTGGCATCCGCGCGCAGCGACAGCAGCGCGTCATGCGCGGCCTTGTAGGCATCGGCCCCGTGGAGTTGCAGCACCGCGATGGCAAAGCGCGACGACAGCATCGAGCCTTCGCCGAGGATCGGGTATTCCTTCATCACGAAGCGGATGTTGCCATCCTGTTCGACCAGCTGGTCCACCTCCTGCCAGGCCTTGCGGCAATAGCCGCAGCGGTAGTCGATGAATTCGACCACCGTGATGTCGCCATCGGGGTTGCCGCCCACCCAGTCGGCGGGGTGGTTGAAGATCGCGTCGTTGAATTCGGCAAGCAGGCGCTTGTCCTCTTCGATCGCGGCCTGCTGGTCGCGGGTTTCGAGGACGTTGATCGCCTCCATCAGCACTTCGGGGTTTTCCAAGAGATAGGCGCGGATTTCGCCGCGGAAGGCCTCTTTCTCGGCCTCCGACATGGCGGTGATGTCGAAGGCCAGCGCCGGACCGGCAAGCAGCGTTGTGGCGGTCAGGGCGGCGAAAAGGCGGGTCATCGAAATCTCCGTATCGGGCTGGTCGTCTGCTTGACCTGCGGCCCGTTACGGGCGAGGTGACGGGCCACACCATAGGGGGGCGGGGATGCGGAATTCAAGGCGTGGTCAGGTCGATCCCTTCATCGTGATGGATGTGATGGAAAAGGCCCGCGCGCTGGAAGCGGCAGGCCGGTCCATCGTGCATATGGAGGTGGGCCAGCCCGGAACGCCCGCCCCCGCCGGCGCGCGGCAGGCGCTGGCCCGCGCGATGGAGGCGGGGCCGCTGGGCTATACCGTGGCACTGGGTCTGCCCGAACTCCGCGCGGGCAGCGCGGGGCTCTACCGCCGCTGGTACGGCGTCGATCTGAACCCCGACCGCGTGATCGTGACGGCGGGGTCGTCGGCGGCGTTCCTTCTGTCCTTCACGACGCTCTTCGATGCGGGCGACCGTGTCGGCCTTGGCGAACCTGGCTATCCCAGCTACCGCCAGATCCTGCGCGCCCTGTCGCTCACCCCCGTGGGCCTGCCCGCCGCGCCCGAAAACCGCCTGCAACCCGTCCCCGCCGATTTTGCGGGGGTGGACCTGCAGGGGCTGATCGTCGCCTCTCCGGGCAATCCGTCGGGCACGATGCTGGACCGCGCGCGCCTTTCCGCGCTGATGGAGGCGGCGGCGGCGCGCGGCATCGCCTTCATCTCGGACGAGATCTATCACGGGCTGCATTACGCCGACCGCGCGACCTCGGCGCTCGAGATCGGGGACGAGGTCCATGTCATCAACAGCTTTTCCAAGTATTTCTCGATGACGGGCTGGCGCATCGGCTGGATGGTGGTGCCCGAAGCGCAGATCCGCACGGTGGAGCGGCTGGCGCAGAACATGTTCATCTGCCCGCCCCATGCCAGCCAGGTCGCGGCCCTTGCCGCGCTGGAGTGCATGGACGAGCTGGAGGCGAACCGCGCCGTCTATGCCGAGAACCGCCGCCTGATGCTGGAGGGGCTGCCGAAGGCGGGCTTTACGCGGATCGCGCCGCCGGACGGGGCCTTCTACATCTATGCCGATGTGTCGGACCTGACGGCGGATTCGCTTGCCTTCGCGTCGGACATCCTGAACGGGGCAGGGGTCGCGGTGACGCCGGGGCTGGATTTCGACCCTATCAGGGGGCGGCGCAGCTTGCGCTTTTCCTATGCCCGCGCGACGGCCGACATCGCCGAAGGGCTGGCGCGGCTGCAGCGCTTCATGGCCGCGCGCTAGGGCGCGACAGCTGACGGGCGGTTGAATTTACTTTCGCGCCGCTTCGCTGCAATAGTTCCGCGCGCTCCCCTGCTGGGGGCCTGGGTGCGGGGTTTCGGATGCGGTCCTTCCTTTCTGCGGTGCTGGCGCTGGTCCTGTCGCTTTTGCCCGCCACGGCGCAGGAGTTGTCGGCGCTGGCGCGGCTCGATCCCGCGCGGTCCTTCATCGGCGAGGATGCGGGCGCCATCGTGGTGGAGCTGGGCCTGTCGCAATCCGTGCCGTGGCGGGTGCGGGTGCTGGACGGCCCGCCCCGCGCGGTCATCGACTTCCGCGAGGTGGACTGGCAGGGCATCGCCTCGGTGCCGCGTGATGCGGGCGCGGTGACGGGCCTGCGCGCGGGCACCTTCCGGCCCGGCTGGTCGCGGCTGGTGCTGGCTCTGTCCGGCCCCTTCACCGTCGCCTCTGCCGCGATGGAAACGGCGGGGCCCGTGACCGTGCGCCTGCGCCTTGTCCCTGCCAGCGCCGCCGACTTCGCCGCCGCCGCCGCGCTGCCCGAACCCGCGGGCTGGACGCTGCCCGATCCCGCCGCCGTTCCGCCGCCGGTGCGGCGCGGGGACGGGCCGCTTGTCGTCGTCCTCGACCCCGGGCATGGCGGCATCGACCCCGGCGCCGAACGCGCGGGCGAGACGGAGGCCAACCTGATGCTGACCTTCGCGCGCGAGCTGAAAGAGGTGCTGATCCGCGACGGCAATTTCGACGTGGTGATGACCCGCAACGAGGATGTCTTCGTGCCGCTGGAAACGCGCATCTCGATCGCGCGGGCGGCGGCGGCGCATGTCATGGTCTCGCTCCATGCCGATGCGCTGGCCGAGGGCGAGGCCGAGGGGGCGACGATCTATACCCTGTCCGAGGATGCGACGGACGAGGCCGCCCGCGCGCTGGCCGAACGGCACGACCGCGACGACCTCTTGTCGGGCGTGGACCTGTCGGCGCAGGACGATCTGGTGGCGACCGTGCTGATGGACATGGCGCGCACCGAAACCCAACCGCGCGTGGACCGTCTGGCCGTGGCGATGGAATCGGCGATCAAGGGGGCGGGGCTGAAGATGCACCGCCGCCCCATCCAGTCGGGCGGGTTCTCGGTGCTGAAATCGCCCGACATCCCCTCGATCCTGATCGAGGCGGGCTTCATGTCCTCGCCCGCCGATCTGGAACGTCTGCGCGACCCGGCATGGCGGGCGCAGCTTGCGGGGGCGATCCGCGACGGGCTGAAGGCATGGGCGCGCGAGGATGCGGGCCTGTCGGCGCTGCGCTGGCAATAGGGGGGTGGCGGGGAACCGCCCGCTCACGGCTTCGTTTTGACCTTGCCGCCCCTGCGTGTGTATAAGGCGCGCGGGTAATCGCGGGCGCGAACGGGGTTTTCGGGTGGTCAGGTTCATCGGCTCTTTCCTGGGCGGCATCTTCACGACGATCACGCTGGGGCTGCTTTTCGGTGCGCTGACGGTCGGCGGCATCTTCTGGATGTATTCGCGCGACCTGCCCAGCCACGAGGTGCTGGTGAACTATGCCCCCAAGACGATCAGCCGCATCTATTCGGGCGAAGGCCGCATCATCGACGAATTCGCCTCGGAACGGCGCCTGTTCACCCCGATCGAGGATATTCCCGATCTGGTGAAGCAGGCCTTCATCTCGGCCGAGGACAAGAATTTCTACAGCCATCAGGGCTTTGACATCCGCGGCATCGTCGCGGCGGGGGTCGAGGCGGTGCGCTCGCGCGGGGCGGAATTGCGGGGGGCCTCCACCATCCCGCAGCAGGTGGCCAAGATTTCCTTCCTGTCGGGCGAACGCACGGCCGAGCGCAAGATCAAGGAGATGATCCTTGCCAACCGCATGGTCACCAGCATGGACCGCGACAAGGTGCTGGAGATCTACCTGAACGAGATCTTCCTCGGCCAGAACAGCTATGGCGTCACCGCCGCGGCGCAGACCTATTTCAACAAGTCGCTGGCCGAACTCGCCCCGCACGAGGCGGCGATGCTGGCCGCCATGCCGCAGGCCCCGGGCCGCTACCATCCGGTGACCGCCAAGGAACGCGTGACCGAACGGCGCAACTACGTCCTGCGCGAGATGTGGCAGAACGGCTATATCGACGAGGCGACCTACCGCGCCGAAATCGAGCAGCCGCTGCGGTCCGTGCAGAACGGCGACTATCCCGCCTTCCGCGCCACGCTGCCGCCGCGCGACTATTTCACCGACGAAATCCGCCGCCAGCTTTCGGGCACCTTCGGCGAGGAGGAATTCTTCGGCGGCGGTCTGGCGATCCGCGCCACCATCGACCCCGAATTGCAGGCCGAAGCCGCGCGCGCCCTGCGCGACGGGCTGGAACGCTTCGACCGCAGCCTTGGCGTCTGGCGCGGCACGCGGCAGAGCATCCCCGCCGACCGTCTGGCCGACTGGCAGGCCGCGCTGTCCGAGGTGGAGGTGCCGCGCGACATCGAAGGCTGGTCGCCCGCCGTGGTGCTGGAGGTGGGCGAAAGCGATGCCCGCATCGGGATCGAAGGGGTCGCGGACGATGCCGACGGCCACTGGATTCCGGCCGAGGATGTGCAATGGGCGCGCAAGCGGCAAGAGGACGGAAGCCTCGGCCCGCGCGCGCGGGTGGCGGGCGATCTTCTGTCGGTGGGCGATGTGGTGCTGGTGCGCCAGAAGACCAGCGACGCGGATGGCAGCTTCCTGCGCTGGACGCTGCGGCAGGTGCCCGAAGTGCAGGGCGCCTTCATGGCGATGGATGTCTTTACGGGGCGCGTTCTGGCGATGCAGGGCGGCTTTTCCTATCAGGATTCGGTCTTCAACCGCACCACGCAGGCCACGCGCCAGCCCGGATCCAGCTTCAAGCCCTTCGTCTATGCGGCAGCACTCGATTCCGGCTTCAACCCCGGCACCATCGTCGTGGACGCCCCGATCGAGGTGGAAACGGCGCAGGGCCTCTGGACGCCCAAGAATGCCTCGGACAAGTTCTATGGCCCGACCACGCTGCGGACGGGGATCGAACAGTCGCGCAACCTGATGACGGTGCGGATCGCGCAGGAGATCGGCATGGAAACCGTCGCCCGCTATGCCGAACAGTTCGGGGTCTATGACCCGATGAACCCCTTCCTCGCCAATGCGCTTGGCGCGCAGGAGACGACGCTGTTCAAGATGGTCGCCGCCTATGCCATGTTCGCCAACGGGGGCGAGCGGGTGGAACCCACGCTCGTGGACCGCGTGCAGGACCGCTTCGGCCGCACGATCTATCGCCACGACAGCCGCATCTGCACCGATTGCCAGCTTGCCAGCCTCGACCCTGCCGTCGGCGTGACCATCACCGACCAGCGCGAGCGGGTGATGGACCCGATCACCGCCTATCAGCTGACCTCGATGATGAAGGGCGTGATCGAGCGCGGCACGGGGCGGGGGATCAACCTGCCCGTTCCCGCGGCGGGCAAGACAGGCACGACGAACGAGGCGAAGGATGTCTGGTTCGTGGGCTATACCTCGAACATCGTGGCGGGCTGTTACATCGGCTATGACCAGCCGCGCAGCCTCGGCTCCGGCGCGTCGGGGGGCGGGCTCTGCGGGCCGGTGTTCCAGAGCTTCATGCAGACCGCGACCGAAAAATACGGCGGCGCGGAATTCCGTGTGCCGCCGGGGGGTTACTTCGTGAAGCTCGACCGCTTCACCGGTGCGCGGCTGGCGGATGACGCCACCGGCGAGAATGTCGTCAGCGAGTATTTCCGCGAAGGTCAGGAAGACAGCCTCTTTGCCGCGGTCGTCGACGGCGGCTTTGCCATGGGGTCTAACCTGCCGCTCTTCGCCTATGGCGAGACGGACGGGGGGACGGCCACCGTCACCACCTCGACCGGCGAGACGGTGGTCGTGCCGAACAAGGCCGATTTCGGCACGCTCAGTTCCGGCGGGCTTTACTGACGCCGCAAGGGCAGGGGTGCGCCCCTTGCCCGTCCGCGCGCGGCGGGGTATCACCCGCCGCGAACCCCGTGCTTCCTTGCCAAGGACTTCCCCCATGCGCGCCGAGACGCAGAACAATGTCGATGCGATCAGGAAATCGCTGAAACTGCTCGCGCAGCGGATGGACTGGGAGACCGCGCCCCACCGTCTGGAAGAGTTCGACGCCATGATCGAGGCGCCGGACCTCTGGAACGACCCCGCCAAGGCGCAGAAACTGATGCGCGAACGTCAGGCGCTGCTGGACTCTGTGTCGACCTACCGGATGATCGAAAGCGGTCTGAAGGATAATGTCGAACTCATCGAACTGG
>JBEEOG010000260.1:0-3884 GCA_041191745.1 Pseudomonadota bacterium | reverse complement strand
GCCGCCAGAACCCCTCGGGATCCGAAACCGATTCGGCATACAGCGCCGCATAGCCCGCCGCATCCACATGCGCCCGGGAAATGAATGCGTCCGACGCGGTGTAAACCCCAGTCTGTGCGGTGCCGGTCATTCTTCCCCCCTTGGCGGTTCCATCGTCCCCGCCGGCGGCTGCAGTGCGAACCCTGCGCCGCAGCAAAGTCGTTGCTGAAAATTATGGGAATAAACTCCGAAAATAAAAGCATTTTTTTGTAAATCTATTGACGCGACGGCGTACAATTCTGAAAACTTTTTTTCCATGCAAATCAGCACAATCAGTCGCGGAAAGGCCGCGTGCCCGCCTGCAAGCCGTCCGGTCAGGGATTCTCGCGCCATGCGCCGTCCGGATGGCCGACGCGAGTCGCAGGCGCGGCAGGACGAATCACCCCCCGCCGGAGGTGCCGCGCACGCGCGGGGCAGTGTCGACCCTGCGGGACGGCACGGGGCATGGCGGCGGGGCCGGACATGGCCCCACGTCGCCACACCCACCCCTGCCCGCCGCCAGACGCAGCCCGCCCAGGTCACGGGCGACGGAAACCAGAACGGAGAGGGCAGGCAGGATGTTAAGGCGGTTTCTTAGCTACTGCCTGTAATTAACTGTTTTACATCTATATTTTATCATAAATTACCACCTGTCCCGTCAACCCATGCCCGGCTCGGCGCGGATTTCTGCCCCGTGCTCGTCCAGCATCGGCGGCGGGCGCCGCCCCGTTTCGGCCTGACCGTCGAAAATGTCGGGCGCGCGGATGGTGGTGAAGCTGCCTATGGGCCCGCCCTCGGCGCTGACCTCGATGCCCGGATGCCGCGCCCTCGGATCCTCCGGCGCCGCGTCGCTGTGATGGGCGGGGCCAAGGGGATGAAGCTCGACCAAAAGACCGGATCGCTGACCCGCGGGAGAGCGGCGGACATCCTCCTTCTGGACGCCACCGCGCTGAACGTGGCGCCGCTGAACCATGTGCCGGGGGCCGTGGTCACGCTGATGGAACGGTCGGACGTCGCCACCGTCCTTTGCGCGGGACAGGTGCGGACGGGCAAGGCGCGATGCTGGGCCATGACATCGCCAGGCTGCGCGCCGAACCGGAAGCCAGCCGTGACGACCTGCGCGACAAGGCAGGCGTGCCGCCGCCCCTGCGAAAGAAAGCGCCCCGCCACGGACCCGCCCTGCCCCGCCCGCGTTGGGACCGCAAGGTAGGGCCGGATCATGGGCAGCTTGCAGGGCCGTCGCATCCTGATCGTCGAGGACGATTTCTTTCAGGCCGAAGATCTGGCCCGCGCGCTGGAGGAGGCGGGGGCCACGGTCGAAGGTCCGGCCGGTTCGCTGGCCGAGGCGCTGGACCTCGTCACGCGCCTGCCGCATCTCGACCATGCCATCCTCGATGTCACGCTGCGCCGCGCGCGGGTGGATGCGGTGGCCGACATCCTGCGCCGCCGCGCCGTGCCCTTCTGCTTCCTGACGGGGGCAGAGCCTGCACGGCTGGTCCGGCGCTACGGCGTGGCCGTCTTTGCCAAACCCGCCGCGACCGAGGCGATCATCGCCCATCTGGCGGGGGATCAGCCCGCCCCTTCCCGCGCCAGCAGAAGCGCCCCGTCGAGCGCGCTGCCCGCCGGCGGCAGCAGCGGGAAAAGGCCCTGAAGGCGGGGCGCGAAGACCGGCGCAAGCCCGCCCAGCAGCACGACAGGCAGCCCCCCGCCCGCATCAAGCGCGCGGATCGCCGCCGCGACCTCGGCCACCGCCGCGGCCATCACCGCCTGCGCCGCCGGATCACCGCTTTCCGCGACGCGCGGGGCAAGTGCCGCGAAATCCGCAGGCCGCGCGCGCAGCGAAAAGGCCACGACACCATCCGGCCCGTCCCGTTCGGCGACGAGGGCGGCAAGAAGCGGGGTCTCTGCCTCCAGCCCGTCCACGGCGCGCAGGGCGCGCGACAGGATCGCGCGCCCGATCCACGCGCCCGATGCCTCGTCCCCCAGAACCAGCCCGCGCCCGCCGATCTGGCGCACCGCGCCCGCACGCTGGCAGCCGAAGACGGACCCCGTGCCCAGCGCCGCGACGATCCCGTCGCGCGGGCCGAGCGCGCCCTTCACCGCCGTCACGGCATCGGTGACCAGCCGCAGGTGGCGGAACGGCAGGGCCTGTGCGAAGCGTTCGGGCACCCCCGCCGCATTCACCCCCGCAAGGCCCAGCGCCGCGACGAGGTCCCCGATCTCTCCGCCCCCTGCCGCCTGCAGCGCCTGCCCCGCGGCGGACAGGACGCTGTCGCGCGCGCCCTCCATGTCCGAGGCGATGTTGGCAGGGCCCCCCGTTCCGGTGCCGAGGATGCGCCCCGCGCGGTCGCAGACCGCCGCGCGGCACCCCGTCCCGCCCCCGTCCACGCCGAGATATAGCTGCATGCGCCCCCCTCTGCCCTGCCCGCCCATCGCAACCGCCTGTCCGGCAAATGGCAAGGCCCCCCCGCGCTTTCCTTCGGCTTGCGTGCCAATGCCACCCGAGGGGCTGCGATTTGCCCTATTCGGGCCAAGATCTCACCGTTCCGTGATCGTTGAAAGATTGATTGCGGGGGCTGTCAATCCTGTCCGTGCGCTGCCGTTTCAGGTGTGCGGCGGCAAGACTGGCCCCGATGGAATGATGCAGGGCCGGAAATGCCGACGACGTTCAACGTGTTCAATCTGGGGTTCTCGTCGTCGGTCCTCGACCCGACGGAGGGAAACTCCAACAACGAAGGCGCGTCCCTTCTCGTCGGCCGGACCTTCGGTTCGGCCAGCAATCCGCTGCGCGACACGCTGGCCCAGCTGACGCCGGTCAGCGTGTCGGGCGGTGTCTATGACGTCGACAACAATCTGGGCGGCGACACCTTCTCGATCAACGGCGGTCCGGCGCAGACCTTCGATGCCTTCGTGGCCTACAGCGCGACGATCACCTATACCGACGGGACCAGCATCACCGGCACGGTGCAGATCTTCCAGACCACCGCGGGCCAGCTTTACGCCGTGCCCAGCCTGACCGTGACGGACCTGACGGCAAAGCCCGTCCTGTCGTTCACGCTGAATTCCGTCACCACCTTCGACGGGACGAACATGGCGGCGGACCGTCCGGTCATCGGATCGGGCGGCACCGGCGCGGATGCGCTGTCGGGAACGGCAGGCAACGACTATTACGAAGGGCTTGGCGGCAACGACACGCTGTCGGGCGGGGACGGCAACGACACGCTCCTCGGCGGGGCGGGCAACGATGCGGCCAATGGCGGAAGCGGCGACGATTCCCTCACGGGCGAGGCCGGAAACGACAGCCTGTCGGGCGAGGCGGGAGCCGATTCCCTTTCGGGCGGGACGGGCGCGGATTCGATCGACGGCGGGGCGGGCACCGACACGCTGACGGGCGGCAGCGGGGCCGACACGCTGCGCGGCGGCGACGATGCCGACCTGATCATCGGCGACGGGTCCGAGAACATCCTTGTCAATGGCGGTTTCGAAGCCGGTCAGGCGACGGGTTCGGTGGGATATTTCACCTCGGTCGGCGGCTGGACCAATCCGGCGGGCGGCACGCTCGAGGTCTGGGGCAGCGGCGCGGGCGGCGAAGGCGGCGCGGCCGAGGGCAGCAACTTCATCGAACTGGACAACGACCTTGCCGTCGATGTGATCCGGCAGGACGTGCAGACGCAGGCCGGCGAAAGCTACACGCTGACCTTCAGCGCGCAGCAGCGCGGCACGGGGTCCGATTCCGTCGAGGTGTGGTGGCGCGGCACGCTTCTGGGCACGATCACCCCCACGGTCGATTGGTCCAGCTACAGTTTCACCGTCACCGGATCGGGCGGCACCGACCGTCTGGAATTCCGCGAACCGGCCTCGCAGAA
>JBEEOG010000259.1:0-5402 GCA_041191745.1 Pseudomonadota bacterium | reverse complement strand
CCGCTTGCGGGGCGGGCAGGGCGGGGGCGGCGGAGAAAGCCACGGGGGGCGGGGCGGGTTTCGTCCAGTCCGCCACCAGTTCCACCATCAGGGGTTCGGCCCGCTGCGCCGCGACAAATCCTCCCCCGCCGCCCGCGCCGCCATCCGACACGACACCCGACACGATGCCCAGAAGCAGGCCAAGGGGCGCAAGGTGCAGGCCGAGCGACAGAAGCAGCGGCATCCCCCCCGTGGGCACGGGCACGGGCGGCAGGCCCGCCACGGGGCGCGGCACGGGCAGGGGGGCGGCCAGCGGCGCGGGGGCAAGGGGCGGGGGCGTGCGCGTCAGGCCGGCCAGCGGGGCGAACTGCTCCGGCAGGGCCGGACGCGCGCCGCCCAGCCGCAGGGCGGTGGGGATCGCCCCTTCAGGCACGATGGCACCGCGCCCGCGCGGGACATGGCGCGGGAAAGGCCGCGCGCGGGGACAGCCCGCCCCGCATCCCGCGCCTTGCCCGATCACGCCCCATGCACCAGCCCCCATTCGCGGCTGTCCACCAGCCATGCCCGCGCGCCGTCCAGCGTGGCGCGATAGACGGCGGCCCCCAGTGCCTCGCCCACCGCCGTGTGCAGGCCCGCGTGATCCACCGCCCCCGCGGGCGCGGCGACGGCCAGACAATCCGTGCCCGTGCCGGTCGCGCGGCCCGTCGGCAATTCGATCCCCGCGTCGATGATGGCAGCGGTGCGCGCCTGCGCCGCGATGGAAAGCGCCTCGATCAGGCCCGCCTGCGACAGGGCCACGTCGGTGGCCAGCGCGATGTTGATCGTGCCCCATGACCCGCGGCTGCGGTCGATCCGGTGGCCCACCCGTTCGGCATTGGACAGGCCGACGGTCGCCACGCAATCGGCCCGCACGCCACCCACCTGCGCCCCCGCCTGCACGAAGCGGCGCACATCGCGCGAGGTGAGGAAGCCCACCGCCCCGCCCATGCCGCGGGCGGCAAGCTCGCCCTCGAGCCAGACCCGCGCGTCGAACCCTTCGGGCAGGTCGGCGTCGCGCACCTCGCGCCACAGGACATGGCGGGCCTGCGTGAAACCGGGGCAGTTCAGCGCCCAGCTCAGCACCTGCATCGGCTGGCCCAGATCGACGGCAAGCCACGGGCGCGCCTCGGTCACAGCGATCATCCCAGCACCTCGAGCGGTTGGAACACCGGACCCTGCGGCGTCTGCGCCACATGCGCGGTGATCGAGAAGCTCTGCCCCAGACGCTCGGCCGTCAGCACGTCGAGCGGGGGGCCATCCGCCACGATCCGGCCCCCGTCCAGAACGACAAGCCGCGTGCAATGGCGCACCGCAAGGCCGAGGTCGTGAAGCGAGACGATGACCGCCCGCCCCTCGGCCGCAAGGTCGGCAAAGACACGCATGGTGGAAATCTGGTGCGCGGGATCAAGGCCCGCGATCGGCTCGTCCGCCATCAGGACGGGGGTTTCCTGCGCCAGCGCGCGGGCGATCAGCGCGCGGGCCTGCTCGCCGCCCGAAAGCTCTGTCGCGGGGCGCTGGCGGAAGGCATCGAGCCCCTGCCGCGCGATGGCGCGATCCACCGCGGCGCGGTCCGCGTCGCTTGCGCGCTCCAGCGGGCCCAGATGCGGCGTGCGGCCCAGCGCCACCAGCGTATCGACCGTGACGGGCCATGCGATGTCGCGCGCCTGCGGCATCCACGCGACCTGCCGCGCCCGCGCCTGCGGCGGCAGCGCGGACAGCGAGGACTGCCCCCGATGCGGCAGCAGCCCCAGCATGGCGCGCATCAGCGTGGTCTTGCCCGCCCCGTTCGCGCCCACGAGCCCGACCAGCTCGCCGCCCCCCACGGTCAGCGAGATGTCCTGCAGGACCGCCCTGCCGTTGCGGCTGACCGACAGGCCGCTGACCGAGACGGGCGTCATGCCTCCCTCCGCGTGCGCCAGACGAGGTGCAGGAACAAGGGCGCCCCGACCAGCGCCGTCAGCACCCCGAGGTTCAGGTCACGCGCGGGCAGGACCACCCGCACGGCGATGTCGGCAGCCAGAAGCATCGCCGCCCCGCCCAGCGCCGAGGCCCAGAGCAGATGCCCCGGACGGCCACCGACGAAGCGGCGCAACAGATGCGGCACGACCAGCCCGATGAACCCGATCGCCCCCGCCACGGCGGTCGAGGCCCCGACCACCGCCGCCGTGCCAAAGACCAAGACCAGCCGCAGGCGGGCCACGTCGATCCCCATGGACTGGGCCGCATCCTCGCCCAGCGTCAGCGCATCCAGCCCGCGCCCCAGCGTGGCCAGCGCGAGCGACCCCGCCACGATCAGCGGCAGGGCGATCCAGACATGGGACATCGACCTGTCGGCCAGCGAGCCCATCATCCAGAAGACGATCTCGTTCGCGGCAAAGGGATTGGGCGACAGGTTCAGCACGAGCGAGGTCAGCGCCCCCGCAAGGGCCGAGATCGCGATCCCCGCAAGGATCAGCGTCAGCGATCCGCCGCGCGGGCCGGACAGCGCCAGCACCAGCACCACGCCCACCACCGCCCCCGCCAGCGCGGCAAAGGGCAGGGCCAGCGTCGCCGCGCCGGCGATCCCCGTCTGGATCGCGATCACCGCCCCCAGCGCCGCCGATCCCGACACCCCGATCAGCCCCGGATCGGCAAGGGGGTTGCGCAGATAGCCCTGCATCGCCGCCCCCGCCAGCCCCAGCGCCGCGCCGATGGCCAGCGCCAGCAGCGCGCGCGGCAGGCGGATCTCGCGCATGACCAGCGGCAGCGGGCCGTCGCCGCCCGCCAGCAGCGCGCGCAGGCTGTCGGTCGCCGCGACATCGGCGGGGCCGATGACCAGCGCGGCCACGAACAGCAGGGCCACCAGCGACACGAGGGTGGCGCAAAGGCGGATCACGGCGCGTCCCCTTCCGTCAGGCTGCGGCGCAGGGCGGCCATCTCGGCCACGGCGCGCAGGACGAAGGGCGTGCCGCAGACCCAGTCGCGGTCCGACAGCGTGCCCTGCGCCCGCGCGTCCTGACTGGCCAGCAGCGCGGGATGGGTCATCACCTCCTCTGCGCGCGAGGCGGCGGGATAGGGGCGGTCGGTGACGATCGCCTCGGGCGTCAGCATCACCAGAAGCTCCAGCGGCAGGAAGCCGCCGTCGGAATAGCCCGCCTCGGCCGCGACATTGGTGAAGCCCGCCGCCAGCAGGATCTGGCCCGAAAGGCTTTCATCACCCTGCGTGTAGCCGTTGGCGGAATAGAGCGCGGCGCGCGGGTTGCGCGCGACATCCGCGCGAAACGCGGCCAGATCGGCGCGGTAGCGCGCCACCATCGCCTCGGCCTCGGCGCGGCGGCCGAGAAGATCGCCCATCCGCAGCATCTGCGCGGGCACGTCGTCCAGCCCGTAGGCAGGCGGAAAGGATTCCACCCGCACCCCCAGCCGTTCCAGCATCGACACGGTGGCGCGCGCGGTGAAGGCACCCGCAAGCACCAGATCGGGCTGCATCAGATAGATTTCCTCGGCCAGCCCGCGATTGGGCGGATAGGCCCGCGCCTCGGCCGCGAGGGCCGAGCCGCGTTCGTCGGTGGCAAGGTTCGATACCGACACAAGCTGCCCCGGCGCGGCCAGCATCATCGCCAGCTGGTCGGTGCAAAGGTTCATCGACACGACGCGCCGCGGGGGCGCATCGCCCGCCGTCACCTGTGCCACGGCGGGGGCGCCGCAAAGCACCCCCGCAAGCACGGCAACGAGGCAGGGCCTAGAACTTGGCATCGATCCCCACATAGAGCGCGCGGCCCCGCGTCGCGTAGCCCCAGACATCGACCGCGTCGGCATCGAAGAGGTTCTCGACCCGCCCCGTCAGTTGCAGGCTGTCGGTCAGGTCATAGCGCGCCGACAGGTTGACGGTCGTGTAGGCCGGCAGCGGGGCGTTGTCGAAATTGCCCCAGAACTGCGTATCGACATTGCCCGAGACATGGCGCAGGTCGCCCGACACCGTGCCGCGCCCGCCAAAGGCCGCAAGCGTCGCGCCCAGCATCAGTTCGTGCCGCGGGCGGCGGATTTCCACGCTGCCATCGGGGTTCGTGGCGTCCAGATAGGTATAGGCCATCCGCAGCGACAGGTCGTCGGTCGCCTGCACGTCGCCCTGCACCTCGACCCCCTGACGGTCGCTGTCGCCGCTCTGGTTGACGAAGCCGAAGGCATTGCCGCCAAGCGGGACATCCGTGATCTCGTCCGTCAGGGTTTCGCGGAAGATTGTGATGTCGATCGTGCCGCGCTCTGCGAAGACGGGGAATTCGACACCCAGATCCACGCTGCGGTTCTTTTCCGGCTGCAGGTTCGGGTTGCCCCTGTAGCCGAAGGCATCGGCGTAGAGTTCGAAGTAGTTGGGGTTCACGACGCCCGTGCCCGCCGATGCGTGCAGGCGGATGCCGGTGTCGAGCGTGTAGGACAGCCCCACGTTCCACGTCGTCGAATCCGGGAAGGTGCTGTTGTCGTCGAAGCGCAGCCCCGCCTGCACGTCCAGCCCCATGTCGAGGCTGCCGCGATATTCCAGCGCGGCCGACCGCGCGGCGCGCCCGTAGGCGGGGTTCGAACTGCTGGCATCCTCGCGCTTTTCGAGGAACAGCATGAGCAGGTGGTCGGCATCCGCCACCGCACCGTCAAGGCCGAAGCTCAGCCGGTATTTCAGCGCATCCGTCGTCGTCTGCGTCGGCGCGCCGCCGTTGAAGCTGGCGTCGTTGTCGGTCCGCTCCAGCCCCAGACGGTGCGTCAGCCGCCCGTCGAGCATGGCGTATTCGGCAAAGATGCCCGCCGTCAGGTCGTTGCGGTCCGAGACCTCGTCGGGATCGTCCACCACATAGCCCGCCGCATCGGTGGCGCTGAAGCTGTTGGCGTCGAAATCATACCCCTCGCGCGAGCGGCGCAGGGTGAAGCCCAGTTGCAGATCGTCGGTCACCAGATAGTCGCCCGACAGGATCGCCGTGCTGCGGCGGATGCCGTCCTTTTCCCCGCCGTCACCCGACTGGTCATAGCCGCGGTCGTCGGCATGCGACAGCGACAGCGACACGCCCCCGCGCGCATCGCGCCGCGCGATGAAGGCGGTGGCGATGGTGCCTGCGCCCGCTTCCAGACCGGCGGTCGCGGTGGTGCCTTCGGCGCCTTTCTTGGTGACGATGTTGATCACGCCCGCCGAGGCATTGGACCCGTAATAGACCGACTGCGGCCCGCGCAGCACCTCGATCCGTTCGATGTTCATCGTCTCGAGCCCGCCGAGGTTGTATTCCCCCTCGCCGCCGGCGGCGGCGATGCCGTCGATCAGGATCAGCGTATGGCTCGATTCGCCGCCCCGGATGCGGACCTGGGTGGAGCTGTCGCCCGCCCCGTTCACGGCGACACCCGGCAGGGCGCGCAGCGCATCC
>JBEEOG010000258.1:0-5366 GCA_041191745.1 Pseudomonadota bacterium | reverse complement strand
GGCGCGCAAGCGCGGCCGCCGCGGATGGATCGTCGCGGGGCTGGTTGCCGTCGCGCTGGCGGGCGGCGGGTACTGGGCCATGTCCGGCGACGCGCCGCGTGTCACCTATGACACCACCCCCGCCGAACGCGGCGCGCTGAAGGTCACGGTCACGGCCACCGGATCGGTGCAACCCACGACGCAGGTCGATGTCTCGTCCGAACTGTCGGGCACGCTGGCCGCGGTCGAGGCCGATTTCAACGACCGCGTCACGGTGGGCCAGACGCTCGCGCGGCTCGATGACACGAAATTCCGCGCCACGCTGGCCAATGCCGAAGCCCAGCTTGCCGCCGCCAAGGGGCGGCTCGCGCAGGCCGAAGCCACCCTGCGCGAGGCCGAGGCGACCTGGGCCTCGCAGCAGGAACTGGACCGGCGCGGCATCTCGTCCCGCCTGACCGCGGTGACGGCCGAGGCCGCGCGCGACCGCGCCGCCGCCGCGCGCGAGATCGCGCGGGCCGACCTGACGCTGGCCGAGGCGAATACCGAACTTGCCCGCGCCGATCTGGAAAAGACGGTGCTGCGCTCGCCCGTCGCGGGCGTCGTGCTGAACCGCACCGCCGAGGCGGGGCAGATCGTGGCCTCGTCCCTGAACGCGCCGGTCCTGTTCACGCTGGCCGAGGACCTTGCCCTGATGGAATTGCGCGTGGACATCGACGAGGCCGATATCGGCCGTGTCGCGGTGGATCAGGTCGCGGAATTCTCGGTCGATGCCCATCCGGGCCGCAGCTTCCCCGCCCGCATCACGCAGGTGCGCTTCGCGCCCGAAGAAACCGACGGCGTCGTGACCTACAAGGCCATCCTGACCGTGGACAATGCCGAAGGCCTGCTGCGCCCGGGCATGACCGCGACCGCGACGATCACCGTGTCCGAGCAAACCGATGCCCTGCTCGTCCCCAATGCCGCGCTGCGCTATGCGCCCCCACCGGCCGAGACGGCCTCCTCGGGCGGCGGGCGGGGGCTTCTGGGGCTGATCATGCCGCGCCGGTCGCCGTCGCGGGGCGCGCCCGCCTCGGGCCGGTCGGTCTGGGTGCTGGAAGGCGGCCAGCCGGTCGAGGTGGCGGTGACGGCCGGCGACAGCGACGGCAGCCGGACCGTCGTGACCTCTGACAGCTTGGAAGCGGGCGATGCCGTCATCACCGCGCAGAGCACGCGCGAATGACGGGGGCGCCGCTGATAGAACTTTCCAATGTCTCGCGCAGCTACGGCGCGGGCGAGGCGCGGGTGACGGCGCTGGCAGGGGTGGACCTGACGATCCGGCGGGGCGAGTTCGTGGCCATCATGGGGCCTTCGGGATCGGGGAAATCGACGGCGATGAACATCATCGGCTGTCTGGACCGGCCCACGGGCGGCACCTACCGCTTCGACGGGGTCGAGGTGCAGTCGCTGGAACCCGACCAGCGCGCCCTGCTGCGCCGGCATGTGCTGGGCTTCGTCTTTCAGGGCTTCAACCTGCTTGCCCGCACCACGGCGCTGGAGAATGTGGAACTGCCGCTGATCTACAAGGGCCTGCCCGCCGCCCTGCGGCACGAAAAGGCCCGCGCCGCGCTGGAAAAGGTCGGCCTTCAGGGGCGCGAGGGGCACGATCCCGCCCAGCTTTCGGGCGGCCAGCAGCAGCGCGTGGCCATCGCCCGCGCGCTGGCGGGCGATCCGATGCTGATCCTTGCCGACGAACCGACAGGCAACCTCGACAGCCAGCGCAGCCACGAGATCATGCAGCTTCTGCAAAAGCTGAACCGTGACGAGGGGATCACCATCGTCATGGTCACGCACGAGGATGACATCGCCGCCTATGCGCGGCGGCTGGTGGTCTTTACCGATGGCCGCGTGACGCGCGACGAAGCCGTGACGGGAAAGGCCGCCTGATGCTGTGGGAAACCGTCCGCCTCGCCTTTCGCGCGATCCTGCGGAACACGATGCGCTCGGTCCTGACGGTGCTGGGCGTGGTGATCGGGGTCGCCGCCGTGATCGCCATGGTGACGGTGGGGCAAGGATCGTCCGACGCGGTGGCGGCGCAGGTGGAAAGCCTTGGATCGAACGTGGTGATGCTGCGCCCCGGATCGTCGCAGATGGGGCCGGGCAGCCGCGACACCGCGCCCGAATTCACTCTGCGCGATGTCGAGGCGCTGCAGACCCTGCCCGTCGTCGCCGCGGCCGCGCCGTCGGTCACCAGCGGGCAGACGGTGGTGTTCGGCAATGCGAACCGCCCGACGCAGATCCGCGGCACCTCGGCCGATTACCTGACCGTGTCGAACTGGCCGCTGGCCACGGGCCGCGCCTTCACCGAATCCGAGGAACGCAGCGGCGCGGCGGTCTGCATCCTTGGCCAGACGGTGCGGGCGCAACTTTTCGGCGCGGGCAATCCCGTGGGCGAGACGGTGCGCGTCAAGGGCATCGCCTGTCAGGTGATCGGGGTGCTATCGGCAAAGGGCGCGGGCACCTTCGGGCAGGATCAGGACGACACCGTGCTGATGCCCGTCCGCACCGTGCAGCGCAGGCTCGACGGCAGCGGCGATGTCTCCTCTATCTCCATCTCCGTCTCGGACGCGGTGACGGTCGAGGAAGGCATCCGCGAGATCGAGGCATTGATGCATGAACGTCGCCGCATAAACCTCGGGGAACCTGACGATTTCTCGGTCATGGACATGAAGCAGGTGGGGTCGATGCTGTCGTCGATCAACGGGGTCCTGACGGGGCTTCTGTCGGCGGTGGCGGCCGTGTCGCTGCTGGTGGGGGGGATCGGGATCATGAACATCATGCTGGTCTCGGTCACCGAACGCACGCGCGAGATCGGCATCCGCCTTGCCGTGGGCGCGACCGCGCGGCAGGTGATGACGCAATTCCTGATCGAGGCGGTGGTGCTGTCGGTCCTCGGCGGGATGCTGGGCATCGTTCTGGGCCTTGCGCTGGCCTTCGCGGGGGCGCAGTTCCTGTCCATCCCGTTTTCGCCCAGCCTGGCCATCGTGGCGCTGGCCTTCTGCTTTTCCGCCGTGGTGGGGGTGGTCTTCGGCTTCTTCCCCGCCCGCCGCGCCGCGAAGCTTGATCCGATCGAGGCGCTGCGCCACCAGTGACGTCAGCGCCGCGCCGAAAGCGCGTCGTCGAGCAGCCGCGTGACCAGATCGGGGGGCACGTCCTCGGCCACGAAGGCCGCGCCGATCGCGCGGGCAAGGATGAAGCGCAGGCGGCCGTCGATCACCTTCTTGTCCTGCCCCATCAGGGCCAGAAGCGCCGCCGGCGGGGGCAGGTCGCCCGCGATGTCGGCCATGTCCACCTTCATCCCCATGGCGCGCAGATGCGCCCGCACGCGGCTGGGCGCTTCCTGCGCGCACAGGCCCATGCGCTGCGACAGCTCGAAGGCCAGCGCGCAGCCGATGGCCACGCCTTCGCCATGCAGCAGGCGGTCGGAATAGCCCGTGGCCTTTTCCAGCGCGTGGCAGAAGGTGTGGCCAAGGTTCAGAAGCGCGCGCTCGCCCTCTTCCGTCTCGTCGCGCTCCACGATGCCCGCCTTCATCTCGACCGAGCGGCGCACGGCATATTGGCGCGCCGCGCGGTCGCCCGCGGCCATCGCGGGGCCGTTCTCTTCCAGCCAGTCGAAAAAGGCCGCGTCGCCCAGAAGGCCGTATTTCACCACCTCGCCATAGCCCGCCAGAAAATCGCGGGGCGGCAGCGTGTCGAGGATGCCGATATCGGCCAGCACGAGCGAGGGCTGGTGGAACGCCCCGACAAGGTTCTTGCCCTGCGCGGTATTGATGCCGGTCTTGCCGCCCACCGAACTGTCCACCTGCGCGAGAAGCGTGGTGGGAAGCTGCACGAAGCGCACGCCGCGCCGCAGGACGGCGGCGGCAAAGCCAGCCAGATCGCCGATCACCCCGCCCCCGAAGGCGATGACGACATCGCGCCGTTCCACCTTCTGCTCCAGCAGCCATTCGACGGTGCGGGTGAACTGCTCCCAGCCCTTCGTGCCTTCGCCCGCAGGCAGGACGAGCGCGGCGGTGGCGATCCCTTCGGCCCTGAGCGCGGCCTCGAGGCGCGGCAGGTGCAGGGCCGCGACGCTGGCATCGGTGATGATTGCGGCTTTCTTGCGTGCCAGAAGCGGGGCGATCTCGGCCCCCGCGCGGTCGATCAGGCCCGCGCCGATCCGCACCTGATAGGACCGCGCGCCAAGCGCGACGGGGACCGTGTCGATGGTCATGGGGTCAGGTCCTTTCCAGAACGTCGGGGCGCGTGGCCAGTGCGGCGATGACCTTGCGCGCCATCTCGTCGATGGCGAGGTCGGCCGCCGCATCGACCGCGATATCGGCCAGCCCGTAAAGCGGCACGCGCTTTTCGTAAAGCTCGCGCAGGGTCTCGCGGGGATTGGCGGTACGCAGCAGGGGGCGCGTCGTCTTGTGCCGCACGCGCTGCCACAGAAGGTCCAGATCGGCGCGCAGCCAGACGGACACGCCCGCCTCGGCGATCAGCGCGCGGTTGGTGTCCGACAGGAAGGCCCCGCCGCCGGTGGACAGGATGCAGGGCGCGCCGCGCAGCAGGCGGCCCAGCACCTCGGTCTCGCGCGCGCGGAAGAAGGGCTCGCCGTCGCGTTCGAAGATTTCCGCGATGGAGCGGTTGGCGGCGCGGACGATCTCTTCGTCCGAATCGAGGAAGGGCACCCCCAGCAGGCGGGCCACGGCGGTGCCGACGGCGGTCTTTCCCGCCCCCATCATGCCCACCATCACCACGGTCTTCTGCAAACGGTCCATCCGGCGCGCCCTGTCCCCCTGTCCTCCGCTGGCCCGAACGGGCCTTCACGGCGATTTTCCTCTCAATGGCGTGAACTCCGCCGAATTGCCATATATATTCGCCGCCGTGCGGGGTGTAGCGTCCGGCACGAGGCAGGAACGATCCGTCCCTGACCCCCTGCAGGGGGCCATGCGAAGCGGACGGACACAACGAACAGGCAAAGCGTTCAGGCGCAAAGGACGGACGGGTATGGGGCGGATCATCAAGGCGGTGCTGTTTCTGGCGGTTCTGGGGTTCCTCGCACTGACCGGCTATGCCTACATCGCCGACCTTCGGCCCGATCAGGCCGAGGTGAAGGTTCCGGTGACGCTTGATGCCGACTGACACCCCCTTGCGCGGACGGGGCCGCCGGCGCGCCGTGGCGCTGACGGCGCTGCTCCTGGCGGGTCTGCCCGCCACCGCGCAAGAGGCGCCGCTTTCGGCGATCGACTGGCTGTCGCAATCGGTGGCCTCGCCCCCGCCCCCGCCGCCCCCGCCCACCGCCCGCGCGGGGGTGATCCCCGAAGCGGTGGCCGTCACGCCGCTGGGCCGCGCGACGATCGATGCGGCGG
>JBEEOG010000257.1:0-3050 GCA_041191745.1 Pseudomonadota bacterium | reverse complement strand
AAGATCATCGAATAGGCCGCGCCTGTGTTCCAGTCGAGCGCATCGTTGAACCAGGTGTAGATCGTCTGCGGGAACCAGTTCGCCTTGGTTGACCCGACCACCGTCGGCACCAGAAGCGAGCCCGCCGACAGCATGAACACCATCACGCAGCCCGAGGCGATGCCGGGTTTCGCATGCGGGATGATCACCCGCCAATGCGTCCGCCACCAGGGGCTGCCAAGGTCCTCGGCCGCCTCGATCTGGTTGGTGTCGAGCGACTGGATCGCGTTGTAGATCGGAAAGAGCATAAAGAGGACATAGGTGTAGACCAGCCCGATCAGGATCGAGCGGTAGCCCGAGATCCAGCGGATCTTCTCCTCGGTGATGCCGAGCCCCGTCAGGACGAAGTTCAAGGGCCCGTTCAGCGACAGGATGATGAACCACGCGAAGGAGCGCAGCACCTCGGACACCCAGAGTGGCACGAAGAGCAAGAGGAACAGCGTCGCCAGCGACTTGGGCGAGACGATCTTGGCGAGGTAATAGGCCAGCGGATAGGCGATGGCGAAAGAGATCACCGTCACCACCGCCGAATACCAGACCGTCAGCACGAAGGACTTGATGTGCACGGGGATCGGGATCGACATCCCCAGCACCTCGAGCGCGCTCTCGCCGTTGAAGATCTTGGCATAGTTGTCCAGCGAATAGACATCCTTCGGCCCGCCCACCTCGGCCACGGGCAGATAGGGGCGGAAGCTGTTCTCGAAGAGGTAGAGGTTGGGCAGGATGATCAGCACCACCAGCCAGAAGGCGGTGAGCAGGATGAAGGCCCCTGTCAGACCGGAGCCGTAGCGTCGCAGCAGGTCCTGCATGGGTCAGACCTCTTCGACCGCGGCGGCCGAACCGGCGGCCCCTGCGGCATCGGGCAGGATGGCCGCATGGCGCGCGTCGAAATGCATGTGCAGTTGCGCCCCTTGGGCGGGCAGCACACCCGTGCCGTCGTTGCGGAGTTCCGCCGCCAGCATCTGGCCCGACGCGCTGCGCGCATGGACCGAGATGAAATTGCCCTCGAAGGCGACCTCGGTCACGGTCACGGGCACCGAGTTCTCGGCGCCCGGCGCGTCGGTCAGGCGCATGTGTTCGGGGCGGACGAACAGCTTGACCTCGGACCCCGCATCGGGGTGCAGCCGCGCCCGCAGCGGGCCGAGCGCGGTGTCGAAGCCCGCCATGCCATCGGCGCGCGCCGTCACGCGGCCCGCGATGATGTTGTTCTCGCCCACGAAAGAGGCGACGAAGCCGTTGACCGGATTGTCATAGATGTCGCGCGGCGCGGCCACCTGCTGCAGGCGGCCATGGCTCATGACGCCCACGCGGTCGGACATGGCCAGCGCCTCGCCCTGATCGTGGGTGATGTAGATGAAGGTCACGCCGGTGCGCTTCTGGATGGCGCGCAGTTCGGCGCGCATGTGCTGGCGCAGCTTCAGGTCCAGCGCGGAAAGCGGTTCGTCCAGCAGCATGACGGCAGGTTCCACCGCCAGCGCACGGGCGATGGCCACGCGCTGCTTCTGGCCGCCCGACAGCTGGCTGACCATCTTGTCCGCCGCGCCGTGCAGATCGACCAGCTTCAGCAGCTCCTCGGCCCGCGCGCGGCGCTTGGCCTTGTCCACGCCCCGCACCTCCAGCCCGAAGGCGATGTTCTCCCACACGGGCATCAGCGGGAACAGCGCGAGGTTCTGGAAGATCAGCGCGGTCGGTCGCTGGTTCGGGCGCTGGCCGCGCATGTCCTTGCCGCCGATCCGGATCACGCCGGACGAGGGTTCGGTAAAGCCCGAGATCATCCGCAGGATGGTCGTCTTGCCGCAGCCCGAGGGGCCAAGGAAGGAAAAGAATTCGCCCGGCTTTATGCTGACGCTGACATGGTCCACGGCACGGAAGCTGCCGAAATCGCAACACACGTCATCAAGGTCAATCCCTGCGCTCATGGATCGCCACACTCCCCGTTTTTCTGATGGCTGGCTATTGCCATTGGGGCGCCCCCGCGCCCGTCACGATCAAGAAACCCGCCGGAGCCGATGGCTCCGGCGGGCCGAAGTCGGCTGTGCCGATCAGGCAGAGCGGAACTTGTCGGCGTATTCGCCGCGCTTGGCGATGAACCAAGCTTCCTGCGTCGGCCACCACCACAGCTTCGACAGCGCATCGTCGTTGAAGGCCGAGTTGTAGTAGTCCTTGACCGACTGATCCATCAGGTCGATCGCGCCCTTGCCGACCGGGTTGGCCGCGAAGGCGGTCGCCCAAAGCGAGGCGCCCTCGGGCTCCGAGACCCACTTGGCGAAGGCATGGGCCTGATCGACGTTGGCGGCGTTCTTCATCAGGGCAAAGCCCTGGTTCCAGGCGAAGGCGCCTTCCTTCGGCGGCATGTAGCCGTAGTTGCCTTCCTTGCCGAGGTTGAAGCCCGTCGAGTCCCAGCACAGGCCGATGGTCCCGCCGTTCACGAGGAAGCCGGCCTGCGCCTCGTTCTCGCCGGTCCACCACTGGACGAAGTTCGACTTGACCTTGATCGCCTCGGCCAGCGCGATGTCCCACAGCTCGACCATCGCGGCTTCGTCGCCATAGCCGTCCATCCACGGACGCGGCAGCTTTCCTTCGGCATCCAGCCAGCGGCCCATCGCAGCCAGCGTCGAGTGCGGACGGCCGACGACCTTGCCTTCATTGGCGGGGTTGAACAGTTCGCCCAGCGAGGCAGTGCCGTATTCCAGCGCCATTTCGTCCTTGTTGTAGACAAGCGCCTCGGTGCCCCAGACCGACAGGACCAGCATGCGCTGGCCGTCGACAGTGGCCATCTCGCCCATCTTGCCGTCGGCAAGGCCGGGCAGGTAGTTGTCGACGTTCAGCTTCGACATGTCCCAGCCCTGGACAAGGCCGTTCGACGCCCAGCCCGAGATACGGTCCACGGTCGGTTCGACCACGTCCACGCCACCGGCTTCCAGCGCCAGCTTGGCCGCGGCGAACATGTCGTCCTGACCGGGCTGTTCGGTGAAGTTCACCTTGATGCCGGTCGCGGCCTCGAAGGCGGG
>JBEEOG010000256.1:0-5231 GCA_041191745.1 Pseudomonadota bacterium | reverse complement strand
GATTTCAGCCTGCTCGGCATCCATATCGTGGGCGGCATGCAGACACTGATGTGGCTGGCCTTCTTTGCCAGCTTCGCGGTGAAGATGCCGATGTGGCCGGTGCATACATGGTTGCCCGACGCCCACGTTCAGGCCCCGACCGCTGGGTCGGTCGTGCTGGCGGCGATCCTGCTGAAGATGGGGGGCTATGGCTTCCTGCGCTTCAGCCTGCCGATGTTCCCCGTGGCCTCGGACCTGCTGGCGCCGCTGGTCTTCTGGATGTCGGCCATCGCCATCGTCTACACCAGCCTTGTCGCGCTGGCGCAGCAGGACATGAAGAAGCTGATCGCCTATTCGTCGGTCGCGCACATGGGCTATGTGACCATGGGCATCTTCACCGTGAACCAGCAGGGCATCGACGGCGCGATCTTCCAGATGATCTCGCACGGCTTCATCTCGGGCGCATTGTTCCTGTGCGTGGGCGTGATCTATGACCGGATGCACACCCGCGACATCGACGCCTATGGCGGTCTGGTGAACCGGATGCCGGCCTATGCGCTGGTCTTCATGTTCTTCACCATGGCCAATGTGGGCCTGCCCGGCACATCGGGCTTCATCGGCGAATTCCTGACGCTGATGGGCATCTTCCAGGTCAACACCTGGGTCGCCGCCGTGGCGACGCTGGGGGTGATCCTGTCGGCGGCCTATGCGCTGTGGCTCTACCGCCGCGTCGTGATGGGCGAGCTGCTGAAAGAGGCGCTGCGCTCCATCACCGACATGACCCGCCGCGAGAAGGCGATCTTCGCCCCCCTCGTCGCCATGACCCTGCTTCTGGGCGTCTATCCCAGCCTCGTGACCGATATCATCGGGCCGAGCGTGGAGGCGCTGATCATCGACTATAAGGCCGCGATCCCCGCCCCGGGCGAAACGCAACTGGCCATGCACTGAGGGACGACCAACATGACCCCTGCGGATTTCAACACCGTCCTGCCCGAAGTCGTGCTGGCCGTCTTTGCGATGGGGGCGCTGATGTTCGGCGTCTATACCGGCAAGGACCGCGTCGCCCCCGTGATCGCATGGGCCACGGCTGGGATCTACCTTGCCCTTGCCCTGTGGATCGGCCTTGGCGCGGGCGGCACGACGACCGCCTTCCACGGCATGTTCGTCGATGACGCCTTCGCCCGCTTCGCCAAGGTGGTGATCCTTGTCAGCGCCGCCGCCGTTCTGGTGATGAGCCTTGACTACATGCAGCGCCGCGACCTGCTGCGCTTCGAATATCCGGTCCTGATGACGCTGTCGGTGATCGGGATGATGATGATGGTCTCGGCCGGTGACCTGATGGCGCTCTACATGGGGCTGGAGCTGCAGTCGCTGGCGCTTTACGTCATGGCCGCGCTGCGCCGCGACAGCGTGAAATCGACGGAAGCCGGACTGAAATACTTCGTCCTCGGCGCGCTGTCCTCGGGCCTGCTGCTCTATGGCGCGTCGCTGGTCTATGGCTTTGCGGGCACGACGCTGTTTTCGGGCATCTTCGCCTCGGTTCAGGACGAGGTGCCGCTGGGCCTGCTCTTCGGTCTGGTCTTCATGCTGGCGGGTCTGGCCTTCAAGGTTTCGGCCGCGCCCTTCCACATGTGGACGCCCGATGTCTATGAAGGCTCGCCCACGCCGGTGACGGCCTTCTTCGCCACCGCGCCCAAGGTGGCGGCGATGGCGCTTTTCGCGCGGCTGGCGCATGACGCCTTTGGCGCGATCCCGTCGGACTGGACGCAGGTGGCCGCGGCTCTTGCGGTGGTGTCGATGTTCCTTGGTGCCGTGGCCGCGATCGGGCAGCGCGACATCAAGCGCCTGATGGCCTATTCCTCCATCGCGCACATGGGTTACGCGCTGGTGGGTCTGGCCTCGGGCACGGCCGAGGGCGTGCAGGCGATGCTCGTCTACATGGCGATCTATGTGACGATGAACATCGGCACCTTCGCCTTCATCCTGTCGATGGAACGCGACGGGCGGCCGGTGTCGGACATCGCCAGCCTGAACATGTTCGCGCGGGCCGAACCGCTGAAGGCGCTGGCGCTGCTGGTGCTGATGTTCAGCCTTGCCGGCGTGCCGCCGATGGTGGGCTTCTTCGGCAAGTTCTATGTGCTGAAGGCGGCGGTCGATGCCAACATGGTCTGGCTTGCGACGGCGGGGGCGGTGGCGTCGGTGATCGGGGCCTTCTATTACCTGCGGATCGTCTTCTTCATGTATTTCGGCAAGGAAGGCGAAGGTGTCGAAAGCCGCATGGCCCCCGTGCAATGGGCGATGCTGGTGGGCGTGGCCGCGATCAACGTGCTGGCGGTGATCAACCTCTTCGGCATCGAACCCGCGGCGGCGACCGCGGCGGCGGCCCTTGTCAACTGAGGCGCGGCCCGCGGGATGGCCGGCCGGAACCGGCCGTGTCGTCCTGCCAACGGTCGACAGCACCAATGCCCATGCCATCCGGCTGGCCCCGCAGCTTGCGGGGCCTGTCTGGTTCATGGCGCATGAACAGACCGCCGGCCGTGGCCGCCGCGCCCGCGCCTGGGCCAGCCCGCAGGGGAATTTCTACGCCACCCTGCTTCTCTTCCCGCGCGAGGCGCCCGAACAGGTCGCGATTCGCAGTTTCGCCGCTGCCCTCGCCCTGCGCGAGGCTTTCGTCGCGGTGACGGGCCTGCCCGCGGCCTTTGGCCTGAAATGGCCCAATGACGTGCTGCTGAACGGCGGCAAGGTGGCGGGGATCCTGCTGGAAAGCGCGGGCGGGGCAGGGGGGGTCAGCCACCTGTGCATCGGGATCGGGGTGAACCTGATCTCGGCCCCCGATCCGGCGGGCGTGGAGGCGGGCGCGGTGCGCCCCGTTTCGGTCCTGTCGGAAACGGGGCTGCGGGTGACGGCAGAGACGTTCCTCGACGCGCTCGCCCCCGCCTATGATCGCTGGGAGCGCAGCTTCACCGCCCATGGCTTCGCCCCGCTGCGCGCCGAATGGCTGGCCCATGCCGCGCGTCTGGGCGAACCGATCCGCGCGCGGACGGCCGAGACGACGCGCGAGGGCATCTTCGAGACGATCGACGCAAGCGGCGCGCTGATCCTGCGCCAGCCGCAAGGCCCCGTCGCCATTCCGGCGGCGGAGGTTTTCTTCTGACGGGGGACCGGAATGCTTCTGGCCATCGATTGCGGGAACACCAACACCGTCTTTTCCATCTGGGACGGCGCGCGCTTCATCGCCACATGGCGCATCGCCACGGATCACAAGCGCACGGCGGATGAATACTTCGTCTGGCTCTCCTCGCTCATGACCATGCGAAAGGTGGATGTGGCGGTGACGGATGCGATCATCTCGTCGACCGTGCCGCGGGTGGTGTTCAACCTGCGGGTCCTCTGCAACCGCTATTTCGACTGCCGCCCGCTGGTGGTGGGCAAGCCGGAATGCCGCCTGCCGGTGGCGCCGCGCGTCGATCAGGGCACGACCGTCGGGCCCGACCGTCTGGTGAACACCGTGGGCGCGCATGACCGCCATGGCGGCGATCTGGTCGTGGTGGATTTCGGCACGGCCACGACCTTCGACGTGGTGGACAGCGACGGCGCCTATATCGGCGGCGTCATCGCGCCCGGCGTGAACCTGAGCCTCGAGGCCCTGCACATGGCCGCCGCCGCCCTGCCGCATGTCGATATCAGCCGCCCCGCCCGCGCCATCGGCACGAATACGGTGGCCTGCATGCAATCGGGCGTGTACTGGGGCTATATCGGTCTGGTCGAAGGGATCGTGCGCGAGGTCAAGCGCGAACGCGACCGCCCGATGAAGGTGATTGCGACGGGGGGCCTTGCCTCCCTTTTCGCGCAGGATACCGCACTATTTGACAGCGTCGAGGATGACCTGACCATGCATGGTCTGGTCCTGATCCATCGCTACAACAAGGAATTGGAAAGCGCATGAGTTCGAACCGGCTGGTCTATCTTCCCCTCGGCGGCGCGGGGGAGATCGGGATGAACTGCTATCTCTACGGCTACGGTCCCGCCGACCGCGAGCGGTTCATCCTGATCGATCTGGGCGTGACCTTTCCCGACATGGACACGACGCCCGGCGTGGACCTGATCCTGCCCGACCTTTCGTGGCTGGAAGAACGGCTGGACCGTCTGGACGCCATCTTCATCACCCACGCGCACGAAGATCACATCGGCGCGCTGGGGCATCTGTGGCCGCGGCTGAAAAAGCCCGTCTATGCCCGCCGCTTCACCGCCACCATCGCGCGGCTGAAGTTCGAGGAGCAGGGCCTGCCCAAGGATGCGATCCACACCGTCGCCGCGCGCCCCGAAACGGTCGAGGTGGGCGATTTCCGCGTGCAGTTCGTGCCGGTCAGCCATTCGATCCCCGAAAGCGCCGCGCTGGTGATCGACACGCCCGCGGGGCGGGTGGTCCATTCCGGCGACTTCAAGCTCGACCCCGCGCCGGTGGTGGGCGAGGGGTGGGACGATGCCCGCTTCACCGAGATCGCCGAGGAACGCCCCGTCAAGGTGCTGATGTGCGATTCGACCAACGTCTTCAGCCTGCATGCGGGGCGGTCGGAATCCTCGATCCGCGAACCGATCCGTGACCTGATCAGGAATGCGCGCGGGATGGTGGTGGCGACCACCTTCGCGTCCAACGTCGCGCGGCTCAAGACGCTGGCCGAAGCCGCGCGCGCCGCCGACCGCTCCATCTGTCTTCTGGGCCGCGCGATGCGGCGCATGGTGCTGGCGGCGCAGGAATCGGGCGTGCTGGGGGATTTCCCGCCCACGATCAGCCCCGAGGACGCGCTGGAAATCCCGCGCCAGAACCTGATGCTGCTGGCCACCGGGTCGCAGGGCGAACGGCGCGCGGCATCGGCGCAGCTGTCGCGCGGCAAGTATCTGGGGATGGAGATGAAGGCGGGCGACCTGTTCCTGTTTTCCTCCAAGACCATTCCCGGCAACGAGCGGGACGTGCTGAAGATCGTCAATGCCTTCTCGGAAATGGGCGTCGATGTGGTCGATGATGCGGGCGGGCTTTACCACGTCTCGGGCCATGCGAACCGCCCCGATCTGGAACATGTCCACCGCTTGCTGCTGCCCGACATGCTGATCCCGATGCATGGCGAACACCGCCACCTGCGTGAACATGCCCGCATCGCCCGCGAGGCGGGAATCGTCGCCGACGTGGTCACGAACGGCACCATGGTCGATTTGACCGGCGAGGCGCCGAGGGTCGTGGACCGGATCGAGAC
>JBEEOG010000255.1:0-2500 GCA_041191745.1 Pseudomonadota bacterium | reverse complement strand
CTGCCTTGACTGCGCCGAGATCTGCCTGACCGCCGCCAGCGTGCTGACCCGCGCGGGGCCGGAGCGGAAGCTGCAACAGGAACTGCTCGCTGTCTGCGCCACGGCCTGCCGCCTGTGCGGGGCGGAATGCCAGCGCCATGCCGACCACCACGACCACTGCCGCGACTGCGCGAAAGCCTGCCTTGCCTGCGCCGAGGCCTGCCAGCGCGCGATGGGCGACGTGATGTGAGCGCCCGCCCCGCGGACTGAACCCGCGGACTGGCCCCGCGGATCACGCACGCCGGTCAGCCTGCCGGTCAGCCCAGCGAGGTGACCCAGAGGATGGTCGCATCCTCTTCCGACAGGCTGATGACATTATGGCCCATGCTGGCGTCATAATAGGCGCTGTCGCCGCGCCGCAGGTCCACGGGTTCGTAGAATTCGGTGAAAAGCCGCACGACGCCGGTCAGGACATACAGGAATTCCTCGCCGTCATGGCGCACCCAGCCGTCGAATTCCGCCACGTCGCGGGCGCGGATGCGGGCGCGGTAGGGCAGCATCTGCTTGGTCCGCAGATGGCCCGCCAGCAGTTCATGCTCGTAGGTCGCGGTGGCGTGGCCCTGCCCCTCGCCCGCCTTGGTCACGGCCATGCGGCCCGACACCTGCGCCCGCGACGGCGGGGTGAAAAGCTGCGGCACGCTGATCGCCAGCCCCTCGGCCAGTTTCTTCAGCGCCTCGTAGGTCGGGCTCATCTGCCCGTTCTCGATCTTGGACAGCGTGGACCGCGCGAGCCCCGCCTGCTGGGCGGCCTGTTCCAGCGTCCAGCCCTTGGCCTTTCGCAGATCGCGCACCCGCTGGCCAAGGTTCAGCGGGGCAACAGCGGCCTCGGCCCCGCTTTCGCGGGCGATGCGGATCAGGGCTTTGGGATCGGTCAGCGCCATGCCCCGCGCTTACCCGACCGCGCCGCGCCGCGCAACGCCTGCCTTTGCAAGCCCTTCGCCCAGCGGCTAGAAGGCGGGCATGTCCCAGCCCGCCCCCTCCATCGACGACCGTGGCCCGTGGCCGCCCTGCCCCGCGCCCTTCAACCTTGCCGCCCATGTGCTGCGGCGGGCGGATGAACTGGCCGACAAATCCGCGCTGCAGATCGTGCGCCCGACGGGGGCGGAACGCTGGAGCTATGGCCGCCTGCAGGCCGCCGTGCGGGGCTGCGGAACGGGGCTTCTCGCGCTGGGCCTGCAGCGGGGCGACCGCGTCCTGATGCGGGTTGGGAATACGGTGGAGTTTCCGGTCCTCTTCCTTGGCGCGGTCGCGGCGGGGCTGATGCCGGTGCCCACATCCGCCGGGCTGACCGGGGCCGAGATCACGCCACTTGCCGCGCGCATCGCGCCACGCCTGATCGTCGCGGCCGATGGCGTGGCGCTGCCCGATCCCGCGCCCTGCCCCGTCCTGCCCGTTTCGGCCATCACCGCGATGGAAAGCCTGCCCCCCTGCGACTGGCAGAGGGGCGATCCCGACCGCGCGGCCTATGCGGTCGTGACCTCGGGCACCTCGGGGCGGGCGCAGGTGGTGGTCCATGCCCATCGCGCGGTCTGGGCGCGCGGCATGATGCATCAGGGGTGGGAGGGGCTGGGCGAGGCCGACCGCCTCCTGCATGCGGGGGCCTTCAACTGGACCTATACGCTGGGCACGGGGCTTCTGGACCCGTGGACCGTCGGCGCGACCGCGCTGATCCCCGGCGCGGGCGTCACCCCGCCGCAGCTGCCGCTGCTGCTGAAACGCTTCGACGCCACCGTCTTTGCCGCCGCCCCCGGCATCTTCCGCCAGATGCTGCGCGCGCCCGTGCCCCCCCTGCCCAAGCTGCGCCACGCGCTGTCGGCGGGCGAGGCGCTGCCCGATGCCACCCGCGCGGGCTGGCGGGACGCGACCGGAACCGAGGTCTACGAGGCGCTGGGCATGTCCGAGATCTCCACCTTCGTCTCGGCCAGCCCCGACCGTCCCGCGCCGGCGGGGGCCACGGGCTATGCGCAGGCGGGGCGGCACATCGCGGTCCTTGACGACAGGGGCCAGCCCGTCCCACGCGGGATAGCCGGCGTGCTGGCGGTGGACCGCCGCGATGCGGGGCTGATGCTGCACTATCTGGACGACCCCGCGGCAACGGCGGCGCGCCTGTCGGGCGAGTGGTTCGTGACGGGCGATCAGGCGATCATGGCCGAGGATGGCGCCATCACCTATCTGGGCCGCGCGGACGAGATGATGAACGCGGGCGGCTTCCGCACCGCGCCGTCCGAGGTGGAGGCCGCCCTTGCCCCCCTTCTGCCCGACTGCGCCGTGACCGAGGTCGAGGTCGCCCCCGGAACCCGCATCGTCGCCTGTTTCTACGCCGCCCCCGCGCCCGTCGATCCGGCGGTCCTGCAGGCCCATGCCGAAACCTGCCTAGCGCGCTGGAAGCAGCCGCGCCACTGGCAGCGCCTTGACGCCCTGCCGCGCAACGCCAACAACAAGCTCGACCGCCGCGCCCTTG
>JBEEOG010000254.1:0-4337 GCA_041191745.1 Pseudomonadota bacterium | reverse complement strand
TGGCTGACCGCTTCCCGGGCATCATCGCCTCGGTGAAGGCGGCACTCGCCCGCCGCGCCGTCTATGCCCAAACCGTCCGCGAACTGAATGCGCTGACCGACCGCGAGCTGGCCGACCTCGGCATCGCCCGCGCCTCGATTGCCAGCGTGGCGCGCGAAGCGGCCTACGGCAAGTGAGTTTCTTGCTGGACCCCACCTCCTCCCGGGGTCCATAGCAAAAGCGGCGGCGCTTCTCCTCCTCCCTGGCGCCGCCGCCCTTTGATCCGGAAACCGCGCTTCGGCGTAGGACTCCAAAGACGATCCGCAGGTCCCCTCTCCTCCTCCCTCGGGGACTGACGGACAGGCGGCGGTCCCCTCCTCCTCCCTGGGACCGCCGCGCCCTATCAGGGGCTTTGGCCCCGCATGCATCTGACGGCCCTTTCCTCCTCCCTTGGGCCGGTCGGACCAGCGGCGATCCCCTCCTCCTCCCTGGGATCGCCGCACCCTTTCGGGGGCTTTGGCCCCACAGTGCTTCGGACGGCCCCTTCCTCCTCCCGCGGGCCGGTCGGACCGGCGGCGATCCCCCTCCTCCTCCCTCGGGATCGCCGCCCCTTTCCCCCCTCTCGCCGCCTTGCAAGTCCCGCCCCGTGCGGAAATAGTCGCCCGCAGACGGAACGGGGCGGACATGCGGGCATCCTTGATCTCGGCGGCGCTTGTGGCCGCGCTGGTGGGCTACGGCTCCACCATCGCGCTGGTGCTGGCGGCGGCGGCGGCCGTGGGGGCCGATGCGGAACAGACGGCAAGCTGGGTCATGGCGGTCTGTCTGGCCAAGGCGGCGGGGTCCGCCATCCTGTCCACATGGCACCGCGTGCCGGTCGTGCTGGCCTGGTCCACACCGGGCGCGGCGCTGATCGCGGCCACCTCGGGCATCACGATGGATCAGGCGGTCGGCGCCTTCCTTCTGGCGGGCGCGCTGATCGCGCTGACGGGGGCGCTGCGTCCGCTGGGCGCGCTGGTGGCGCGAATCCCCGACGGGATCGCCGCAGGGATGCTGGCGGGCGTGCTGCTGCCCTTCTGCCTGAAGGGCGCGGGTGCGGTGCAGGCGCTGCCGCTGGCACTGGTGCCGATGGTCGCGGTCTTTGCGCTGGTGCGGCTGAAGAACCCCGCGATGGCCGTCCTTGCCGCGCTGGCGGTGGGGCTGGTCGCGGCCTATGCGGGCGGCATCGCCGCGCTGCCCGATCTGCCGGCCATCCCGCCCCATCCCGTCCTGATCGCGCCCGCCTTCGATCTGCAGGTGCTGATCGGGCTGGGGCTGCCGCTCTACCTTGTCACCATGGCCTCGCAGAACCTGCCGGGCTTTGCCACGATGCGCGCCGCGGGGTTCGAGCCGCCCGTCCGCCCCGCCCTTGCCGTCAGCGGCGGGATTTCCGCCGTCGCGGCGCTGTTCGGGGCGCATACGGTGAACATGGCCGCAATCACGGCGGCGATCTGCATGGGCGACGACGTCCACCCCGACCGCAGCCAGCGCTGGAAGGTGGGGCTGGCCTATGCCGCCGTCTGGGTGCTGCTGGGCCTGACGGGGCCGTGGATCATCGCCATCCTGTCCGCCCTGCCGCCCGCACTGATGGCGGGGCTTGTCGCGCTTGCCCTCCTCGGGCCGCTCACGGGGGCGCTGACGGGGGCCTTTGCCAAGCCCGACCAGCGCTTCGCCGCCACGATCACGCTGGCCGTCACCGGATCGGGCGTCGCGGCCTTCGGCATCGGCGCGGCCTTCTGGGGGCTGCTCGCGGGTCTGGCCATCTGGGGGCTGGAGCGCGCCGCCGCCGCGCGCGGCTGAGACTGCCTGCCTTCGGGCCTTGACGCCCGCCCCGCGCCCGCGCCAGATCGGTCACGCCCGAAGGAGTGCCCCGATGCCCGTGCCGAACCAAGCCGTCCTCGACTACCTTGCCACCCGCGCCTCCTATCCCGCCAAGGTGATGACCGGCCCCGCACCGTCGCGCGATCAGCTGATGGCCATCCTTGCCGCCGCGACCCGCGTGCCCGACCACGGCAAGCTAGAGCCGTGGCGGCTGGTCGTGATCGAGAAGCCCGCGATGGCCCGCCTTGCCGCGCTGGCCGAGGCGCGGGCGCGCGAGACGGGGGGAGATGCGGAAAAGATCGACGAAAAAATCGACAAGGGCCGCGGGCAGTTCGACCGCGGGCATCTGGCGGTGGTCGTCATCGCCGCGCCCAAAGCCGCCCCCAAGGTGCCGGCGGTAGAGCAGCTTCTGTCGGCGGGCGCGCTCTGCATGAACATCGTCCATGCCGCGACGGCGGCGGGATGGGGGGCGAACTGGCTGACGGGCTGGGTGTCGCATGACCCCGTCTTCGCCGCGCGCGCCTTCGGCTGCACGGGGGACGAGACGGTGGCGGGCATCATCCACATCGCCACCCCCGCCGCCCCCGTGCCGGACCGTCCGCGCCCCGATCTGGGCCGGATCGTCAGCTTCGCCCCCGTCGCGCAGGGGGCGTGAGGGGATGATCTGGGCAAGCTTCACCGCCGCGCTGGGACAACTGGCCGATCCGCGCTTTCGCCGCGTGCTGTGGCTGGGGCTGGGCCTGACCCTCGCGCTGCTGGTCGCGGCCTATGCGGGCTTTGTCGCGCTGATCCAGTGGCTGGTGCCCGAGATGACGGACCTGCCCCTGATCGGGCCGGTCGGGGGCATCGACACGCTGCTGTCCTTTGCCTCTGTCTTTCTGATGCTGGGGCTGTCGGTGTTCCTGATGGTCCCCGTCGCCTCGGCCTTCACGGGCTTGTTCCTCGAAGAGGTCGTGCAGGCGGTAGAGGATCGCCACTACCCCGCCCTGCCGCCCGCGCGAAAGATGGGCTTGGCCGACGGGATCATCGCCTCGGTCAATTTCCTTGGCCTCGTGATCCTCGTGAACCTTGCCGCGCTGCTGGCGCTGCCCTTCGTCGGACCGCTGGCCCCCGTGCTGTTCTGGGCGGTGAACGGCTGGCTGCTGGGGCAGGAATACTTCACGATGGTCGCGCTGCGCCGCATGCCGCGGGCCGAGGCGCGGGGCTGGCGGCGGGCGAATCGCGCGCGGCTTTGGCTGGCGGGCACGCTGATGGCCATTCCGCTGACCGTGCCGCTGGTGAACCTGCTGATCCCGCTGCTGGGGGTGGCGACCTTCACCCACCTGTTCCACCGCATCGTGGCGGCGCAGCAGGCGCGCTGAGGGCCCGCCCTCAGCCCTGCGTTTCCTCGTCCATCACGCCGCGGATGTCGATGTCGCGGATCGAGATCATCCCCGACCAGATGATCGAGGCGAGCACCGCCCAGACGCCCGCCGCGATCAGCGTGGTGATGCGCGCCTTGCGCCCCACCCCGCCGCCCACGGGCGCGCCCTGCGGCGTGCCGGGAACGATCTGGCCCGCATCCCCCTGGCTGACATGCCGCACGGGCAGCACCATGAAGAACACGAGGAACCACGTGACCGCGTAAAGGACGATGGCGCCGGTGATGCTCATGGCTCAGACCTGCTCCAGCTCGACGAGGCAGCCGTTGAAATCCTTGGGATGCAGGAACAGCACGGGCTTGCCATGCGCCCCGATCTTGGGATTGCCGTCGCCCAGCACCCGCGCGCCGGTCGATTTCAGGTGGTCGCGGGCGGCGAGGATGTCTTCCACCTCGTAGCAGACATGATGGATGCCCCCCGCGGGGTTCTTGTCGAGAAAGCCCCGGATCGGGGAATTCTCGCCCAGCGGATAAAGCAATTCGATCTTCGTGTTCGGCAGTTCGATGAAGATCACCGTCACGCCGTGGTCGGGTTCGTCCTGCGGCGCGCCGACGGTCGCGCCCAGCGCGTGCCGGTACTGGTTCGCCGCGGCTTCGAGGTCGGGCACGGCGATGGCGACGTGGTTCAGGCGTCCGATCATGTCTGTCTTCCTGCTGGGCAATCGTTGGATCGGGTTATGGGGTCGGGGCACGGGTCTTGCAAGGTGCGGTCAGGTCGCAGGGTAACGTTAGCGCCGTGTTTACCGGTCTGCGCGCCTACTGACCCCAGCCCAAGGAGCCATGCCGATGCCGGACCTGAAGCCTGTCACCCTCGTGAGCGTCTTTCCCGCCGGATTGCGCCCCGCGCCACGCCCCCCCGCCCGCCCGGGCGCGCTGGCGGGGCTGACGCTGCTGGCGGTGGAAGACAGCCGCCTTGCCGCCGATGGGCTGCGCCTGCTGTGCCGGTCGCAAGGCGCGCGCCTGCGCCGCGCCGCGACCTGCGCCGAGGCCGGGCGTCACCTGTCGCTCTACCGCCCCGATGCGATCCTGATCGACCTCGGCCTGCCCGACGGCAATGGCGAGGCGCTGGTGGCGGCGCTGG
>JBEEOG010000253.1:0-4181 GCA_041191745.1 Pseudomonadota bacterium | reverse complement strand
CCCCCTCGTCGCACAAGAGGCCGCACGAACCGAAAATGTCTACGAACAGCTTGATCTGTTCGGCGACATCTTCGAACGCATCCGCGCCCAATATGTCGAAGAGGTGGACAGCCAGGAACTGATCGAGGCCGCCATCAACGGGATGCTCACCTCGCTCGACCCCCACAGCAGCTATCTGGCTGCCGAGGATTTCGACGACATGCAGGTGCAGACCCGCGGCGAATTCGGCGGGCTGGGGATCGAGGTCACGCAGGAAGAGGGCTTCGTCAAGGTCGTCTCGCCGATGGAGGGCACCCCCGCCGATGACGCGGGCATCGAGGCGGGCGATTTCATCACCCATGTGAACGGCGAAAGCGTCCTTGGCCTGACGCTGGACGAGGCGGTGGACATGATGCGCGGCCCCGTCGGGTCGGAAATCATCATCACCGTGGTGCGCGAAGGCACCGACGAACCCTTTGACGTGTCGATCATCCGCGACACGATCAAGGTGACCGCCGTGCGGTCGCGCATCGTCGGGCAGACCGTGGTCCTGCGGGTCAACACCTTCAACGACCAGACCACCCCCGGCGTGACCGAGGAATTCCGCAAGTCGGTCGAGGAACTGGGCGGTCTGGCCAATGTGGACGGCGTGGTGATCGACCTTCGCAACAACCCCGGCGGGCTTCTGAACGAGGCGATCAGCGTCGCGGACGCCTTCCTCGACAAGGGCGAGATCGTCTCGACCCGCGGGCGCGATCCGCAGGATGGCGAACGGTTCAACGCAAGGCCCGGCGACATCGCCGAAGGCAAGCCCGTGGTGGTGCTGATCAACGGCGGCTCGGCCTCGGCATCGGAAATCGTGGCGGGCGCGCTGCAGGATCACCGCCGCTCGATCACCGTGGGCACCAAGAGCTTCGGCAAGGGATCGGTGCAGACCATCGTTCCCCTGCGCGGCGATGGCGCGATGCGGCTGACCACGGCGCGCTACTACACGCCTTCGGGCCGGTCGATCCAGGCGCTGGGCGTGATGCCCGACATCGTGGTGAACCAGCCCCAGCGGGCCGAGGGTCAGGGGACCGAGGCCGAGGCCGCCGAGGCCGAGGCCAACGCGCGGTCCGAGGCCGATCTGCGCGGCGCGATCGAGAACGACTCGATGACCGAGGACGAGCGCCGCCTGCTGGAAGAGGAACGCACCAAGGCCGAGGAAACCGCCCGCCTGCGGGACGAGGATTACCAGCTTGCCTATGCGGTGGACATCATCACGGGCCTGAACGCCGTTTCGGCCATGCCCGCCGACGCGCAGAACTGAAAGGACGGGGGGGCGGAAGCGCCCCCCTTCATTCCCATGACCGATCCCGCGACCCTTCCCTACCGCCCCTGTGTGGGCGTCGTCCTCGTGAACCCGCAGGGCCTGATCTTCGCAGGCCAGCGCAAGGACAGCGACAGCCCCGCCTGGCAGATGCCGCAAGGGGGCATCGACGACGGCGAAAAGCCCCGCGCCGCCGCCCTGCGCGAGTTGTGGGAGGAAACCGGCGTCACGGAAGACAAGGTCGCCTTCGTGGCCAAGACCGCGGACTGGGTGACCTATGACCTGCCGCCGGAACTGCTGGGCCGCGTCTGGGGCGGCAAATATCGCGGGCAGAAGCAGAAGTGGTTCCTCTTCCGCTTCACGGGCAGCGATGCCGATATCCGCATCGATACCGAACATCCCGAATTCAGCCGCTGGCGCTGGATCGGCGCGGAGGAGATGGTGGCCGCCATCGTGCCCTTCAAACGCGCCGTCTACGAACAGGTCGTGGCCGAGTTCCGGCCGCATCTGGCCTGACCCGCGCCCCGTTTTCTCTGCCCAAGTATCCTGCGGGGGTGCGGGGGTGCAAAACCCCCGCTTCCGTCAGATCAGCCTGAGCGTCGCCTATTGGGCGGGCACCGCCTCGGCCAGCATCTCGCGCACCATCGGAATGACCCGCTCGCCGTAAAGGCGGATGCCTTCCATCAGCTGGGCATGGGGCATGGGGCCGGTCGCGTATTTCATGTCGAAGCGCTGCACGCCCAGCGCGCGCAGGGCGGCGGCGATCTTGCGCGCCACCGTTTCGGGGCTGCCCACGTAAAGCGAGCCATGGGCGATTTCGGCCATGTAGCGGTCCGCCGTGACGGGGGGCCAGCCCCGCTCGGCCCCGATCCGGTCGAACATGCCCTTGTAATGCGGCCAAAGCTGTTCGGCGGCCAGTGCGTCCGTCGCCGCCACATGGCCGGGCGAATGGATGCCCACCGGCCTGACCGCCCGCCCCGTCTGCGCGCAGGCGCGGTGATACAGGTCCACATAGGGTTTGAACCGCCGCGGATCGCCGCCGATGATCGCCAGCATCAGTTGCAGGTCATGGCGCACCACGCGCAGCACCGATTCAGGGCTGCCGCCCACCCCCACCCAGACGGGCAGCAGCTGGCCGAGCGAGGGGAAGACCTGCTGGCGGTCCAGCCCCGCGCGGGTCCGGCCCTGCCACGACACCTCGTCCTCGCGCAGCAGACGGGCGAAGAGGTCAAGCTTTTCCTCGAACAGAAGGTCGTAATCCCCCAGCTCGTAGCCGAAGAGCGGGAAGCTTTCGGTGAATGACCCGCGGCCCACGATCACCTCGGCCCGCCCGCCGGAAATGGCGTGAAGGGTGGAAAACCGCTGGAACACGCGCACCGGATCGTCCGAGGACAGCACCGTCACCGCCGACCCCAGACGGATGCGCCGCGTGCGCGCGGCGATGGCGGCCAGCACCACCTCGGGCGCGGAAACGGCGAAATCGCTGCGGTGATGTTCGCCCAGACCGAAGAAATGGATGCCGAGGTCGTCGGCCAGAATACCCTGCTCCACCACCTCGCGCAGGACGGCGTCATGGCCCTGCAGCCGCCCGTCGGGGCCCAGCGTCGTATCGCCGAAGGTATCCAGTCCGAGTTCGATCTGCATGGGCGGCCCCCTCTTCCGTGACGTCCGATCATAGCGCGGATGCGGGCAGGGCGCAGCCCGTCCGCGCGCGGCGCGGCGCTCAGGCGACGTCGCGCGCCAGCAATTGCCCGCCGGGGCCGGATTTCACCTCGAACCGGCTGATCTTGCGGACAAGGTCCGACAGTTTCGCGCTGCCATAGGTGCGGGTGTCGAAATCGGGATTGGCCTGCGTGATGTACTGGCCCACCTGCCCCAGCGAATACCACTCGCCATCGGGATCGATCGCGCGCATGGCGGCGATGATCAGCGGGATGGCCTTGGCGGGCGGCTCTTTCACGCCCGTGCGCGGGGCGGGTTCGGCGGGCTGTTCCACCACGGACCCCGCGCCGCCCGTCCGTCTGGGCGCGGGCTCTGCCTCGTCCCCCGCGCCGAGGTTCTCGACATAGATGAAGCGCTTGCAGGCCATGCGGAAGGCTTCGGGCGTCTTCTTCTCGCCGATGCCGAAGACATCCAGCCCCTGTTCGCGGATGCGCGCGGCAAGGCGGGTGAAGTCGCTGTCCGACGACACCAGAACGAACCCGTCGAACAGGCCCGAATGCAGGAAATCCATCGCCGCGATGACAAGGCCGATGTCGCTCGCGTTCTTGCCCTTGGTGTTGGAAAACTGCTGGTCCGCGACAAGGCCCAGCGCCGCCACCTTCTTGGCCCATCCGGCCAGACGTTGCGCCGACCAGTCGCCGTAGATGCGCCGCACGCTCGCCTCGCCCAGGGATGCGATTTCCTCGAAGATCGCCTCGGCATGGCTCGACGGCACGTTGTCGGCGTCGATCAGCACGGCAAGGCGGGGGGTGCGCGTTTCGGCCATCGGTCGTGTTCCTTCGCGGGCGCGGGATGCGGCCCTTGTCCCGTTTTGCCCCATCTGGCGGGGCGGCGAAAGGGAAACCCGCCCGTCCCTCTCGGAAGACGGGGGCGGAACCCGTGGCGCGGCAGGCCGTTGGCCGCAGGATCACAGGACAGGGCCGGAGGACGGACCGCGATGACGCCAAGCACAGGACAGGCCACCGTCACGGCCTTTTTCGACAGCCGCGACGATGCGACACGCGCGCAGGACCGGCTTGCCGCGATCGGCGTGCCGCGTGCCGACATGCGCCTGACCGAAGGCCGCCCCGCAGACCCGAGCGGCGCGGACGACGCAGGGCATGGGGCGGAAGACCCGTACGGGTTCCTCCATGCCCTGCGCGACTTCTTCTTTCCCGAAGACGATCACGCC
>JBEEOG010000252.1:0-9356 GCA_041191745.1 Pseudomonadota bacterium | reverse complement strand
GGGGGCGCGCCCCGATGCTCGGGGCATCGGGGCAATCCACACCGTTGCTAGGCTGCGCTCACAACCACCGCACCAGCGCGTCCACCAGCCGCCGCACCCGCGCGCCATAGGGCGGGAACAGCACGGGCAGCAGGCTGAAGCGCTGGCGCAGTACGGGTTTCCAGTGGGTGAAGGTGTCGAACCCCGTCCGCCCGTGCGCCGCCCCCATGCCCGACGGGCCGATGCCGCCGAAGGGCAGGTTCGCATGGGCAAAGGCCATCATCGTCAGGTTCACGCCGACCGATCCGGCGGACGTCTCGGCCCGCACCCGTTCGACCAGCGCCCCGTCGCGGGCAAAGACATAGAGCGCCAGCGGCTTCGGCGCGGCGTTGATGGCGGCGATGGCCTCGTCCGCATCGGCAAAGGGGACCAGCGGCAGGAGGGGGCCGAAGATCTCTTCCCCCGCCAGCGCCATCTCGGGGGTCTGGCCCTCGATCAGGCGGGGGGCAAGGCGCAGCGCGGCGGGGTCGTCCTGACCGAGCGGCGTGATCCGCGCGCCCCTCGCCCCCGCATCGGCGAGCAGCGCCAGAAGCCGGGCGTGCTGGCGGGCATTGACGATGCGGGGGGCCGTGCCCGCCAGCATGCGGCCCATCTCGTCGATCAGCGCGGCCCGCAGCGCGGCAAGGCGGCTGTCATGGACGAAGACATGGTCGGGCGCGACGCAGGCCTGCCCGCCGTTCAGAAGCTTGCCCCAGGCGATCCAGCGCGCGGCCTGCGCGATATCGGCATCCGGCCCCACGATCACGGGGGATTTGCCGCCCAGTTCCAGCGTCACGGGCGTCAGGTGCCGCGCGGCGGCGGCCATAACGCGGCGCCCGACGGCGGTGCTGCCGGTGAAGAAGACATGGTCGAAGGGCAGGTCCAGCAGCGCCTCGGCCACGGCCACCCCGCCTTCGACCACGCGGACGAGGTCGGGGGGAAGCGCCTCGGCCAGCAGGCGCGCGACGAGGGCCGATGTCGCGGGCGTCATCTCGGACGGTTTGACCACCGCGGCATTGCCCGCCGCCAGTGCCGATACCAGCGGCGACAGGCACAGCATCAGCGGAAAGTTCCACGGGGCAAGGATCAGCACCACGCCCTTGGCCTGCGGATGCAGCCGCGCCGCCGTGCCGAGAGTCGAGAGCGTCGGCCAAGCCACGCGCGGGCGCATCCAGCGCTTCAGATGGCGGCGCGCATGGCCGATCTCGGCCAGCACGGGCAAGAGTTCGACAAGATCGGTCTCCGCCGCGTCGCGCCCCAGATCGTCCCGCAAGGCGGTGGCGATGGCGGCGCGGTTGGCGCGCAGCACCCGTTCCAGCGACGCCAGCGCCGCACGCCGCGCGTCGGGTCCGAAGGAACGGCGGCGCGCCACGGTCCCCGCCGCCAGCGCGGCATGGGCAAGGCGGGCGGCATGGGGGGCATCTGTTCCGGTCATGGCCGCACCCTGCCCGACCGGCCCGCCCGCAGGCAAGGGCGACGCGGCGTCAGGCGCGGTCAGACCGCGGCCTCGACCGCCGCCACGATGTCGTGGACAACCTCGGACAGCATCGCCTCGTCCTCGCATTCGGCCATGACGCGGATCAGGGGTTCGGTGCCCGACTTGCGGATCAGGATGCGCCCCTTGCCCGCGATCCGCGCCTCGTTCGCGGCGATGGCCGATTTGACCCGGTCCACCTCCAGCGGGCGGGCACCGGCGGCGAAGCGGACATTCTTCAGCATCTGCGGCACGGTGGCGAACTGGCGCGAGAGCGCGTCGGCGGCCTGCCCCGTGCGGGCCATCTCGGCCAGAAACTGCAGGCCCGCGACCAGACCGTCGCCGGTGGTGGCGTAATCGGTCATCACGATATGCCCCGACTGTTCGCCGCCAAGGTTGAAGCCCCCCTCGCGCATGCGTTCGACGACATAGCGGTCGCCCACGGCGGTGCGTTCCAGCCGCAGGCCATGCGCCTGCAGATGCCGTTCGAGGCCAAGGTTCGACATCACCGTGGCCACCAGCGCGCCGCCCCTGAGCCGCCCCTCGGCCGCCCAGCGCGTCGCCAGAAGCGCCATGATCTGGTCGCCATCCGCCACGCGGCCATGCTGGTCGAGGATCAGGACACGGTCGGCATCGCCGTCGAGGCAGATGCCCACATCCGCGCCATGCGACACCACCGCCTCGGCCGCGGTCTGGGGATGGGTCGATCCGCAGCGGTCGTTGATGTTCTTGCCGTTCGGGGTGGTGCCGACGGCGATCACCTCGGCCCCGAGTTCCCAGAGCACATCGGGCGCGGCCTTGTAGGCGGCGCCGTTGGCGCAGTCGATCACCACCTTCAGCCCGTCAAGGCGCAGGCCCGACGGGAAGGTGGTCTTGACGAATTCCTGATAGCGCCCGCGCCCATCCTCGATCCGCTTGGCCCGGCCGATGCTGTCGGGACGTGTGGGCGTGATCTCGCCATCGAGGATCGTCTCGATCGCGGCTTCGGCCTCGTCCGACAGCTTGAAGCCGTCGGGGCCGAAGAACTTGATCCCGTTGTCGGTATGCGGGTTGTGGCTGGCCGAAATCATCACGCCAAGGTCGGCGCGCATGGATTTCGTCAGGAACCCGACCGCGGGCGTCGGCACGGGGCCCAAAAGCAGCACGTTCATGCCGGTGGAGGTCAGGCCCGCCGTCAGCGCGTTTTCCAGCATGTAGCCCGACAGTCGCGTGTCCTTGCCGATCACCACGCGGTGGCCGGGGCTGCCGTCGCGGCGGAAATAGCGCCCCGCCGCCGCGCCGAGGCGCAGCGCCATCTCGGCGGTCATGGGGTAGGTATTCGCCTCGCCCCGCACGCCATCGGTGCCGAAAAGTTTCCTGCTCATGCCTCGCTCACTCCCACTCGTCTGTACGGTTCAGGGCCTGCCACAGCCGGAAGGCCTGCTTCGTCTCGGCCACGTCATGCACGCGCGTGACCTGCATGCCCTGCGCCAGCCCCGCCAGCGCCACGGCGACCGAACCGGGCATCCGGCGGTCGGCCTGCGCCTCGTGTCCCAGCGTTCCGATGAAGCGTTTGCGCGACGCGCCCAGCAACACCGGAACCCCCAGCCCGTGAAAGACCGACAGGCGGCGCAGAAGGGCAAGGTTATGCGCCACCGTCTTGCCGAAGCCGATACCCGGATCGACCATGATCCGCGCGCGGGGGATGCCCGCCGCCTCGGCCACGGCGATGCGGGCCGAGAGGGCATCATAGACGTCCAGCAGCACATCGTCATAGACGGGATCGTCCTGCATCGTGGCGGGCGTCCGGATCGAATGCATCAGGATGACGGGCGCGCCCGCGCGGGCCGCGATGCCCGCCAGCGCCGGATCGAAGGATAGCGCCGCCACATCGTTCACCACCTGCGCGCCGGCCTGCAGCGCGGCCTCGGCCACCCTGCCCTTGCGCGTGTCGATGGAGACGGGGGTTTCCAGCCCGCCCGCGCGCAGGGCCGCGATCACGGGCGCGGTGCGGGACACCTCTTCCTCCACCCCCACCTCGGCCGCGCCGGGGCGCGTGCTTTCGCCCCCGATGTCAAGGATGTCGGCCCCCGCATCCGCCATCGCCCGCGCCTGCGAAAGCGCGGCATCGGGCGACAGGAAGCGTCCCCCGTCCGAGAAACTGTCGGGCGTCACGTTCAGGATGCCCATCAGGCGCGGGCGGTCCAGCGTCAGGCCCGCAAAGGCGGGGCGCGGATCGGCCAGACGGTCGCGCCATTCGGCGGGCAGGTCGCGCGCGGCCACGATGCGGGGGGCGGCGTCGCGCGACAGAACCTCGGCGCGGTCGAACCAGCACCAGCCGCCGGCCAGCGGCAGGGCCCCGTCGGGGCGGGCGGGATCGGTCATCGCGATGGGGCGAACATGGTCCATGCAGGGTGGTTAGGCCGCCGCGCTGCGCCGCGCAAGCCCGCGCTGTCAGGCCCGCTCGACCGTCACGCGGCTTCCTGCCGGTACTGCAACATCCCCGTGAACGACCAGACCGGAGGCCGCCATCACCTCGGCCAGCCAGAGCGCCAGCGCCACCGGCTCGCGGCTATGGGGGCCATCGACGGCGTCGAGCACCAGTTTCGACGGGGCCCAGACGATCATCTGCCCCCGCTTCACCGCCCAGTCGATCTCTGTCCGCGTGGCCACGACCACGCAGCGCGGGTCGCGGGCGGCAAGGCTCCAGGCGTTCTGTTCGATGGCCAGAAGGTCGATGCGCCGCTGCGTCGGCTTGTGCCCCGTCTGGGGGCGGGCCATGTCGGGCAGGCCCACGGTCAGGATCACCGGCACCCCCCGTGCCTGCAGCGCATCGAGCCGCGCCGCCAGATCGGGGGCGGCGATGGCCGCGTTGTCCAAAAAGACGACCAGCGGATGCAGCGCGGCCTCGGTCCCGTCCTGCCCTAGCGCGCGCAACGGGGCCTCGGCGCGCGATCGGACGATTTCCACCCCCAGCTTGCCCGGCCCGCGGTCGAGCTTTGCGATCCGCAGGAAGACGCGCATCGCCTGCGGTTCGGCAAGGATGCGTTCGGCCACCCGTTCGGCCAGCGTTTCCAGAAGGTTCAGCCGTTCCGCCGCCAGTTCGGCGGCGATGGCTTCGGTGATGCGGTCATAGGACAGGATCTTGTCCACATCGTCATCCAGCGGCTGCGGCTGGGGGCGCACCTCGACCACCACGTCGAACTGGATGCGCTGGCGGGTGCCGCGTTCCTGCTGGAAGGCACCGATCTCGACCTCGACCACATGTTCGCGCAGCGCGATGCGGTCGCGCGGATCCGCACTGGCCGAGGCGGCGGCGCGCTCCTCGGGATGGGCAAAGGCGAGGCGGGTGTCGCTGGTCATGGGCGCGGCCTCCTCGCGGCGCTGGAAAACGGACGGGGGCAGGATAGTCCCTGCCCCCGTCGGTCCAATGCCCCAGAGCGTCATGCCTTGCAAGGCATGCGACGTCTTACGGCTGGCGGTAGAAGAGATGCGCGCCGATGGCCGCCGTCTGCGGGAAGCGCTGCGACCAGCTCGGCCGCACCGCGCGGGTGTGGAAATGGGTGGCCCCCAGCGTCAGCGCGCGGGGCGCGCCGTCCATCATCAGCCGCGCGATCTTGCCCGCGCGTTCCATCGCGGTCCCGTCGCGCATCCGGTCGGCGCGACCGTCGCAGGTGTAGGAGAACTGGCAGCCATTGCGCCCGCCCTGCTGGACCACGCCGCAGATGCTGGACGGGTAGCGCCCGCTGTCGACGCGGTTCAGGATCACCTCGGCCACGGCGAACTGCCCGCGCAGCGTCTCGCCCCGCGATTCGAAATAAAGCGCCGTCCGCAGGCATTCCCATTGGGCATCGCCCGAGGCCGCAGGCCGCGCGTCGAGCCATGCCGCGTCATAGCGGATCACGGCGGGCGCTTCGGCAGGCGCCTCCTCCGCGGCGTTGCGCGTCGTCCGCGTCTCGACCTTCGGCCCGACGGCGAGCGAGGCAAGGCGCGAGTCGTCGATCGAGCCGAGCACCTGATGTTCATCCGACAGGAGCGAGGCCATCTGGTCCCCGATCACCGCGGTAGGGTCGTTGGACTGGCTCACCGTCACGTCGGCGAAGGCCGCTCCACTCAGGGTCACAAGGGCAAGGGCCCCGGCCACCCAGCGATTTCGCAAGCACATGTTTTCGTGTTTCCCGGTCTGGTTCGTCCACCGCCGGACGGCTATGCGCCCGGCAACAGTCGTCGGGGTTAGACGAGCCCGAAGCCGCGCGTAAACCGCTGTGGCGAAATTGCCACGGATTCGGCGGGGTGCGTCGGCGGGAATCTGCCGACACACTTCGCAACCGGATCGAGAATCTTCGGATAACTCACTGACGGAATTCCGGAATCTCAGGTGCGGAATTCCGCCTCTTTCAGCGCCAGATGGGCCGCCGCCAGCCGTGCCAGCGGCACCCGATAGGGCGAGCACGAGACATAGTCGAAGCCCGCGCGCCGGCAGAAGGCAATCGATTCGGGGTTGCCGCCATGTTCGCCGCAGATCGACAGCGTCAGATCGGCCCGCGTGCGCCGCCCGCGTTCGGCCCCGATGGTCAGAAGTTCCCCCACCCCGTCGACGTCGAGGATGTGGAACGGATCCTCGGGGAAGACGCCCTGATTGACATAGGTGCTCATGAAGCGCCCCGCATCGTCGCGCGACAGGCCATAGGTCATCTGCGTCAGGTCGTTGGTGCCGAAGGACAGGAAGGCCGCGTGCTGCGCGATCTCGCCCGCGCGCAGGGCGGCGCGTGGGGTTTCCACCATCACGCCCAGACGATAGGCGAAATCCGCCCCCGCCTTGGTGCGGACCTTGGCGGCGACCGCGTCGATGCGGGTCTTGACCAGCTCCACCTCGCGCTTGGCCGAGACGAGGGGGATCATCACCTCGGGCACCACGGCAGAGCCGCGGCGCGCCACCTCGACCGTCGCCTCGAAGATGGCCTGCGCCTGCATGTCGTAGATTTCGGGCAGCACCACGCCCAGACGCACGCCCCGCATGCCGAGCATCGGGTTGAATTCCGACAGCGCCTCGGCCCGGCGGGTGACGTCGGAGAGCGGCTTGTCCAGCGCCTCGGCCAGTTCGCGCAGGCCCTCGCGGCTGTGGGGCAGGAATTCGTGCAGGGGCGGGTCGAACAGGCGGATGCAGACGGGCAGGCCCGCCATGATCTCGAACAGTTGCACGAAATCGTCGCGCTGCATGGGCAGAAGGCGCGCCAGCGCCGCCGCGCGGTCGGGGGCGGTGTCGGCGAAGATCATCTCGCGCATCACCACCAGACGGTCTTCCTCGAAGAACATGTGCTCGGTGCGGCACAGGCCGATCCCCTGCGCCGCGAAGTTGCGGGCGGTGGCGGCATCGGCGGGGGTGTCGGCATTTGCGCGGATGCCGATGTCGCGGAAGTCGTCGGCCCAGCCCAGAAGCGTGCGGAAGGTGTCGTCCAGCGCGGGGGCCAGCATCTCGGCCGATCCGGCCAGCGCCTCGCCCGTGGTGCCATCGACGGTGATCGTGTCGCCTTCGCGGAAGATGCGGCCATCGGGGGCGACAAGCTTCCGGTCGCGGGTGTCAAGCTTCAGGTCCGATGCCCCCACGATGCAGGGCAGCCCCAGACCCCGCCCGATCACGGCGGCATGGCTGGTCATCCCGCCCCGTTCGGTCAGCACGCCCACGGCGGAATGCATGCCGCGGATATCCTCGGGCGCGGTTTCGCGGCGCACGAGGATGCAGGGTTCGCCCCGCGCCGCGCTGGCCTGCGCGGCGGCCGAGGAAAAGACGATCTTTCCCGTCGCGGCCCCGGGGCTGGCGGCGATGCCCTTGACGAAGACATCGCGCGGCCCGCGCGGATCGACCTGCGGGTGGAGGAGTTCGGAAAGCGAGCGCGGCTCGACCCGCAGCACCGCCTCTTCGCGCGGGATCACGCCGTCTTCGGCCAGCGCCACGGCGATCCGCAGCCCCGCGCGGGCCGAACGCTGCACCTTGACCGCGTCGAGCACGGCAAGGCGGCCATCCTCGATGGTGAATTCGATCTGCATCTCCTCGCGCAGGCGCGCGCGGCAGGCGGCCCCGTAGCCGAGGAGGTCGGCGAACAGGTCGGGCGCGATGTCCTGCAGCGACGGGCCGCGCGGATCGCGGGTCAGATAGATCGCCTCGGTCCGCACCAGCGCGTCGCGGCCCTGGCTCTGGCCCAGATAGCGCCCCGTCACCTGCGGCTGGCCCGTGACCGGATCGACGAACTGGATCACGCCGGACCCCGACACCCCCCGTCCGATCCCCTGCGCCATTTCCTGCACGACAAGGCCGAGCGGGGCGTTTTCCGGCGCGCCCTTGGCCTGCCGCAGCAGGCGGGCGGTCGTGCCTTCCCAGGCGCGGGCCATGGAGCGCAGCACCTCGGACAATTGCCGCTCGGCGCTGTCGGGGAAGGGTTCGTCCATCTCTGTCTCGTAGTTCCGCAGCGCCTCGCGCAGGGCTTCGCCCGCGCTCGGCCTGCGGATTTCGAACATGTCGGGGTCCAGACGGGCGACATGCGTGGCGTAGGATTGCACGAACCGAAGATAGAGCGCATCCGCCGCATCCTGCCCGTGCGCCTGCACGAGGGCGGCGTGGCGGGCGGCGTTCATGCCGATGTTCAGGATGGTGGCAGGCCCGCCCCAGTCGGGGTTGGCGGGACTGGGGCGGACGGAAATCAGCGGGGCCGCGCCGAAATGCGACAGGATCGCCGTGACATCCACCGGATGGCCCGCCGCGATGGCGCGCACGGTGGCCGAAGGCAGGGCCACGGTTTCCGGCACGGGCAGGTCCAGCCGGACGAGGCGCTGCAGGCATTTCGCGCGCCAGCCATGGGCGGGGACCTGAATCCGCGCCGTGGGCGTGATTTCCGCGAAGTCGGGGAGGGCGTCGATCTTCTGCACTGCGGCGGCCTTTCCTTTGCGCCCGCAGGATAGTGCCTGCGCGGTGTCATGCAAGGCTGACATTCCAGCGCAGGAGCAGGTTGATCCCGCCGGGGGCCGTCTGCCCCCGGACCCCCGAGGATATTTCCGCGAAGAGGAAGGAGGTCAGCCTTCCACCTTGGTCAGGTCGGCCACGCCCGAGCAGACCGCGCGGATGCGGTGCAAGAGGTTCAGGCGGTTGCGGCGGACGATCTGGTTGTCGGTGTTGATCTGCACGGCGGTGAAGAAGGCGTCGATCGGCGCGCGCAGTTGTGCCATGGCCGACATGGCGGCGGCGAAATCCTCGGTCCTCATGGCGGGGGCGATGGCCTGTTCGGCCACGTCCAGCGCGTTGAAGAGGGCCCGTTCCTCGTCGGTTTCCGCGAATTTCGGATCGGCGCCGAAGGAGTATTCCACGCCATCCTTGGCTTCGGCCTGCGTCAGGATGTTGTTGGCGCGCTTGAAGCCCTGCACGAGGTTCGTGCCGTCATCCGAGGACAGGAAGGATTGCAACGCCTGCGCGCGCTTGACCAGCAGCGTCAGGTCGTCGGCCCCGGGCATGGCAAGGCAGGCGTCGATGACGTCGTGGCGGATGCCTTGGTCTTTCAGGAAGACCTTGAGGCGGTCGTGGAAGAAGGCGAGGAGGTCTGCGCTGTCCGCACCCACATATCCCTTGGAAAGAATGGCGGCCAGACCACCCCGCACCCCGTTCACCAGCACCAGCCGGATCACGCCCAGCGCCGCACGGCGCAGCGCGTAGGGGTCTTTCGATCCCGTGGGTTTCTCGTCGATTGCCCAGAAGCCCGTCAGCGTGTCGATCTTGTCGGCCAGCGCCACCGCGACCGATACCGGATCGGTCGGCACGGCGTCGGACGGGCCGAGCGGCGCGTAATGGTCGCGCGCGGCATCGGCAATCGCGGAGACCCGCCCCGGGCCTGACCCG
>JBEEOG010000251.1:0-2584 GCA_041191745.1 Pseudomonadota bacterium | reverse complement strand
CTGGCTGGCCGGGGTGTGACACGGGTGGACATGCCGTTTTCACCGCAGCGCGTGTGGGGCTGGTTGCAAGGCGCTGCTTCCCCCTGACATTTCACGCATTTTCTTGCTTGGGATGGTCGGGCGGTGGCATTGGCCACGACCGATTACCAACCCCAGGCGCATGGTTTCAAAAGCATTCGGCCGCCGGTTTCCCGACGGCCGCTCATCTTTGCAGGCACGCGTCTCAACGATGCCGGATGTCTACGTAATCGCGCTTGGTCTCGCCGATATAGAGCTGGCGGGGGCGGCCGATCTTCTGGTTCGACTCACCGATCATCTCTTTCCACTGGCTGATCCAGCCCACGGTCCGGCTGATCGCGAAGATCGGCGTGAACATGGAGGTGGGGAAGCCCATCGCTTCAAGGATGATGCCCGAATAGAAATCGACGTTCGGATAGAGTTTCTTCGAGATGAAGTATTCATCCGACAGCGCGATGCGCTCCAGTTCCTTGGCGACCTGCAGAAGCGGGTTGTTGTCCACGCCCAGAAGGCCCAGCACCTCGTCCGCCGATTCCTTCATCACCGTCGCGCGCGGGTCGAAGTTCTTGTAGACGCGGTGGCCGAAGCCCATCAGGCGGAAGCCGGAATTCTTGTCCTTGGCCTTGGCCACGAATTCGGGGATGCGGTCGACGGTCCCGATTTCCTTGAGCATCTCGAGGCAGGCCTGGTTCGCGCCGCCATGCGCGGGGCCCCAGAGGCAGGCGATGCCCGCCGCGATGCAGGCGAAGGGATTGGCACCCGACGAGCCCGCCAGACGCACCGTGGAGGTGGAGGCGTTCTGCTCGTGATCGGCATGGAGCATCATGATGCGGTCCATCGCCTTCTCGAGCACCGGATTGACCACATAATCCTCGGCCGGAACGGCAAAGCACATGTGCAGGAAGTTGCCGGCGTAGGAATGGCTGTTCTTCGGATAGACGAAGGGTTGGCCGATCGAATACTTGTAGGCCATCGCGGCGATGGTCGGCAGCTTGGCGATCATGCGGATCGCCGCGACCTCGCGCTGCCACGGGTCGTTGATGTCGAGGCTGTCGTGATAGAAGGCCGACATGGCACCCACCACGCCCACCATCGTCGCCATCGGGTGGCTGTCACGACGGAAGCCGCGGAAGAAGTTGTGCATCTGTTCATGCACCATCGTGTGGCGCGTCACGCGGCCCTGGAAATCGGCCAGCTGCGCCTGCGTCGGCAGTTCCCCGTAAAGCAGCAGGTAGCAGACCTCGAGGTAGCTCGACTCCTTGGCCAGCTGCTCGATCGGGTAGCCGCGGTGCAGAAGCTCGCCCGCGTCGCCGTCGATATAGGTGATCGCCGATTCACAGGCCGCGGTCGAGGTGAAGCCCGGATCGAAGGTGAAGACATCCGCCTCGCCATAGAGCTTGCGGATGTCGAGGACATCGGGGCCGACGGTCGGCGACAGGACCGGCAGGTCATAGGTCTTGCCGTCCAGATGCAGCGTGGCGGATTTCTTGCTTTCGGCCATCTCTCAACGTCCCTCTCTGGGCCGCCCCCGGGCAGATCGGGTGGCGGCGGAAGCCTTGGTGCGATCAGAGGGGCGGGGCGTCAGCCCGCGGCATCCTCCAGCCGCGCAATCGTCTCGTCCCGACCGATGACGAGCATCATGTCGTAGACGCTTGGGGTCGCGCTCCGCCCGGCAAGGGCGGCGCGCAGCGGTGCGGCCAGTTTGCCGAATCCGATGCCGTGGGCCTCGGCTGTCTCGGTCAGGATCGGCTCCAGACCTTCCTTGGTCCAGCTAGCAGTTTGCAGGCGCGGCGTCAACGATTTCAGTATACCACGGGATACCGTATCGAGCGACTTGGCACTCGCCTCGTCGGCGAGAACGGGGCGCGAGACCAGCGCGAAATGCGCCTTTTCAAGCAGTTCGGGGAAGGTCTTGGCACGGTCCTTCACGCAATAGAGCGCCCGTGACAGGAGGTCGCGCTGCGCCCCCGTCAGGGGCGCGCGTCCCGCGGCGGCCAGATAGGCCTCCAGTTCATGCAGCAGTGCGGCATCGTCACTGGCCGCGATGTGCAGCCCGCAGATATGGTCGAGCTTCTTGAAATCCAGCCGCGCGGGGCTGCGCCCGATTCCCGCCAGATCGAACCACTCCTTCGCCTGTTCGCTGGTGAAGAATTCCGCGTCGCCATGCGCCCAGCCAAGGCGGGTCAGGTAGTTCCGCATCCCCGCCGCCGGATAGCCCTGCACCTGATAGTCGCCCACAGCGGTCGCGCCGTGGCGCTTGGACAGCTTCTTGCCGTCCGGCCCGTGGATCAGCGGGATATGCGCCCAGACCGGGATCGCCCAGCCCATCGCGTCATAGACCATCTGCTGGCGCGCGGCATTGTTCAGGTGGTCGTCGCCGCGGATCACATGGGTCACGCCCATGTCGTGGTCATCCACCACCACGGCCAGCATGTAGGTGGGCGTCCCGTCCGAACGCAGAACGATCATGTCATCCAGCTGGTCATTGCCGAAGCGCACCGTGCCCTGAACGGCATCCTCGACCAGCGTTTCACCCGTGCGGGGTGCCTTCATCCGGATGGCATAG
>JBEEOG010000250.1:0-2642 GCA_041191745.1 Pseudomonadota bacterium | reverse complement strand
CGGTGGCAATGCCGCTCTGCCGCGCGCTCGGCAAAGGTCTGTGGGAGGTCCGCACCGACCTCGCCGGAAACCGCATCGCCCGCGTCTTCTTTTGCGAGTTTCAAGGAGAGATGATCCTTCTCCACGCGATCATCAAGAAGACGAAGCAGACCCCGACCGCGGACCTGCAACTGGCGCACAGGCGCAGAAAGGGACTTCAATGACGGACGCGATCGAAAAGGGTCAGCCCGGTCAATCCTTCGACGACTTCCTGCGTGAACAGGGCACCTATGAGGAAACCACCGAACAGGCCGTCACGCGCGTCGTCGCGTACCAACTGGCCGAAGCGATGAAGGCGCAGGGCATAACCAAGACGCAACTGGCCCAAAGCCTTGGCACCAGCCGCTCGCAGATCGACCGTTTGCTCGACCCGACGCGCGAAGGAGTCAGCCTCGGCACGCTCGCCCGCGCCGCGCGAGCGGTCGGTCGCAAGCTGCGGCTCGAACTCGTCTGAAGCACGCTCCAACCGCATCTTCTGACGCAGAAAATGCCGCGAAAACTGACGCGGATTTCGCCCCCTACCCGCGCCCCCGGTTCCCGGCAAAATTCTGCGTCAGAATTCTGCGCGATTTCTGCGCCAGAAATCGCCGCTGCCACCGCGCCACGCACAATCCCTTGCGCCCCGCGCCCCACTCCCCTAAACCCCCGTCAATTTGCGCAATGCACGAATCCACCACCCGCAGCCCCACCGCCGCGGGATGGCACATGCGGGACAGGACCATGCCGAAAAGAACCGATATCTCCTCCATCATGATCATCGGCGCGGGTCCCATCGTCATCGGACAGGCCTGCGAATTCGACTACTCCGGTGCCCAGGCCTGCAAGGCCCTGCGCGAGGAAGGCTACCGCGTCATCCTCGTCAACTCGAACCCGGCCACGATCATGACCGATCCGGGTCTGGCCGACGCGACCTATATCGAACCCATCACCCCCGAAGTCGTCGCCAAGATCATCGAAAAGGAACGCCCCGACGCGCTCCTGCCCACCATGGGCGGACAGACCGGCCTGAACACGGCCCTCGCGCTGGCCGATCTGGGCGTGCTTGAGAAGTTCGGAGTGGAACTCATCGGCGCGAACCGGCAGGCCATCGAAATGGCCGAAGACCGCAAGCTCTTCCGCGAGGCGATGGACCGCATCGGTCTGGAAAACCCGAAAGCCACCATCGTCGCCGCCCCCAAGCTGCCCTCCGGCAAGTTCGACATCGCCGCCGGCGTGGCCGAGGCGATGGCCGCGCTCGAATAGGTGGGCCTGCCCGCCATCCTCCGCCCCGCCGTCACGCTGGGCGGCACCGGCGGCGGCGTCGCCTACAACCGCGACGACTACGAAGCCATCGTCAAATCCGGTCTCGAAGCCTCTCCCGTCGCGCAGGTGTTGGTCGACGAATCCCTCCTCGGCTGGAAGGAATACGAGATGGAGGTGGTGCGCGACCGCGCCGACAACGCCATCATCGTCTGCTCGATCGAAAACGTCGATCCGATGGGCGTGCACACGGGCGACAGCATCACCGTCGCGCCCGCCCTCACGCTGACCGACAAGGAATACCAGATCATGCGCAACGGCTCCATCGCCGTCCTGCGCGAGATCGGCGTGGAAACCGGCGGGTCCAACGTGCAATGGGCCATCAACCCCGCCGATGGCCGCATGGTCGTGATCGAGATGAACCCCCGTGTCTCGCGCTCCTCGGCGCTGGCCTCCAAGGCCACGGGCTTCCCCATCGCCAAGATCGCCGCGAAACTCGCCGTCGGCTACACGCTGGACGAACTCGACAACGACATCACTAAGGTCACGCCCGCCTCCTTCGAACCCTCCATCGACTATGTCGTGACCAAGATCCCGCGCTTCGCCTTCGAGAAGTTCCCCGGCTCCGAACCCAACCTCACCACCGCCATGAAATCGGTGGGCGAGGCGATGGCCATCGGCCGCACCATCCATGAATCGATGCAGAAGGCGCTCGCCTCCCTCGAAACCGGCCTGACCGGGTTCGACGAAATCGCCATCCCCGGCGCGCCGGACAAGGCCGCCGTCATCAAGGCCCTGTCGCAGCAGACCCCCGACCGTCTCCGCGTCATCGCGCAGGCCATGCGCCACGGCCTCTCGGACGACGACATCCAGTCCGCCACCGCCTTCGACCCGTGGTTCCTCGCCCGCATCCGCGAAATCATCGAGGTGGAGGCCCAGATCCGCAAGGACGGCCTCCCGCTCGACGCGCCCGGTCTGCGGCGGCTCAAGATGCTCGGCTTCACCGATGCGCGGCTGGCCAAGCTGACGGGCCGCGATGAAGCGCAGGTCCGCCGCGCCCGCCGCAACCTCGGCGTCACCGCCGTGTTCAAGCGCATCGACACCTGCGCGGCAGAGTTCGAGGCGCAGACGCCCTACATGTATTCCACCTACGAATCGCCCGTCATGGGCGATGTGGAATGCGAAGCCCGCCCCTCCACCGCCAAGAAGGTCGTCATCCTCGGCGGCGGCCCGAACCGCATCGGCCAGGGGATCGAGTTCGACTATTGCTGCGTCCACGCCTGCTACGCGCTGACCGCTGCGGGCTATGAAACCATCATGGTCAACTGCAACCCCGAGACCGTCTCAACCGACTACGACACCTC
>JBEEOG010000249.1:0-5155 GCA_041191745.1 Pseudomonadota bacterium | reverse complement strand
GGAAGCCGTCGATGTCTGTGGTGACGGCGGTTTCGGTCCGCGCACGGGTCTGCCGGGCGATCGGCCAGATCCGCTCCGTTTCGCGCAGAACACCTCGCGGGTCCCCGGCTGGTGCTCTCCATCTCTTCCTGGCAAGGCCCCAGAGGCGCAGCCGGTCCCGGTGATGCCGTGGGCCTCCTGCCGGACACAGATCATGGTGTCAGGCCAGCCTCTGGCTCGGCCCGCTTCTCATGTGACGCAGGATGTGCAGGGGCATCGCGCGCGTTGGGCATCTTCAGACTGAAGATGCTTCGGAAACACGACGCGACGAGAAGGAAGTGGTGCCGCTGAAGGGACTCGAACCCCCGACCCCATCATTACGAATGACGTGCTCTACCAGCTGAGCTACAGCGGCAACCTTCTCGGCCAAGGCCCTACTATGGCCGTGGCGACATTTCAACCCCCCGCCTAACCCTTTGCTCTGGCACGTGTTTCGCGGGCGGACCTGCGACGTGCCCGAAGCTTCGGGCCAGCCTCGTGGCTGATGCGTGGGCTCTTAGCACCCCCCGCTGGCGGTGTGTAGCCCCAAAGTGCAGCTTGCCCTGCGGAAATTTCGGCAGGCAGGGGCAGGGGGGGCAGGGGCGGGCGTTCAGCCCTTGGACCAGAGTTCCTCGTAGACCGCCGCGATGGCATCGGCCTCTCGCCCGATGCCGAAGAGCGCCTCGACCCGCGCGCGGGCGTTGGCGGCCATGCGGGCATGGGTCGCTTCGTCGCCCGCGATGGCCACGCAGGCCCCGGCGATGCCCGCGACATCGCCCACGGGCACGATCACCCCCGCCTGATCGGCGCTGCCCGCGGCCCCCACGGCTTCGGCGAAATGGCCGGTCGCGGTGGCCACCACGGGCAGGCCGCAGGCCATCCCCTCCAGCGGAGTCACGCCGAAGGGTTCGTAGCGCGGTGTGGCGCACAGAAGGCGCGCGCCCTGCAGGATGGTGATCAGCGCCGCGTCGCTGACCATGCCGGGCAGCAGGATGCGGTCGGTCAGCCCCGCCTCGGCGATGCGGGCGCGCATCTTTTCGACGAAGGCGCGGTCCTCGGGCTTGGCCAGACCCACCAGCACCGCCGTCGCGCCGGGCAGGCGGGGCAGGGCCGCGATCATCGCCTCGACGAAGATGTCGCTGCCCTTGCTGGGCCGGATGCGCCCCACCGTGACGATGCCGTAGTCGCCGGGCAGGCCCGTCGCCTGCCACGCCGTGCGGCGGTCGGGGGCGGGGTGGAAGCGGGCGGTATCGACACCGTGGGGGATCACCGCATGGTGGCGCCCCACGCAGGCCGCCGCATCCTCGGACGTGGCGATGATCCGGTCCATCCGGCTGATCAAGAAGCGCGGCCAGAGCGAATGGACATGTTTCGCGGCCGAGGTGAAGACGATCCGGACCGGCAGGCGCAGCACGTCGCGCGCCCAGAGCGCCAGCTGCATTTCCGTGTTGCGCCGCACATGCCAGATGGAAAAGGGCCGCCCCTCGGGCCGCTGTCGGGCCAGCCGCAGCGCCGCGCGCTTGCCGATCGGTTCGGGCAGGCCCGGCAGGCCCACGCCCACAAGGGCGGTGCGGTAGCGCCCCAGATGCTGCTGCATCACCGCCCGCGCGGTCGAAGAGACGCCGGTGAACCGCTTGTTCAGGTTCGTCACGAAAACTTCGGGCGTTTCGGTCATGGTCGGTCCTGCACAGGGTGTCCCGCATAGACCCCAAGCCCCCCGTCCTGTCAACGCCGCCGCCCCGTCCGGCGGGCGCGGGCTGCCTTGTTCCGCCCCCGTCGCGCGTCTATATCTCCGCTCGCGCGGCAGTCCTGACCGCAGCCTGCGCCGCCACGGGCGGGTCCAAATGACGGAACGGTTGATGTCTGATCCTGCCGCGATGTGGCAACGCCTGCGATACTGGTCGACCGACCGCCTGATCCGCGCCGTGATCTGGCTGATGCTGCGCCTGCCGTGGCGCGCGCGGCTGGGGCTGGCGGCCTTTGTCCTGTCGCGCATCGTCTCGCCCCTTGCCGGCTATGGCGAAAGGGTGCGCCAGAACCTTGCCCTGATCATGCCCGACATGCCCGTGGCCGAGGTGCGGCGGATGATGCGCGCGGTGCCCGCCAATTTGGGCCGCACGCTGGCCGAGCTTTATTCCGGGCAGGAATTCGTCGCCCGCGTCGCGCGCGAACCCCTGCGCGGGGCGGGCGTCGCGGCGCTGGAGGAGGCGCACCGCACCCGCCGCCCCGTGATGCTGGTCACGGGGCATATCGGCAATTACGACGCGGTGCGCGGCGCGCTGATCCGCAAGGGCTATGCCGTGGGCGGGCTCTACCGCGAGATGGGAAACCCCTTCTTCAACGCGCATTACGTCGCCGCCATCTCGCGCATCGGCACGCCGCTTTTCCCGCGCGGCCGCAAGGGTCTGGCCGAGATGGTGCGCTTCCTGCGCGGGGGCGGCATGGTGGGGCTGGTCCTCGACCAGCACATGGGCGACGGCGCGCCCTTGTCCTTCATGGGCCGCCCTGCGATGACCGCGCTCTCTGCCGCCGAGATGGCGCTGCGCTATGACGCGCTGGTGGTGCCGACCTATGGCCTGCGCCGCCCCGATGGCGGTTTCGACATCGTGATCGAGGCCCCCGTCCCCCCGTCCACGCCCGAGGCGATGACGCAGGCGCTGAACGACAGCCTCGAGGTGCATGTGCGGGCGAACATGGACCAGTGGCTGTGGATCCACCGCCGCTGGAAAGGCGACCCCGAGGCGCAGGCCCTCATGCAGGCGATGGCGCGCCAGCGCCAGCGCCGCGCCCCAGCGCCGAAAGGATGATCGCGGCGGTGGTGGCGGTGCCGTCGCCTTCGGCCGCGATGGCGGCGCGGGCGGCATCCGCCATCGCCTGCCGTGCGGCAGGCTGCCCCAGCGCCGCCACGGCCTGTGCCAGTCCGGCGGCGTCGGCCACGACCCGCGCGCCCCCCGCCGCAACCAGCCGCGCGTAGAGATCCGCGAAATTGCCGACCTGCGGGCCGGTCAGCACCGCCGCGCCATGCGCCACGGGTTCATAGGCATTGTGCCCGCCCACCGCCACCAGCGACCCGCCGACAAAGGCCACGGGGCAGAGGTCGAACCACAACCCCATCTCGCCCAGCGTATCGGCCAGATAGACCTGCGTGCCGGAGGTGATGGCCTCGCCCGCCGAGCGTCGCGCGACGGACAGCCCCGCCTGCGCCAGCAGCGCCGCCACCGCCGCCCCCCTGTCGGGATGGCGCGGGGCAAGGACCAAGAGCGTCGCCGGATCGCCTGCCAGAAGCAGCCGCTGCGCGGCGGCCACCACCTCTTCCTCGCCCGGATGGGTCGATGCGGCCAGCCAGCGCGGTCGCGCGCCCATCGCGGCGGCCAGCGCGGCCCTTTCCCGCAGGTCCACGGGCAGGCGGTCGGCGCCGCGCTTCAGCGACCCTGCCACCGTGATCCGCGCGGGATCGGCCCCCAGCCCCGCCAGCACCTGCGCCATCCGCGCCTCGGGCACGGTGATGGCCGAAAAGCGCGCCAGCATCGCGCGGATCGGCCCGCCGAAGCGTCGCCAGCGCCGCGCCGAGGTGTCGGATATCCGCGCATTGGCCAGCACGAGCGGGATGCCGCGCGCATGGGCATCATGGATCAGCCGTGGCCAGAACTCGCTTTCGACGAAGACCGCCGCATCGGGCCGCCAGTGGTCCAGAAATCTTGCCACGGCCGGCGCGGTGTCCAGCGGCAGGTACTGGTGGACCGCGCCCGCAGGCAGGCGGTCGGCCAGAAGCCGCGCCGAGGTGACGGTGGTCGTCGTCACCAGCACCGCCACGCCGGCCGAGACCAGCCGCTGCACCAGGGGCAGGACCGACAGGCTTTCCCCCACGCTGACGGCATGCAGCCAGACGAGCGGCCCGTCAGGGCGGGGCAGACCCGCCTCGCCCAGTTTCTCGCGCCAGCGGGCGGGGTCTTCCTTTCCCTTGGCCAGCCGCTTCTGCACAAGGCGCGGACCCACGGGCGCGATCAGCCGCGTCAGGCCAAGCCATGCCGACAGCAGCGCCGAAGGCGGCGGGTCGGGCAGGGGGGGCAGGGCAGAGGCGGGAATACCGGACATGGCCCGCCTTCTACACCGCCCCGCCCCCTGCCGCCAGCGGGCGGGTCATTTCGTCAGGATCAGCTTGCCCGCGCGGGTGATCCGCAGGGTATAGACCTGCCCGTTCAGCACGATATGCGCCTGCCCGCCCCCGCGCGTCAGGTCTTCGGCCCTGTGGACGGGCGGCAGGCGCGGCACGCCTTGCAGGACGGCGTCGCGCGGATCGGTCATCGCGTTCATCTGCGCCCCTCCAGCCGGTCGATCAGCGCCTCGACGGGCGCGGCAGGGGGGATGAGGCCAGCCAGCGCCTGCCGCAGCAGGGCGCCGATCTCGGGCAGCGGGGGTGTCGGTGTCATCGCAACCTCTCGGATTTGCACGGGTTTCTGGAAAACCGGGCTGGTCCGCAAACGGCGGCACTGGCTGGGTATGCGATTAACCTACTATATTTGTCGGGAAATGCAAGCGCGAGGTTCCGCCCGCCCTCACATCACCGCGCCGATCTGCCACGGCACGAATTCCGCCCCGCCGAAGCCCAACTCCTCGGACAGGGTCTTCTGCCCGCTGGCCACCGCGATGATGCGGTCGAGGATCTCCTGCCCCTTGGCCTCGATGCTGATGCCCTCGGTCAGGATGTCGCCGCAGTTGATGTCCATATCCTCGGCCATGCGGGCATACATCTCGGAATTGGTGGCCAGCTTGATGCAGGGGCTGGGCTTGTAGCCCGACACCGACCCCCGCCCCGTGGTAAAGACGATCAGCGTCGCGCCGCTGGCGATCTGGCCGGTGACGGAACAGGGGTCATAGCCGGGGCTGTCCATGTAGACGAAACCGGGCGTGGTGATCGGTTCGGCGAATTTGTAGACCCCCGCCAGCGGGGCCGTGCCGCCCTTGGCAACCGCGCCCAGCGATTTTTCAAGGATGGTCGTCAGCCCGCCCTTCTTGTTGCCGGGGCTGGGGTTGTTGTCCATCTCGCCTTCGTTCCGCGCCGTGTAATCCTCCCACCAGCGGATGCGCTCGATCAGACGCTCGCCCACCTCGCGGCTGGTGGCGCGGCGGGTCAGAA
>JBEEOG010000248.1:0-2560 GCA_041191745.1 Pseudomonadota bacterium | reverse complement strand
CGCGATGGCGGGCAGGGAGGTGCGGCGGCCGATCCACCCGGCAAGCGTGCCGAAGAGGAGGAAGAAGAGCAGGATCACCGGCAGGATGATAAGAAGGAACATCAGCCGGTCGAAATCCAGCGCCACGGCGAGGATGAGCGACCCGAGGAAGGCGCCGCGTGCCGCGAGGGTGCGCAGGATCGTCGCGCGGCCGCCTTCGGTCAGCAGCGCGTCGGCGAGGAAGAAGGGGATCGTCCCGGACGCGAGGGCGAGGATGATCAGGCTTCGTTCCGCGTTGGGGACGAAGGAGGCGACGTAGCGGTCGAGCGCGGTGCCGAGGATCAGGATGCCGAACACCGCAGGGGCGAGCGCGAGGAGCAGCGCGCGGGCGGGGAACTGACCCGACAGGCGGCCTGCGCGGTGCAGGAGGGCAAGGGTCAGCGCGCCGTAGATGGCGAAGTGCAGGGCGAGGTAGTCCGCCACCAGCACGGGCAGGAACCGCGTGTCGAAGGGCGCGAGGATCAGGGGCGTCAGGAGGGCGGGCGTCAGGGTGGCGGTCCAGAAGGCGCGGGCGGGGATGGGTGTGCGGGTCCCCTGCCCTTTCGGCAGCAGCGCCGTCAGCGGCCAGCCGAGTGCCGTGATGGCGGCGAGGAGGAGGAGGATCCAGCCCCCCCGTGCGTCCGTCTGCGCGGGGCTGTCGCGGCCGAAGGTGGCGTTCAGCCAGTCGGTCGCGGCGCGGCGGGCGGTGGCGGAGTAGAGGACGCCCATATGTTCAACCGAGGGTGCGATGGTGACGCGGCGGGCGGTGCCTTGGGCAAGATCACCCACCGTCTGGTCGGGCATGGCGGCGGGGTCGGTCAGGTGGAGGGCGCGCATGGCCTCATCCCTCAGGCGGGTTTCCCATTCGCCGGGGATGATGAGGAGGTTGGCGGGTTCGGTCGGCGTGATGGCCTGCGAGAACATGGAGATGGCGACGGTGGCCTGTGACTTCGGGTCCTGTTGCCCGGCGCGGATGATCAGGTCGGCGGCCATGGAGTGGCCGAGATAGGCCAGCCGTCCGTCACTGCGCGGATGGGCGAGGGCGGCGCGGGCGACGGTGCGCAGTTCATCCACCATCAGGCGGGTGGTGCCGTCGACCGAGGTCACGTCGCCGGACATGGGGTGCGGGTTGCGGCCATGGCCCAGCGCGTCGAAAGTCACGACGGTGTAGCCGGCATGGGCAAGGGTGAGGGCGAAGGGTTCCATCAGTTGCCGCGACCCGGCGAAGCCGTGGGCGATGACGACGACGGGAGCAGGTGTCGGGTCGGGGAGGTGGAAGAGCGTGGCCGGGGGGCCGCCCGCGATGGGGAAGGGTTCGATCACCAGACCCGTGCGGGGGCGTTCCAGCATCCAGATGGCCAACAAGGCCAGTACCGCGGCCAGTGCCGCAACGATCGAACGCGCCATGTCTGCCTTCCCCTTGCGGGATGAAACCTAGGCTGCGGCGGCGTGGGTTCCAGACGTGGGGCGACTCAGGGGATCAGGACGATCGACGCGGCAATATCCCACCCGATGAGCAGCGTGACGAAGGCGAGCCAGAGCAGGCTGGCGGATGGTGTGATGGGCGGGAGGGCGCGGGCACTGATATGGGTGGGCATGGCGGGTCTCTTTGATCCTGTTGGGGGATCGTGCCACGAACGGGATTGCGTGTGAGCGCCGGATGGTCCGAAAAGATGTAGGACATAGGTCGGATTTCGGCGCGGGACCGCCGCGCGGGGGTGCGGGCTTGCAGAGGGGGCGGGGGTGCTGTTCTATTGCAGGCTTGCCGCAGGATGTCGCGGGGGCTGCAGAAGGGGCCGGACTTGTTTCTGGAAATCGCGATCGTCTTCGTCCTGACGCTGGTCAATGGCGTGCTGGCGATGTCGGAGTTGGCCATCGTGTCGTCGCGTCCGGCCCGGCTGAAGGTCATGGCGGACAATGGAAGCCGGGGCGCGCGGATTGCGATGCGTCTGGCGGATGATCCGGGGAAGTTCCTGTCTTCGGTGCAGATCGGGATCACGCTGGTCGGCGTGCTGTCCGGCGCGTTTTCGGGGGCAACGCTGGGCGTACGGGCCGCGGCGGGGCTGCAGGCGGCGGGGCTGAGCGAGGACTTGGCGCAGGCGCTGGGGGTCGGGGGCGTGGTGGTGGCCATCACCTATGTCGCGCTGATCTTTGGCGAGCTGGTGCCGAAACAGGTGGCGCTGCGGGCACCGGAGGCAGCGGCGGTGCGGATCGCGCCCCTGTTGCAGGGGATCGCGCTGGCGGCGGCGCCGCTGGTCTGGCTGTTGGACCGGTCGGGGAAAGTGGTGCTGTTGCTGCTGGGCCAGTCGGGGGATGCCGACCGCAACATGACGGATGAGGAAGTGAAGCTCGTCATCGCCGAGGCACAGTCGGCGGGGGTCATGGAAGAGGCCGAGACGGAGATGATCGCGGGCGTGATGCGGATCGCGGACCGGACGGCGCGGGGTCTGATGACGCCGCGGCATGAGGTCGATCTGGTCGACGTGACGGATACGGCGGCGCAGGTGATCCGGCGGTTCCGCGAAACGAAGCGGTCGCGCCT
>JBEEOG010000247.1:0-8305 GCA_041191745.1 Pseudomonadota bacterium | reverse complement strand
GAGGGGCGCATCCCCAACATCACCCCCGCCGCACTGGACTGGACCGAGGGCGAGATCGTGGAATACCTCACCTCGGGCTTTACGCCGGACTATGACTCGGCCGGTGGCCATATGGCGCATGTGGTGGAAAACATGGCGCAATTGCCCGAAGCCGACCGCGCCGCCGTGGCGGCCTATCTCAAGCGGGTTCCCGCCATTCCCGACGCACCATAAGGGGGCGGATGTTGCCCGCCACCCCAAAGGATGGTAGGATCAGCCAAAACGAGCAGAAGATAAAGCAACATGACACAGGCACGCCACATCACTCTGGCGGCAGTGGCGCTTTGCGCCGCCCCCGCCGTCGCGCAGGACGACCCCACTGGCCCGCGCGGCGCGTTCGAACTGGAATATCTCCGCAGCGGTGACAGGTCCGATCTGGTCCTGAACGGCGATCTGGGCCTGTCCCATCGCGGCGCGGGTGCGGGTGCCGTGGGCCTTGGCTTCGATCTGGGCCTGACCTCGGCCTACAACCTGTCGGAAGGCGAGGATGCGACGCGCTTCATCGCGGCCGCGGTCCTGTCCTTCGGCTTCGGCGAACTGGCCGTGGGCCTGCCCGAAAGCATCGGCGAGGTGCTGGTCAACCGCCCCTCCTTTGCGGGCAACGGGCAGGTGGATGACGCGCTCGACGGGCTGATGCCGCCCGTTACGGGCACCATCGCCCGCAACCGCGACGCGCAGGCCTATGGCCTGCGCTTCTCGGCCGAGGCGGGCGCGCTGCGCTACGGCGTGTCGGCGCTCAAGGTGCAGGACCTGTCGGGCGTGGTCGTCGAAGCCGCGGGCGCCTATGCGCTGGGTCAGGGCACGGTCGAAGGCATGCTGGAATTCGGCAGCGACAGCGGGCGCACGGGCGGCACGCTCGGGCTGACGCAAAGCTTCGGTCAGGTCGATCTGGGGGCCTATATGGGCTGGCAGCGCGCCGTCGCGCGGGCCGACAGCGTCCAGGCCTCGGTCGATTACCACCTGTCCGACAGCCTGACCGTGGGCGGCGATATCGGGCGCGTCAAGCAGGCGGGCGTGACGTCGAACCTTGTCGGGGCGAGCATGGAGTACCGCTTCGGCAGCGGAGCCTACGGCCAGCTCGGCATCACCGACAGCAACCGCAGCCCCGTGCTCTACGACCTGTCGGTCGGCATCCGGTTCTGACCCGCCCCCCGGCGGACGCCCCCTCAGACGCGGCCAAGCTTCGCCCGCCGCGCCGCGCGCAGCCGTTCGAAATCGTCGCCCGCATGATAGGAGGACCGCGTCAGGGGTGTGGCCGAGACCATCAGGAAGCCCTTGCCATAGGCGGCCGTCTCATAGGCTTTGAATTCGTCGGGCGTCACGAAGCGGTCCACGCGGTGGTGCTTGGGCGTGGGTTGCAGGTATTGCCCGATGGTCAGGAAATCCACATCCGCCGCGCGCATGTCGTCCATCACCTGATGCACGGCCTGCCGGTCCTCGCCCAGACCCACCATGATGCCCGATTTGGTGAACATCATGGGGTCGAGTTCCTTGACCCGCTGCAACAGCCGCAGCGAATGGAAATAGCGCGCGCCGGGCCGCACCTCGGGATAGAGGCCGGGGACGGTCTCGAGGTTGTGGTTGAACACGTCGGGTCGCGCCTCCACCACCTTTTCCAGCGCGGCGGGGGCGCATTTCAGGAAGTCGGGGGTCAGGATCTCGATCGTGGTGGCGGGCGCGCGGTGGCGGATCGCGCGGATCGTCTGGGCGAAATGCTCGGCCCCGCCATCCTCCAGATCGTCGCGGTCGACGCTGGTGATGACGACATGCGACAGCCCCAGTTCGGCCACCGCATGGGCCACGCGCCCCGGCTCGAAGGCATCCAGCGTCTGGGGCTTGCCGGTGGCCACGTTGCAGAAGGTGCAGCCCCGCGTGCAGATCTCGCCCATGATCATCATGGTGGCATGGCCCTGCGACCAGCATTCGCCGACATTCGGGCAGCCCGCCTCCTCGCAGACGGTGACGAGCTTCTTTTCCTTCAGGATGTCGCGCGTCTTCTTGTAGCCCTCGCTGGTCGGGGCCTTGACACGGATCCAGTCCGGCTTCTTCGGCTGGGCATTGTCGGGGCGGTGCGCCTTTTCGGGGTGGCGCTGGTCAGGAAGCTTCAGGTCGCGCAACGGGCATCCTCCCTTGGGACGTTCCCGCAGACATAGGCCGAATGGCCGCCCCGTGCAACGCGCGGCGATGGCGCGCCCCGTTGCGCGGCGTGCATGACGCGATACCTTGACCTATGTCATGGGCAGGGGCAGTGCCTGCGGCGAAGGTGGCCCGACCCGCCTTCAGGAGCCGTTGCCGATGACCACGCCGGAACTGACCCTTGCCATCCTCGCGCTCTTGCTCACCCCGGGGCCGACGAACACGCTGCTCTTCGTGGCGGGTTCGGAACGCGGCTGGACGGGTGCGCTGCGGCTGATCCCGGCGGAGCTTCTGGGCTATCTGGCGACCACCCTGCCCCTTGCCGTCGCGGGCGGGCAGGTTCTGGCCGCGCTGCCCGTGCTGCGCGCGGTGGTCGCGGTGCTGGCGGGCCTGTGGGTGGCGTGGCTGGCGCTGCGCCTGTGGCGGCTGCCCGCCACCACGCCGGGCGGTGCGCGCAGCGTGACGGCGGGCAATGTCTTCGTCACCACGCTGCTGAACCCCAAGGCGCTGCTCTTCGGGCTGGTGCTCCTGCCCTCGCCCACGCAGCTTGCCTTCAACATTGGCCTGTTTGCCGGGCAGATCGTCTTGGTGGCGGCGGCCTGGGCGGGCTTTGGCGCGGTGGTCGCGCGGACCGGCGCGCGCGGCGGCGCCGGTGTGCCGCTTCTGCGCCGGATCGCCGCGCTCTGGCTTGCGGTGGTCTCCGTCTCGCTGATCGCCAAGGGGATCGGGGCCTAGCCGAAGCGCGGCCCCGACGGGCCATAGACCTCGTCATAATGCCGCTTCAGCCGCTGCAGCGCGATCCGCAGCACGATCTTGCCCGACCGCGCCGCCCAGCCCATCCGGCGCTCCGCCGTCTCGAGCCCCTCGAGGAAGCAGCAGCAGCGCAGGACCACATCCCCCAGTCCGGGCCCCAGATCCTTGAGCGCCGCCGCCACGCGGTCGCGCGCCGCGCGCGGCCCTTCGGCCAGCCCCGAATCGGCGCGGTAGCCGCCGCGATCCCCGCCCGTCAGGAAGCGGTCCCAGTTCTGCGCGATGCGCGGGCCCATCTGCGCGGCCTCGAAATCGATCCGCAACTGTTCCGCCGCGCGCACGAGGTCATGTTCCAGATAGGGCTTGCCGCCCTTGTCGCGCTTGCGCGCCAGAACCGAGACGGGGCTTTCGGCGGCGTTGTAGCGCAGCCGGCGCGGCCCGTCGCCGCCGGCCTCGTCGCGCTCTTCCATCTCGCGCTGCTGGTCGCCGAAGGCGTTGTCGCTGCCGCGCCGCGCGGCCTCCATCCGGCGCAGGGCGGCGCGTCCGGCGGGGGTGATGGCATAGCTCGTCACCCGCCCCTGCCGCTGGCAGGCGATCCAGTCGCGCAGCGCGAAGACCTGCGCCAGACCGCGGTCCACGATGCACAGCCGTTCCGTCCCGCCCGCGCCTTCGCGCAGCACGGCGGCGCGGTCCATGTCCTGCGCGATGGCCAGAACCGTGCCGCGCTCGCACAGATGCGGCAGGATGCGCCGCGCCTCGGCCAGGATGGCCGCCTCGGGAAAGTGCAGCGCATCCGAAACCTGCGCCTGCGGGATATGGGCGGTCATGGCATCCTCCTGCCGATCTGGACCTGCGCTGCCCCCGTGCCGCAGGGAAAGGGCGGCCAGCGCCTCGTCCACCAGCGGGTCGTCGCGCCGGTTCTCGTAGCGGCGCACCTGTCTGAGGACGGTGGAGGCGTGGCATCCCCGCTGGCGGGCGACCTCGCGCAGAGACATCCCGCCCTCGGTATGGACAAGATAGGCGCTGAGCGCGAGCGGCAGCCAGTCCGGCAGTCGGCTGACGGGAAGCAGCGTGTCGGTCTGTGGAACATTCCGTATCGTCGCCGCCGTCATCATGGGGGTTCGCTGCCTGTCGGGTCGTTGTTCAACCTGTGCGTGCATTTCTTACCCACCCGTTAACTTGTGGCGATAGTGCCATAATTCTTTCCGGTGTCTAAAGAAACGCAAAGGCGGCGCACGCTGGAACGGCACGAAGCGCAACGCAGGGTTGTATCGGACTAGGCTTCCCGCGTCCCAATGACAGGTGCCAGATGTTCGACCGATCCGACAGCCCCGCCCGCCTGCGCCGCCCCCGTCTCCTGATGCGCGCGGCCCGCCTCGCGCTGCAGGATTACCGGCGCGAGCGTGGCCTGCCCCGCCTGATGCCCGAAGGCGTGCCGCAGACCGATGCCCTGCTCTGGCTGCGCGCGGCCGAGGCGCGGGCCGAAGGCGACCGGCTGGCCGGATCGGGCCTGTGGTCGGCCGTGCGGCATGTCGACCTGCTGACCGCGCTGCTGTTCGAAATGGCGCTGGCGCGGCATCAGGACGCATGAGAAAGGCCCGCACCGGCAGGGTGCGGGCCTTTTTCCTTCGGGCCGGATGGCCCCCCGATCAGACGAAGGCGTCGGGCATCTCGGACTTGCGCTTGGCCACGTATGCGTCCAGCGCTTCGCGGATGCCCTCGTCCAGCGCGGGCTGCTGGTAATCGCCCAGCTGCTTCTTCACCCGCTCGGCGGCCAGCGCCTGCGTGTCGCGCGCGCCTTCCTCGAACCAGGTCTCGAAGGGCTTGTAGTCCAGCAGGTCCGACCGCCAGAAGGCCGACTTGAAGTTGCCCTGCGTATGGTCGCAGCCGAGGTAATGGCCACCCGGGCCCACCTCGCGGATGGCGTCCATCCCCTGCCCGTTCGCATCCATGTGGATGCCCTGCGCCAGATGGTGCAGCGTGCCCAACTGATCGGCATCCATCACGAATTTCTCATAAGAGGAGACAAGCCCCCCTTCCAGCCAGCCGCAGGCATGCAGCATGAAGTTCACGCCCGACAGCAGCGCCATGTTCAGGCTGTTGGCCGATTCATAGGCCGCCTGCGCGTCGGGAAGCTTCGAGCCGCAGAAGGCCCCGCCCGAACGGTAGGGCAGCCCCAGACGGCGCGCCAGTTGCCCCGCGCCATAGGTGATGTGGCTGGCCTCGGGCGTGCCGAAGGTCGGCGCGCCCGAATTCATGTCGATCGAGGTCACGAAGGCCCCGAAGATCACCGGCGCGCCGGCGCGGATCAGCTGGGAATAGGCCACGCCCGCCAGCACCTCGGCCAGCACCTGCGTGAGCGTGCCCGCCACCGTGACGGGCGCCATCGCGCCGCCCACGATGAAGGGCGAGATGATCGCCGCCTGGTTGGCCTTGGCATAGACCTCCAGCGCGCCCATCATGATCCCGTCAAAGGTGAGCGGGCTGTTGATGTTGATGAGCGAGGTCATCACCGTGTTCTGGTCGACGAAATCCGACCCGAACAGGATCTTCGACATCTCGACCGAATCCTCGGCGCGGCTGGGCTCGGTCACCGACCCCATATAGGGCTTGTCCGACAGCGTCATATGCGCGTGCAGCATGTCGAGATGGCGCTTGTTCACCGCGATGTCGGTGGGTTCGCAGACCGTGCCGCCCGAATGGTGCAGCCACTTGGACATGTAGCCGAGCTTTACGAAATTGCGGAAATCCTCGATCGTCGCATAGCGGCGGCCGCCTTCCAGATCGCGCACGAAGGGCGGGCCGTAGACGGGGGCCAGCACCAGATTGCGCCCGCCGATATCGACGTTGCGCGCGGGGTTGCGCGCGTGCTGGGTGAAGTGCGAGGGCGCGGTGGAACACAGCTTGCGCGCCAGACCGCGCGGGATGCGGACGCGTTCGCCCTGCACGTCGGCGCCGGCATCCTTCCAGCGCTTCAGCGCGTCGGGGTTCTCGACGAAATTGACGCCGATCTCTTCCAGCACCGTCTCGGCGTTCCATTCGATGATCTGGAGCGCCTCTTCGTTCAGGATCTCGAAGTTCGGGATGTTGCGCTGGATGAATTTCGCCGTCTCGAGGCTGACCGCCGTGCGTTCCGCCCGCCGTGCCGAACCGCCGCCGCCCCGCACCCTGCGTCCGCCTGCAACATCCATGTCGCCCATCGTCATCTCCTGAAGATCAAGACCCGCGCAACGCGCGCGGTGTTTGTTCGCTTATGCGCCAGATGCGGGACGTCCCGCCGACCGGATACGGCGCTTGACGCGCAAAAGCGACATGGCCTGCGGGCGGAAGCGACACCTTTTGCCCGTTTTCTCTGCCCAAATATCCCGGGGGGTGCGGGGGGCTGGCCCCCCGCTGCCGCCACCCTTGCCCACTTGAAGATTTGCCCGCTTCATCCTATGCGGGCGCATGACCCAGAGCACCGCACACGACCGCCTCCTCATCATCGACTTCGGCTCACAGGTAACGCAGCTGATCGCGCGGCGCCTACGCGAGTTGAGCGTCTATTGCGAGATCCATCCCTTCAACAAGGTGGACGACGCCTTCCTGCGGGATTTCGCGCCGAAGGCGGTGATCTTCTCCGGCGGCCCCGCCTCGGTCTTTGCCGAGGGCGCGCCTATGCCGCCCGCGGGCGTCTTCGATCTCGGCGTCCCAATCCTCGGCATCTGCTACGGCCAGCAGGTCATGATGCATTGCCTGGGCGGCAAGGTGGAACGCGGCCACGGCACCGCCGAATTCGGGCGGGCCTATGTGACGCCCACCCCTACCACGCACCCGATCCTGTCGGGCTGGTTCGACACTGACGACGGCCATGGCGGGCGCGAACAGGTCTGGATGAGCCACGGCGACCATGTCTCTGAAATCGCCTCCGGATTCCAAGTGCTGGGCACCTCGCCCAACGCCCCCTTCGCCATCACCGCGCATCCCGAACGCCATTTCTACGCGGTCCAGTTCCACCCCGAGGTGCACCACACCCCCAAGGGCGCGAAGCTTTACGAAAACTTCATCCGCCTCGCCGGGTTCAAGGGCGATTGGACGATGGGTGCCTACCGCGAGGAAGCGATCCGCAAGATCCGCGAACAGGTGGGCGACCAGAAGGTGATCTGCGGCCTGTCGGGCGGGGTCGATTCCTCGGTCGCCGCCGTGCTGATCCATGAAGCCATCGGCGACCAGCTGACCTGCGTTTTCGTCGATCACGGCCTGCTCAGGCTGGGAGAGGCGGAACAGGTCGTCACCATGTTCCGCGACCATTACAACATGCCGCTGATCCATGCCGATGAAAGCGACCTCTTCCTCGGCGCGCTGGAAGGGGTTTCCGACCCCGAGGTGAAGCGCAAGACGATCGGCCGCCTCTTCATCGAGGTATTCGAGAAGCACGCGAAATCCGTGGGGGGGGCCACCTTCCTTGCACAGGGCACGCTCTATCCCGACGTGATCGAAAGCGTCAGCTTCTCGGGCGGGCCTTCCGTCACGATCAAGAGCCACCACAACGTGGGCGGCCTGCCGGAAAAGATGGGCATGAAGCTCGTCGAACCGCTGCGGGAACTCTTCAAGGACGAGGTCCGCGCCTTGGGGCGCGAACTGGGCCTGCCCGATGCCTTCATCGGCCGCCACCCCTTCCCCGGCCCGGGCCTTGCTATCCGCTGCCCCGGAGAGATCACGCGCGAAAAGCTCGACATCCTGCGCCGCGCCGATGCGGTCTATATCGACCAGATCAGGAAGCACGGGCTTTATGACGAGATCTGGCAGGCCTTTGCCGCGATCCTGCCGATGCGGACCGTGGGCGTGATGGGCGACGGGCGCACCTATGACTACGCGCTGGCGCTGCGCGCCGTCACCTCGGTCGATGGGATGACGGCGGATTACTACCCCTTTACCCACGACTTCCTCGGCGAGACCGCCACGCGGATCATCAACGAGGTGCAGGGCGTCAACCGCGTCTTCTATGATTGCACGTCGAAACCCCCGGGGACCATCGAACTGGAATGATCCGGCTGTCGGGCCGCCTTGTCTGCGTGACCGAGGCTGAACGGACGGCGGTGCTGGCCCATTGCGCGGCCCATGTCGCCGCCACGCGGGCCGAAGCCGGCTGCCTGTCCTTCACCATCGACGACACCGACGATCCCATGATCTTCGACGTGGTCGAAAGCTTCCGCGACCGCGCGGCCTTTGACGCGCATCAGGCCCGCACCCGCGACAGCGCATGGTTCGCCGCCACCCGCGGCATCCTGCGCGATTTCAGGGTGCAGGAACTGCGGGATTGACCAAACGCCCCCCGCCCCGCCTTGATGGGGCAAAAGGGGGGACCGTCATGCTGGCCACACGCCTTTACGACATCCAC
>JBEEOG010000246.1:0-6360 GCA_041191745.1 Pseudomonadota bacterium | reverse complement strand
GATGGCCAGCAGGACCAGAAACACAAGGATCGCAAGGGACAGTTCCATTCGGGCCTCCATCGGGAATGGCAGGCCAACGCGCCGGCACGCGGCCCCGTTCCTTGCATTGATGAAGGGGTGGTGCCCAAGGTCGGACTCGAACCGACATGCCTTGCGGCGACGGATTTTGAATCCGCTGCGTCTACCATTCCGCCACTCGGGCCCCGTGGGCAGGGTCTACCCCCCTGCCCGCGCATCGTCAACCTAGAGCCTGCGGCGCGGCAGGGGCATCGCATTGCGCGACAAGGGCCCCTGCGCCGTCCGGTCGGAAGCGGGCGCCACGGCGCGTCGCGGATGCCGCGGGCAAGGATGCGGCGCCATCACGGCTTGACGCCGCCCGCGCCGCATGGTCCCACGGGGCCCGAAGGAAAGGCCCGCCGATGTTCCGCCGCCTCTATCACTGGACCCTGCGTCAGGCGGGGGGCCGCCACGCGGGGGCGGCGCTCGGCGCGGTGTCCTTCGTGGAAAGTTCGGTCTTTCCGGTTCCGGCGGATGTGCTGTTCCTGCCCATGTGCCTGTCGCGGCCCGACCGCGCGCTGCGCTATGCGCTCATCGCCTCGGTCGCGTCGGTGCTGGGCGGGGTGTTCGGCTGGGCCATCGGCTACTGGCTGTTCGATGCCGTGGCCGAACCCGTGCTGCGCTTCTGGGGCAAGCTCGAGGCCTTCGACGCGCTGCGGGGAGAGACGGGCGATGCCGCGATCCTTCTGATGCTGGTGACATCGGGCCTTGCCCATCTGCCCCCGATGAAGGTTGTCACGATCCTGTCAGGCGTGGTTGCGTTCGATCTGAAACTGTTCATCCTCTCGGCCATCGTGGCGCGGGGCGGACGGTTCTACCTGATGGCCTATCTGCTGCGCCGCCACGGGCTCAGGATCACGGCCTTCCTCGAAAGCCGCGCGCTGTGGGTCGTGGCGGCGGTGCTGGTTCTGGCCATCGCGGCCGTGGTCGTTCTGCAGGCTGGGTGAGGGATGGACTTGACGCGCAACCAACTGGTTCTTTTCGCCACGGCAGGATCGGCCGCCCTTCTGGGCGGGGCCTTCGCCTTCCAGTATCTGGGCGGGCTCGCGCCCTGCAAGCTGTGCCTCTGGGCGCGCTGGCCGCATGGCGCGGCGATCCTGATCGGGGCGCTCGCCCTTGCCCTGCGCGGCCCGCTGATGCCGCTTCTCGGCGCGCTGGCGGCGGCGGCGACGGCGGGGGTGGGGGTCTATCACACGGGGGTGGAGCAGCGCTGGTGGCAGGGGCCAAGCACCTGTTCGTCCGGCCCGATCGGCGGGATGGACCCCGCCGCCCTGCTGGACCAGATCCTCGCCGCGCCGGTGGTGCGCTGCGACGAGATCGCCTGGGCGATGTGGGGGATCTCGATGGCGTCGTGGAACGCGATCCTGTCGGCGGGGCTGGTGGGGGTCTGGCTCTGGGCGGCGCGGAAGTCCTGACCGCGCGCGGTTTTCGCAGAAAACCGCGCCCGCTAGCCGAGAAGCCGCTGGTGTTCCTGCAGCGCGAAACGGTCGGTCATCCCCGCGACGTAATCCGCCACGATCCGCGCCAGCGTCACCTCGTCCCGCGCGGCAAGGATGTCGTCGCGCCATTCGGCGGGCAGAAGGTCGGGCTGGCGCATGAACAGCGGGAAAAGCTCGTTCACGACCTTTGTCACCTTGGCGCGTTCCGCCATCACGCTGGGCGCGCGGTACATGCGGTGGAAGAGGAAGGACCGGATCGCCTTCAGTTCCTGATAGAGCGGCTTGGAGAATCGGATTACCGTCGTGCCCATATGGCGGATGTCATCCACCGATTTCGGCTGGGCCGAGGTCAGGCGGTTCTGCGCCACGGCGATCACATCCTCGACCATACGCCCGAAGACGCGGCGGAGCGCCTCGTGCCGGCGGCGCATCTTCTCGAGCCCCGGATAGAGGCGGTCCACCTCCTCGAAGGCGGGGCCTGTCACGGGAAGCGCCATCAGATCGTCTTCCGTGAACAGCCCCGAGCGCAGGCCGTCATGCAGGTCGTGGTGGGAATAGGCCACGTCATCGGCGATGGCGGCCACCTGCGCCTCGGCGCTCGCATGGGTGGACAGTTCCAGATCCCACATCGCGTTCACCTCGGCCAGCGCATAGGGCAAGGGGCCGTCATGTTTTTTGTCGGCATTGGGTCCGGTGACGGGGCCGTTGTGCTTGGCGATCCCTTCCAGCGCCTCCCATGTCAGGTTCAGCCCGTCGAAATCGGCGTAATGCCGTTCCAGCCGCGTCACGATCCTGAGCGCCTGCGCGTTGTGGTCGAAGCCGCCATAGGGCTCCATCAGCAGCCCCAGCGCATCCTCGCCCGTATGGCCGAAAGGCGTATGGCCAAGGTCATGGGCCAGCGCGATCGCCTCGGCCAGATCGGTGTTCAGGCCAAGCACGCCCGCGATGGTGCGCGCGACCTGCGCCACCTCGATCGAATGGGTCAGGCGGGTGCGGTAATAGTCGCCCTCGTGTTCGACAAAAACCTGCGTCTTGTGCTTCAGCCGCCGGAAGGCCGAGGAATGGATGATCCGGTCGCGGTCGCGCTGGAAGGGAGAGCGGAAGGAGGACATCCGTTCCGGATACAGCCGCCCGCGCGAGGCGTCGGGCTGGCAGGCAAAGGGGGCGAGCATTCTGTCTGCCTGTGCTTGTTGTGTCTTTTCTTCAAGCCTATATTGGGTTTGTCCCTTCAGGACCACGGATTTTCGTCATGGACCTTGCCCTGCCCCCCCGCGTCACCGACCGCGCCTTCGCGCGGCTGAAGGAAATCTGCGAGGCGACGGGCGAGGTGAAGGCCCTGCGCGTCGCGGTCGAAGGGGGGGGATGCTCGGGCTTCCAGTACGACATCCGCCTTGACGATCCCGCCGCCGACGATCTGGTGCTGGAAAAGGACGGCGCGCGCGTGCTGGTCGATGCGGTCTCGCTGCCCTTCCTGCAGAACGCCGTCATCGACTTCTCGGAAGAGCTGATCGGCGCGCGCTTCGTCATCGAAAACCCCAATGCCTCGTCCAGCTGCGGCTGCGGGACATCCTTCTCGATCTGATCCCCCAGCCTGCGATTTCCGCCCCGCCGCACTGGCGAAGGGGCACGGGCGCGCTACCCTTTGCCTTGTTGGACGAAGGGAAATTCGCATCATGGATTGCGTTCTGATGCTCGGCTCCGCGCCGATGGCCGTACTGGCGCGCGACTGGCCGCGCGCACCGTTCGATGCGGTGGTGGCGATCAACAATGCCCATATGATCCGCCCCGACTGGACGCATCACGTCTATCCGTGGGACTTTCCCGCCGAACGCCGCCCCGTCCCCGCAGCGGGCCAGACCGCGGTGACGCAAGAGGATTTCGTGCCCGCCCAGAACGCCTTCGGCGGCTTCGTCTATGCGGGCGGCACGATGGCCTTCACGGCGGGATACTGGGCGCTCTCCGCGCTGCGGCCCCGCGTGATCGCCGTCTTCGGCTGCGACATGCACTATCCGGCGGGGCGGACGCATTTCTATGGCGCGGGCACCGCCGATCCGCTGCGCCCCGACATCACGCTGCAATCGCTCGAGGCGAAGTCGGCCCGCCTGATGATCCTTGCCGCGATGGAAGGCTGCGCCATGGTCAACCTGTCGAACGGCCCATCGCGTCTGGTCTATCCCCGCGCCGCCCGCGCCGCCGCGGCGCGCGCGCGGCCCCTGCCCTTCGACATCCGCCTTGCCGATCTGGCGCTGCGGCAGGAGGACGACCTTGGCTACCGCGTGCCGTCCGGCCGCTACTGGGAGGAAGCCCACCGCTTCGACCCTGCCGCGCTGCGACGGATCGACATGCTCTGGCTTGCGGCGGCGCGGGGGGCGCAGGCGCAAAGCGCCTGACTTGTGCCCCGCCCGTCCCCTGTCCTAGAACGAGGGGCCAAGCGGAGAGCGCCCATGAAACTCGCCACCTTCAACATCAACGGGATCAAGGCACGGATCGAGGCGCTGCCCCTCTGGCTGGCCGAGGCCAAGCCCGATGTCGTCTGCCTGCAGGAGATCAAGTCGGTCGACGAGGCCTTCCCGCGCGAGATCTTCGAGGAGATGGGCTATCGCGTCGAAACCCACGGGCAGAAGGGGTTCAACGGCGTGGCGATCCTGTCGCGCCTGCCGCTCGAGGATGTTGTGCGCGGCCTGCCGGGCGATCCGGCGGACGAACAGGCCCGCTGGATGGAGGCGACGGTGATCGGCGAGGCCCGCGCGATCCGCGTCTGTGGCCTCTACCTGCCCAACGGCAACCCCGCGCCGGGGCCGAAATATGACTACAAGCTTGCGTGGATGGCGCGGATGGAGGCGCGGGTGCGCGACCTGCTGGCCACCGAAGAGCCGCTTGCCTTCTGCGGCGATTACAACGTGATCCCCGAACCGCAGGATGCGGCCAAGCCCGACGCCTGGGTGACGGATGCGCTGTTTTTGCCCGAAAGCCGCGCCGCGTTCCGGCGGATCGTGAACCTCGGCCTGACCGATGCCTTCCGCGCGCGCGAACCGCGCGGGGGATTCTACAGCTTCTGGGACTATCAGGCGGGCGCGTGGGACCGGAACAACGGCATCCGCATCGACCACCTGCTGCTCTCGCCGCAATGCGCCGACCTGATGACGGGCGCGGGCATCGACAAGGCGGTCAGGGGTTTGGAAAAACCCTCCGATCACGTGCCGGTCTGGGTCGAACTCGCCGCCTGAAGCGCGGGCGGCACGGGGCGCAGCGCCACCAGCGCGCCCGAGGCCAGAACGGCGGCCATCCCCGCCACGGTCAGCGCGTCGGGCACATGGGCAAAGACCGCCCAGCCCAGAAGCGTCGCCCAGACGATATGCAGGTAGTTGACGGGGGCGAGGTAGGAGGCCGGCGCCTCGCGGTAGCCGGCCGTGAACAGGAAATGCCCGAAGGTCGACGTGACGGCGAGGATCCCGATCAACAGGAGGTCGGAGAGGTCCGGCACGGGGCCATGCAGCGTCCATGGCAGGGTCGCCCCATAGCCCAGCGTGCCGAGGATCGCCGTCCAGACCAGCATCGCCACGGTGGATTCGCTGCGGGCAAGCAAGCGCGTCAGCAGGTGGTAGCCGACCGTGGCCAGCGCCGTCAGCAGCGCAAAGACCACGCCCAAGGGATCGAGCCCGCCCCCCGGCCGCACGATCAGCAGGACGCCGACGAAGCCCCCCGCCGCCGCGATCCAGCCCCAGCGCCCGACCCTCTCGCCCAAGAGCGGCACCGCCAGCAGCATGACAAGGAAGGGCGCAAGGTAGTTGATCGCCACCGTCTCGCCCACGGGCATGCGCTGCAGCGCAAGGCCGAACAGGACCGAACCCACGCCCAGCACCCCCGCCCTGACCGCGACAAGACCCGGACGGTTCACGCGCAAGAGCGCCGTCCCGTAACGCGGCCACAGGATGGCCAGCAGCAGCGCCGCGTTCAGCGCATAGCGCACCGCCAGCATCAGCGGGATGTTCCAGGTCTGGTACAACACCTTGGCCGTCGTATCCCCCGCCGCGAACAGAAAGACGGCGGCCGAGACGAAGAGAACGCCTTTCAGCGGGGACTGCATCGGGGGGTGGTCGGGCGGCATGCGCCATGGGTGGCATGGCAGGCGACGCTCTGGCAAGCGGCCAGACGCTCAGGCCGTGACGTCATGCCCGTAAAGCCAGTCGAACTTCCGCAGCGCCAGTCCGGGGGCGATCCTGCCGCCCAGCCGCAGCCCCGCATGGGCAATGCCGCGCAGCGGCCCCGACAGGTGGTAGTTGCGCGCATTGGCAGTGGCGGCGGCCACGATCCGGCGGCAACGGTCGGCGCGCGCGGCCTGATAGGCGGCAAGCCCTGCCGCGATGCTGTCGGTCTCGGCCAGACTGCGGGCAAGGACGAAGGCATCCTCGAGCGCCATGTTCGCCCCCTGCGCCAGAAAGGGCAGCGTCGGATGCGCGGCATCGCCCAAGAGCGCCACCGCCCCCTGCGGCAGGATGCGGAACCACTCCCGCGCGACATCGTGGCGGAAGAGCCCCCACAGCCAGACATCCTGCACCTGTTCCAGCCAGCCGCGCACGCGGGGGGAAAAGCTTTCGAAGGCCAGCCGCAATTCCACCGGATCGTCGCGCAGCGACCAGCCCTCCTCGACCCAGCGCCGCCGCTCCTCGACCGCGACGATGTTGCGCAGCCGCCCGCCGCGCAGCGGATAGGTCACCAGATGCCGCCCCGCGCCCATATGCACCTCGGCCTGCGCCGGTTCGGACGGGTCGCAGGGCACCAGCGCGCGCCACGCGACCTGATGGGTGAAGAAGGGCACGACCTTGCCCGCGAGCGCGCGGCGCAGGGGCGACTGCAGACCGTC
>JBEEOG010000245.1:0-10612 GCA_041191745.1 Pseudomonadota bacterium | reverse complement strand
AAGACCGCCTACTGGAACCACACGCCGCTGCTGCTGGTCACCCCGCAGGCCGCCAACAAGACCATCGGTCAGGGCGGCTTTCAGGAAGTCGAACAGATGGCGCTCTTCAAGGACATGGTCTGCTATCAGGAAGAGGTGCGCGACCCCTCGCGCGTGGCCGAGGTGCTGAACCGCGTCATCACGCAGGCCAAGCGCAACTCCGCCCCCGCGCAGATCAACTTCCCGCGCGACTACTTCACGCAGGTCGTCGATATCGACCTGCCGCCGATCATCGATTTCGAACGCCCGAACGGGGGCGAGGCCGCGATTGCCGAAGCCGCGGCGCTGCTGTCTTCCGCGAAATTCCCCGTCATCCTGAACGGCGCGGGCGTGGTCATCGGGGGGGCGATCCCTGCCTCCATGAAACTGGCCGAACGTCTGGATGCCCCCGTCTGCGTGGGCTACCAGCACAATGACGCCTTCCCCGGATCGCACCCGCTGTTTGCCGGCCCCTTGGGCTATAACGGGTCCAAGGCGGGGATGGAGCTGATCCGTCAGGCCGATGTGGTGCTGGCGCTGGGCACGCGGCTCAACCCCTTCTCGACCCTGCCGGGCTACGGGCTGGATTACTGGCCGAAAGAGGCCAAGATCATCCAGATCGACATCAACCCCGACCGGATCGGCCTGACGAAGAAGGTCACGGTCGGCATCGTGGGCGATGCGAAAAAGGTCGCCGAAGGCATCCTGTCGAAACTCTCGCCCACGGCGGGCGATGCGGGCCGCGCCGAACGCAAGGCGCTGATCGCCACGACCAAGTCGCGCTGGGCGCAGCAGCTGGCCAGCATGGACCACGAGGATGACGATCCCGGCACCAACTGGAACGAACGCGCCCGCGCCGCCAAGCCGGACTGGATGAGCCCCCGCATGGCCTGGCGCGCGATCCAGTCGGCCCTGCCCAAGGATGCGATCATTTCCAGCGACATCGGCAACAACTGCGCCATCGGCAATGCCTATCCGACCTTTGAAGCGGGGCGCAAATACCTCGCCCCCGGTCTGTTCGGCCCCTGCGGCTATGGCCTGCCGTCGATCGTGGGCGCCAAGATCGGCTGCCCCGATGTGCCCGTGGTGGGCTTTGCGGGCGACGGTGCCTTTGGCATCGCGGTGACGGAACTGACCGCCATCGGCCGTCCCGAATGGCCCGCCATCACCATGGTCGTCTTCCGCAACTACCAGTGGGGGGCGGAAAAGCGGAACTCCACCCTCTGGTTCGACGACAATTTCGTCGGCACCGAACTGGACACGCAGGTGAGTTACGCGGGCATCGCGCGGGCCTGCGGCCTGCAAGGGGTTCAGGCCCGCACGATGGAGGGGCTGCGCGACGCGCTGGCGCGTGCCATCGACGACCAGATGACCCATGGCAAGACCACTCTGATCGAGGCGCTGATCAATCAGGAACTGGGCGAACCCTTCCGCCGCGACGCGATGAAGAAGCCCGTCGCCGTGGCGGGGATCGATCCCGCCGACATGCGCCCGCAGGTCGTCTGACATGCCCTTCGACCTGTCCCTTGCGGGGACGGTCTGGATGGCGGCCGCGATCCTGATCGCGGGCTTCATCCGCGGCTATTCGGGCTTCGGCTTCTCGGCCATGGTCATCGCGGCGTCGAGCCTTGTGACCAACCCGCTGAACATGGTCGCCGTCGTGGTGGTGCTGGAGGCCGCGATGTCCGCGCAGGCCGCGCGCGGCATCGCGGGGCAGGTGGACTGGCGGCGCGTCTGGCTTCTGCTTGCAGGGGCTGCCATCGGCCTGCCCGTGGGCCTATGGCTGCTGACCGGCATTTCCGAGGATGCGGCGCGGGCGGTGATTTCGGCCTATGTGCTGGCCATGTGCGCGGTGCTGGTGGCCGGTTGGCGCCTGCGGGCCGAGGCGCGGGGCGCGTCGAATTTCGGGATGGGGATCGTGTCGGGTCTTGCCAATGCGCCGGGCATGGGGGGCTTGCCCGTCGCGGCCTTCTTCGCCGCCCAGCCGATGCAGGCGAATGTCTTTCGCGCAACGCTGATCGCCTATTTCCCGATCCTCGACCTCTATTCCGCGCCGCTTTACTGGTGGCACGGGCTGGTGACATGGGACACGGGGCTTGCCGCGCTGATCGCCCTGCCGCTGACCTTTCTTGGCAACTGGCTGGGCAGCCGCCATTTCCTGTCCACCGATCCGCAGGAATTCCGCCGTTTTGCCATAGGCTTGCTGTCCGCTCTTGCAGCGCTCGGGCTGGTCAAGGCGGTGCTGTGATGGCGGTGCTGGTGGTCAATGCGGGATCCTCCAGCGTCAAGGTCGCGGCCTTTGCCCCCGACCTGACCCAGATCGCCGCCGCCCGCGTGACCGAGATCGGCGGCGCGGCGCGGCTGGAAGGCGCGGGCGGGGCGGCCCCGATCGCCGCACCCGACTATACCGCCGCGATGGCGGCGGTTCTGGCGGAACTGGACCGCGCGGGGGTTGCCCTCTCGCGCGTCACGGTGGCCGCGCATCGGGTGGTGCATGGCGGGCCGGACCTTGCCGCACCCTGCCTGCTGACGCCCGACACGCTGGCGCGGATCGACGCCGCCGTGCCGCTGGCCCCCCTGCACAACCCGCCCGCGCTGCTGGCCATCCGCGCGCTGGCGGCCCTCGTCCCCGACCTTCCGCAGACGGCGAGTTTCGATACCGCCTTTCACGCGACGATGCCCGATGTCGCCCGCCGCTACGCCCTGCCCGAACGGGCCGAGGCGCTGGGCATCCGCCGCTACGGCTTTCACGGCATCAGCTATGCCGCACTGGTGGCGCGCCTGCCCGCGCTGACGGGCGCGCCGCTGCCCGCGCGGCTGCTGGCCTTCCACATGGGCAATGGCGTGTCGGCCTGCGCCATCCGCGAGGGGCGGTCTGTCGCCACGACCATGGGCTATTCGCCGCTGGACGGGCTGACGATGGGCACGCGGGCGGGGGGGATCGACGGCAATGCCGTGCTGCGGCTGGCCGAGGAATTCGGGATCGACGGGGCAAGGCAGATCCTCAACCGCGAAAGCGGGCTGCTGGGCCTTGGCGGCGCGTCGGACATGCGGGCGCTGCATGCGGCGGGGACGGAGCGCTCGCGCTTTGCCGTCGGGCATTTCATCTACTGGGCCACGCGCCATGCGGGCAGCCTGATCGCGGCGATGGGGGGGCTGGACGCCGTGGCCTTCACCGGCGGGATCGGCGAGAACGATCCCGTGGTCCGCGCGGGGATCGTGGACGGCCTTTCCTTCACGGGCGCGGCGCTGGACCCTGTGGCCAACGCCGCCCATGCGACGCGCCTGCATGCCCCTCGGTCCGATGTCGCAATCTGGACAGTTCCGGCCGCGGAAGAGGCGCAGATTGCCCGTGACGCGCTGGCGCTTCTGGCGGGGGGATAGCGGATGGGACAGCCCAAGGTCGAGACATCGCCCAAGGTGTCGGACGAGGTCCGCAAGACCACCTGCTACATGTGCGCCTGCCGCTGCGGGATCAATGTCCACCTCAAAAGCGGCAAGGTCACCTATATCGAAGGCAACCGCGACCATCCGGTGAACAAGGGCGTGCTTTGCGCCAAGGGGGCATCGGGCATCATGCAAGTGACGGCCCCCAGCCGCCTGCAGACGCCGCTGCGCCGCGTGGGGCCGCGCGGGTCGGGGGCCTTCGAGCCGATTTCATGGGACGAGGCGCTGGACACTGCGGTGGCATGGATGAAGCCGCTGCGCGAGACGGCCCCCGAAAAGCTGGCCTTCTTCACGGGGCGCGACCAGTCGCAATCCCTGACGGGCTGGTGGGCGCAGGCGTTCGGGACGCCCAACTACGCCGCGCATGGCGGGTTCTGTTCGGTCAACATGGCGGCGGCGGGCATCTACACGATCGGGGGCGCGTTCTGGGAATTTGGCCAGCCTGATTGGGCGCATACAAACCTGTTCGTCCTGTTCGGCGTGGCGGAAGATCACGACAGCAACCCGATCAAGATCGGCATCGGCAAGCTGAAGGGGCGCGGCGGCAAGGTCGTCTCGGTCAACCCGATCCGCACGGGCTACAATGCCGTGGCAGATGACTGGTATGGCATCACGCCCGGCACGGACGGGCTGCTGATCCTGTCCCTGATCCATTGCCTGCTGCAGGCGGGCAGGATCGACCTCGACTACCTTGCCCGCTGGACCAACGCGCCCCTCTTGGTGAACGAGACGGAAGGGCCGGAGAAGGGCCTGATCCTGAAGAATGCCGAAAGCCAGCCCTTCGTGATCGACCGCCGGACGGGCGCGCCCGCGCCCTGGGACGGGCAGGGGGTGCAGCCCGATCTGGGCGCGGTCTGGCAGGGGCATCGCACCGTGTTCCAGCACATGGCGGAACGCTATCTGTCCGACGCCTACGCGCCCGAGGCGGTCGCCGACCGCTGCGGCATCCCCGCGCCCCGCATCCGCGCGCTGGCGGCCGAATTGGCGCGGGCGGCCTTCGACCAAGCCTTTACCCTGCCCGTCGCATGGACCGATTTCCGCGGCGACCGGCACGAACACATGACGGGCCGCCCTGTCAGCTTTCACGCCATGCGGGGGATTTCGGCCCATTCCAACGGCTTCCAGACCGCCCGCGCGCTGCATCTTTTGCAGATCATCCTCGGCGCGGTCGAGGTGCCGGGGGGCTACCGGCTGAAGCCGCCCTATCCCAAGCCGGTCGAGGCGCACCCGACCCCGAACTTCATCGCAGCGCCGGGCAAGCCGCTTTCCGGCCCGCATCTGGGCTATGTGCGGGGGCCCGAAAACCTTGCCGTGAAAGAGGACGGCACCCCGTGGCGCATCGACAAGGGGTTCACATGGGAGAACCCCTTCAGCGCGCACGGGATGATGCACATGGTCATCCCCAATGCCCATGCGGGCGATCCCTACCGGATCGACACGCTGTTCCTCTACATGGCGAATATGGCGTGGAACTCCTCCATGAACACCGCCAAGGTCATGGAGATGCTGACCGACAGGGGGCCGGATGGCGAATACCTCATCCCGCGGATCATCTATTCCGATGCCTATGCGTCCGAGATGGTGGCCTATGCCGACCTGATCCTGCCCGACACGACCTATCTGGAACGGCATGACTGCATCAGCCTGCTGGACCGCCCGATTTCCGAACCCGACGCGGCGGGGGACAGCATCCGCTGGCCGGTGGTGGAGCCTGACCGTGACGTGCGGGGCTTCCAGTCGGTGCTGCTGGACCTCGGCGCGCGGCTGGGCCTGCCGGGGATGGTGAAGGAAGACGGAAGCCCGAAGTTCAGGGATTACGCCGATTACATCGTGAACCACCAGCGCCGCCCCGGCGTCGGGCCGCTGATCGGCTGGCGCGGCGCGGACGGGTCCAAGACGGGCAGGGGCGAGCCGAACCCCGACCAGCTGGCGCGTTACATCGAAAACGGCGGCTTCCATCAGGCCCATGTGCCGGAAGGGGCGAGCTATTACAAACCGTGGAACGCCGCCTATCAGGACTGGGCGGTGGCGACGTCCTTCTACGAAGCCCCGCAGCCCTATCTCTTTTCCATCTGGTCCGAACCGATGCGCCGCTTCCAGCTGGCGGCCGAGGGGCAGGGCTTCCTGCAACCGCCCGATCACCTGCGCGACCGGCTGAAGCTGGCGATGGACCCGCTGCCCCTGTGGTATCCGCCCTTTGGCGAGGAGATGGCGGCGGACTATCCGGTCCACGCCCTGACCCAGCGCCCGATGGACATGTATCACAGCTGGGGGTCGCAGAACGCATGGCTGCGCCAGATACGGGGGAAGACTTTCCTCTATCTGCCGACGAAGATCTGGCAGGCGCAGGGCTTTGCCGAAGGGGATTACGCGCGCGTCACCTCGGCCCATGGCGAGATCGTGGTGCCTGTCGCGCATATGGCGGCGCTGAACCCCGACACGGTCTGGACATGGAACGCCATCGGCAAGCGCAAGGGGGCATGGGCGCTGGACGAGGGCGCGCCCGAGGCGAAGGAAGGCTTCCTGCTGAACCACCTGATTTCCGAGCTTCTGCCCGAAAGGGGCGACGGGCGGCGCTGGTCGAACAGCGATCCCGTCACGGGGCAGGCGGCATGGTTCGACCTGCGGGTCCGGATCGAACGGGCAGGGCCGAGGGAGCGGGCCGAGCCGCAGTTCGATGTGCTGCCAAGGGTCGTGCCGAAGGGGGAGGGGCGGTGATGGGGGCAAGGCAACAACGCTTCAGTCGGGGCGCGCCCGCACCGCGGGGTGGGTGCACATATATGTGCGCCCGCCCCGGGGGGGCGGTGCGGGTGCGCCCCGATGCTTGGGGCATCGGGGCCATCCCGACTGTCGTGACACATGGGGGAAGCGCATGACCTGCCTTCCCCCCCGCACCGACCGCAAGCTCGGCCTTGTCATCGACCTTGACACCTGCGTGGGCTGCAATGCCTGCGTCACCGCCTGCAAGGGCTGGAACGATCAGGGCTATGGCGCGGCCCTTTCGGATCAGGACCCCTACGGCGCGGACCCATCGGGCACCTTCCTGAACCGCGTCCATTCCTATCAGGTCACGCCGCATGAAACGGATGCGGCACAGATCGTGAACTTTCCGCGATCCTGCCTGCATTGCGACGACGCCCCCTGCGTCACCGTCTGCCCCACGGGCGCCAGCTACAAGCGCACCGAGGATGGCATCGTGCTGGTCAACGAGGATGCCTGCATCGGCTGCGGCCTGTGCGCATGGGCCTGCCCTTACGGCGCGCGCGAACTGGATCAGGCGGCGGGGGTGATGAAGAAATGCACCCTCTGCATCGACCGCATCTATAACGAAAACCTGCCCGAGGAGGATCGCGAACCCGCCTGCGTGCGGACCTGCCCGACGGGCGCGCGGCATTTCGGCGATTTCGCCGACCCCGACAGCAACGTCAGCCGCCTGAGCCGCGAACGGGGCGGGGTGGCGCTGATGCCGGACCTCGGCACGAAACCCGTCAACCGCTACCTGCCCCCGCGCAGGAAGGACCGGCCCGAGGAGGCCAGCCTTCTGGCCCCGCTTCTGGACATCCGCGCGACGGGCTTTGTCGGCTGGCTTGACCGCGTGCTTGAAAAGACCTGATGCATCCCGCGCCTTCCGTCATCCTGTTCACCGTGCTGTCGGGCATGGGCTTCGGCTTTCTCGCCTTTCTCGGCGCGGGGGTCGTGGCGGCCACGGGCTGGGCGGCCTTCTTCCTCTGGGGTCTGGGCTACGGGCTGGCGGTGGCGGGGCTTCTGGCCTCCACCTTCCACCTCGGCAAGCCGCGGCGGGCGTGGCGGGCCTTCACGCAATGGCGGTCAAGCTGGCTGTCGCGCGAGGCCTGGGCCTCGGTCGTGACGCTCCTGCTCCTTGCCCCGCAGGCGCTGTCGGACTGGCTGGGGCTTGGCCTCGGCCGTGCCTTCGGGGTGGCGGGGGCGGCAGGCTGCGTCGTCACCGTGCTCTGCACGGCCATGATCTATGCCCAGTTGAAGACCGTGCCGCGCTGGCATCACTGGACGGTGCCTGCAACCTTCCTGTCCTTTGCCGTGACGGGCGGGCTGGTGCTGGCCGGCGCAGGGGGGCTTGCGGCGCTGGCCTCGGCGCTCTTGGGCGGGCTTCTGCTTCTGGGCTGGCGCATCGGGGACGGGGCCTTCGCGCGGGCGGGGGTCACGCTCGGCGCGGCCACGGGGCTGACGGGCATCGGGACGCCCGCGGTCTTCGAACAGCCCCATACCGGCGGGAACTACCTGCTGCGCGAGATGGTCCATGTCGTCGGGCGCCGCCATGCCGCGCGGCTGCGGATGATCGCGCTGGCGGGGGTGACGGCGGGGCCCGTGCTGGCCACGCTGCTGCTGCCTGCGGGGCTGGCGGTGCTGCCCGCCGCGCTGTCGCATCTTCTGGGGGCGCTGGCCGCGCGCTGGCTGTTCTTTGCCGAGGCCGAGCATGTCGTGGGCCTCTACTACGGGCGCCGGTAAGGCGGGGACGGGCCGGCTTGCGCCCTTGTCCCTGTCCGCGGGGGAAGAATCACATTCATTAAGATGCTTCTGTCGCTCTTACGGGTTGAGCAATTGACCATATTGCGAAGATTTGCTCAAATGGTGCCGCGCCGAAATCGCGCCGCCGCTCGCGCACCGCGCAAAACATAGGCAGATCCGTCAGCATTTCTGCCAGAGGTTGCAGCCTTTCGTATCTTGCAAGCTGCCATTCCTGCTGCTGTTCCACCCCGATGCCCGTATGGAACAATCTGCCCTGCGGACCTAGCGTCGCGGACGGTCATTTGGCCGAGAATATTAGGCGAGGGGCGAAGAAAGTGAACATTACGGGCCAAGGCAGCGTCGACGCGTCTTCGGGCGTCATCTCCGTCCTCATCGCGGATGATCACAAGCTGCTGGCGGAGTCGCTCGAACTCTACCTGAAGTCCGACGGCGGCTTCCTTCCCGATCGCGCCGAGTCGCTCGACGAGGCGATCGAGAAGATCGCCGCGAAAGGGACCTATGATGTCGTCCTTCTCGATCTCGACATGCCGGGGATGTGCGGTCTGGGCGGGCTGGAGCGGGCGATCGAGGCGAACAAGGGCGGGCGGGTCGTCCTGTTCTCGGGCAAGGCGCGGCAGGAAGCGGCGCTGCGCGCGATCGAACTGGGGGCATCGGGCTTCATGCCCAAGACCCTCTCGCCCAAGCTTCTGGCCACCGCGCTGCGTTTCGTCGCGGCGGGCGAGGTCTATTTCCCCTCCACCCTCGTGCGCGGGCGGGGCCGTGCCGAACCGCAACAGGCCGAGGTGCAGCTGTCCAGCCGCGAACATCAGGTGCTTCGCGGCATCTGCGACGGGCAGACCAACAAGGACATCGCGCAGGAGCTGAACCTGACCGAGGTCACGGTGAAGATGTATGTCCGGTCCGTCTTTACCAAGCTCAAGGCCACGAACCGCACGCAGGCGGCGATCATCGGGCTCTCGACCGGCATGGTCTGACCGCGATCCGCACCGGAACCCACGCGAAGCGCGCCCTGCGGGGCGCGTTTTTCGTTGGCGGGACGGGCGGCAAGGCTGGAAGCGCCGCGCGGGGCGGCCTAACCTGCGGTCAGGGCATCGGGCAGGGCATCTGGGGGCGCACATGGCTTTGGCGATCGTGACGGCGGGGACATCCGCGATCGGGCGGCATCTGGTGGCGGCGCTGGCGGGGGCGGGGCATGACGTGGCCTTCACCCATCTGGGCAGCGCCGATCTGGCGGCGCGGGTCGTGGCGGATGTGGACGCGCTCGGCCGCCGCGCACGGGCCTTCGAGGCCGATGCCGGTGACGAGCCGTCGGTGGAGCGGATGCAGGCCGCGGCCGCCGACTGGGCCGGCGACGCGCCCGAGATCCTGATCAACAACGCGGGCGTGCAGACGTGGTCGCCGCTTCTGGACCTGCAGGTTTCGGACTGGGACCGCGTGATGCACACGAACCTGCGCGGCACCTTCCTGAACACGCGCACCGCCGCGCGCCTGATGGTGGCGGCAGGCAAGCGCGGATCTGTCGTCAACCTCGGCTCGGGTTGCAACAAGGTCGCCTTCCCGCGGCTGGTGGATTACACCGCGTCGAAGGGCGGGATCGAGCAGTTCACCAAGGTCGCGGCGGTGGAACTTGGCCCGCAGGGCATCCGCGTCAATTGCGTGGCACCGGGTGCGATCGCCACCGAACGCACGGCGGCCGAGGCAGGGGATTACGCCGGAACATGGGCCCGTGTCACGCCGCTGCGCCGTGTCGGGACGCCGCAGGACATCACGGGGCCGGTGCTGTTTCTCTGCTCGCCCGCCGCCGGTTTCGTCACCGGCCAGACGCTCTGGGTGGATGGCGGGGTCTTTTCGCAGGGCAATTGGCCGTATCAGGATTAATTTATCTTGATGCTGCGCCCGCAAACTGACAAAGGTCAAGGCAGATCATCGCTCGGTTGAGAAACTTGGCACGGTGAAACCTCCCGTTGCGGGCCGTGGCCGCGCGATGCAAGGAAAGGAGCCGTGGCCGACATGCGACACGACACCCTGCCCGATATCCGGCCCCGTGCCTTTCTTGTCATGCGGGTTTTCTCTGTCCTGCTGCCCCTGCTGGCCGCGGCCCTCTGGGGATGGGTCTCGTGGCGCGACGCGACGGGGATCGCGACCCGCCACGCGGCGGCGCAGGCCGAACTCGTCTCGCAGCACATGGAGCGGATGATCCAGACGCAGGAGGTGATCCATCAGGCCGTGCGCGCCCGCGCCCGTACGCTGCAGGTGGACGGATTGGGAAGCGATCGGTTCCACCGCTTCCTTGCCGAACTCGACAGCAAGCGGACAGTCGGCCACGGCATCCTCGTGATCGGCATGGACAGGCGCATCGTCGCTTCGAGCCGCGTCTACCCGATCTCGACGGTGATGCCCGATCGGGACTACATCGCCGCGATCCAGCAGGGGGCGTCCTTCTTTCTGGACCGCATGAAGATCTATCCGTCGGGGGTGGATGCGTTCATCGTGGCCACGCGCCTGCGGACGCAGGGCTTCGACGGGCTGATCGTGACGGGTTTCGCGACCGAGGATGTCGCGCGCTACCTGCGGGGCATCAGCCTGCGCCCGTCCGAGACGGCCTCGGTCATGCGGACCGACGGCAAGCTGCTGGTGTGCA
>JBEEOG010000244.1:0-6324 GCA_041191745.1 Pseudomonadota bacterium | reverse complement strand
GCGCGGGGGCAGGGCTGACCGGTCAGCCCGCCACCGCCAGCCGCCAGCGTGCCGCAAGGGCGGCCCGCCGTCCCGCATCGGGCGGCGCGGGGACCTTGCGCGTCGCGGGGGCCGCGCGGCGGGGCAGGCACAGAAGCGCCGCCCCGACCGATGTGCCGGTCGCGGACTGCGCGACCTCCACCCCGCCGGCGCGCAGGCTGGCCAGCATTTTCAGGTAATCGGGATTGCGCGCGAAGGGGCCTTCGATGATCGCAGGCCCCCGCGCCCCGATCAGGTCCAGACAGGTATCGGTCATCATGGCAAGGTAATGGGACAGCGCAAGGTTGCGCGCGCCCGCGGTCGATGGGGCTTCGGTCCATCCCGCCACCCGCCCCGCAAAGGGGCCGGAGCCCGCCTCCACCGCCGGCAGAAGCGCGATCCCGCGGTCCAGCACCGCCGCGCGGTCCGCCGCATCGGGGCGGGCGTCTGACCCCGCGCGGATGGTTTCATATTCCCGCCCGCCCATGAAGCGCGCCGACGGCACGGCCTGCCCCAGCGCATTCACGTTCACCAACAGGTCGCGCGCGGGGTCCAGCGTCACATCCGCCCCGCCCACCGCCATCGACACGACCCATGTTCCGGTCGACACGACCGCGAACGGCGCCGCACGGCCCAGCACATGCGGATAGAGCGAGGCGTTGGAATCATGGATGCCCACCATCACCGGCGTCTTCGTATCCAGCTCCGTTGCGGCGGCGACCTGCGGCAGAAGCGTGCCCAGCACCTCGGCCGGGCGGCGGGGCGGGGCGATCTTTCCCGCGATCCCCAGTCGTTCGACCAGCGCCGAGAACCCACCCGCGCGCGGCAGCCACAGATCCGTATGGCAGCCGAGCGAGGTGACATCGCTCGCCACCTCTCCGGTCAGGCGGAAGCCCCAGAATTGCGGATAGGTCAGCACATGCGCCACGCGCGGCAGAAGGGCAGGGTCCTGCCGGAACTGCCAGAAAAGCTGCGCGCCAAGGTTCAGCCCCATCGGCAGGCGGGCCGATCCGGTCTCGGCAAAGGACGGGCGGATCGCGTCATAGTCCGCGGCCAGCGCATCGGGGCCGGTATGTTCGTAATCCAGCATCGGCGCGGCAAGGCTGCCATCCGCCGCCAGCAGCACGCCCGATGCGCCGTGCGTGGTGACCGAGATCGCGTCGATCCCGTGGGCGCGGTGCATGTCGCGCAGCCCCGACAAGAGGAATTGCCAGTGCCCCTCGAGGTCGAAGGTCGGCCACGGCCCGCCCCGTATCACCGCATTGGGGCGCGTGACCACCGCCACCTCGTCCAGCGTCGCGGCATCGACCAGCGCCAGTTTCGCGTTGGTCTTGCCGATGTCGATGACGGCGATGTGCTGCGGCGCGCTCATGGCATGTGAAAGACGGGGACCAGCGGGATCGCCACGGGTTCGTTGTCGGGCTTCGTTTCCATGATGTCGGCCATATGCGCCCACCAGCGTTGCATCACCGGATGCGCGGGCAGCGCCGCCATGCCGTGATCGTCACGCCGCCACAGCACGCCGAAAAGGATGTTCGTCTCTCGGTCCAGATGGATGGAATAGTCGCTGACCCCTGCCTTCTGCAGCAGGGCCACAAGCTCGGGCCAGATCTCGTCATGGCGCCTGCGGTATTCGGCCTCCATCCCCGCATTCAGCTGCATCTTGAAGGCGTATTTCTCCATCATCCCCTCCGCAGGCGGTTGATCAGACGGGGCAGGGCGATCACCCCGATCAGCAGGAAGCCGAGGAAGATCGACATCACGATCCCCGGCACGTTCAGAAGGCCGAAGCCGAAAGTCACCATCCCCATGATCACGGCGGCCAACACCACGCCGGGGATGGTGCCCGACCCGCCAAGGATGCTGACCCCGCCAAGGACGACCATCGTCACCACCTCCAGCTCCCACCCCGTGGCGATGGACGGGCGGGTGGAGCCGAGGCGCGATGTCAGGCAGACCGCCGCGATCCCCGACATCAGCCCCGTCAGCAAAAACAGGATGAAGCGCACGCGGTCCACGCGGATGCCGGAAAACAGCGCCGCCGTGGGATTGTTGCCAATGGCATAGACCGCGCGGCCGAAATTGGTGCGGTGCAGCAGGACCCAGTAGATCACCGCGCAGACGGCAAAGAGCGCCAGCTCGAAGCTGAACACCCACCAGACATAGCCCTGCCCGAAATAGGCAAAGCTCTCGGGGTATCCCGTGAAGGCCTGATCGCCGAGGATGATGTAGCTGATCCCCCTGAACAGGCTCATGGTGCCGATCGTCACCACGATCGACGGCAGGCCGAGGCGCGCGACGAAGAAGCCGTTGACCGCGCCGCAGAGCAGCCCCGTGCCGATCCCCACCAGCACCAGCACGGGCGTCCCGAAGCCCGCCGTCATCGCCACCCCCATCGCGGTCGATGCCAGCGCGATGATCGCGGCCACGGACAGGTCGATTTCGCCCGCGATGATCAGCATCGCCATGGCAAAGGCGATCAGCGCCTTTTCGGTGAAGTTGAAGGTCGCGTCACTCAGGTTCCACGCATTCAGGAAATAGGGCGAGGCGAAGCTGTTGGTGACGAAGACCGCGATGGCCACGGCGACCAGCAGCGTCTCCCACGACCGAAGCGCGCGGGCGGCGGGGCTGGTCAGGCGGTCGGGGATGTGGCGCGCGTCCGGGCGGTTCATGACTGCACCTCGACGGGTTTGAGGATGATGCGCCCCGCGCGGCGGTTCTGGCGCGCATTGAAGGCGACGGCTGTGATGATGGCCGAACCCGAGATGGCCAGCTGCCAGAAGGGCGAGATGCCGACCACGGGAAGCGCGTTCTTGATCACGCCAAGAAAGATCGCCCCCAGCACCGCGCCCAGCACCGTGCCCGACCCGCCCGCGATGGCGATGCCCCCGATCACGCAGGCGGCGACCACGTCCAGCTCGAACCCGCCCGCGATATCGACATAGGCCACGGCATAGCGCGCGACCCACAGATACCCCGTCAGCCCCGCCAGCGCGCCCGAGATGACAAAGGCCACGGCCTGCGTGCGGCCCACGTCGATGCCGGTATAGACGGCGGCATGGGGATTGCCCCCCACGGCATAGAAGCTGCGCCCCAGCCCCGTGCGTTTCAGCAGGACCGCCGCCGCGACGATCACCGCGATGGCGATCCAGCTCATCACCGGCAGCCCAAGGAATACGGCGCGGGGCAGGGCCTTGAAGCCGTCGGTCATCTGGTGGGCATTCACCCAAGCGCCGTCGGTGATCAGGAAGATGATGCCGCGATAGATCGTCATCGTCCCCAGCGTCACCACGATGGGCGGGATGCCCGCCTTCCAGACCAGAAGGCCGTTCACCACCCCCATCGCCGTGCCAAGCGCGACGGCGGCCAGCAGCACAAGGGGCAGCGGCACGCCCATCCCGTTCAGCAGCGCGGCCACCATCCCCGACAGGGCAAGGTTCGCCGCCACCGACAGGTCGATGCACTTGGTCAGGATCACCACCATCTGCCCGATGGCAAGGATGATCAGCGGCGCGGTATCGTTGAACACGGCGGCAAGGTTCGCGGGCGCGACAAAGGCCGGAAAGCGGGCGGCGATCAGCGCCACCAGCACAAGGATGGCGGCGGCAAGCAGGGCCTCGCGCGATTTCAGAAGGGGGGTCATGCGGCCTGCTCCAGCCCCGCCGCCGCGCGGACAAGGCGTTCGGGGGTCATGGCATCGCCCGACAGTTCCGCCGCGATGCGCCCTTCGCGCATCACGATCACGCGGTCCGACATGCCGAGGATTTCGGGGATTTCAGAGGAGACCATGATCACCGCCAGCCCCTCGGCGGCAAGCTCCGCCATGAAGTCATGCACGGCGGCCTTCGATCCGATGTCGATGCCCTTGGTCGGTTCATCGAGGATGATGACCCGCGGTTTCGTCGCCAGCCATTTGGCGATGACGACCTTCTGCTGGTTGCCCCCTGACAAGAGCCCCACATCCTGATCAAGGCTCGCCGCCCGCAGGTCCAGCCGCGCGGTATAGTCGCGCGCCAGCGCGAATTCGCGGGCAAGGTCCAGAAAACCGTTGCGGTTCATCCGGCCAAGGCTGGGCAGGGTGACGTTCTGGAAGATGGGCAGCCCCTTGACCGCACCCTGACGGCCGCGGTCTTCGGGGACATAGACGATCCCTTCGTCGATGGCCTGCGCGGTGGAGCGGATCGCCACCACGCGGTCCCCGATCCGGCAGGCCCCCTTTGACGGGCGGGTGATGCCGAACAGCGCCTGCATCACCTCGGACCGACCCGCGCCGACAAGGCCGTAGAAGCCGAGGATTTCGCCCCGGTGCAGGGTAAAGCCGATATCGGCGAATTCCGTCGGGTGGGAATAGCCCGACACGGTCAGCACCGGCGCGCCGATGTTGCGGGCGCGCTTGGGAAAGATCTGGTCCACCGACCGGCCCACCATCATCTGCACAAGCTGGCCTTCGGTCACGTCGGACATGCGCCCGTCACCGATGAACTGCCCGTCACGGAAGACGGTGAAGCGGTCGGCGATGCGGAAGATCTCGTCGAACTTGTGGCTGATGAACAGGATCGCCTTGCCCTCTGCCTTCAGCCGTTCGACCAGCGCGTAAAGCTCATGGATTTCCTTGTGGCTCAGCGCGGCGGTGGGTTCGTCCATGATGACGACCCGAGCATCGATCGACAGCGCCCGCGCGATGGCGACAAGGTGCTTCGATGCGATGCCCAGATCGCGCAGCACGCTGCGCGGGTCCAGATCGGCATCGATGCGGGCCAGCAGCGCGCGCGCCCGATCCTCCATCGCGGCCCAGTCGATCAGGCCCCAGCGGGTGCGCGGGGCATGGCCCAGAAAGATGTTCTCGGCCACCGTCAATTCGTCGAACAGCACCGTTTCCTGATGGATCGCCGTCACGCCCGCCTTTGCGGCGGCCTGTGCGGTGGCAAAGACGGTCTCGCGCCCCTCGACCTCGATCACGCCCGCGTCGGGCTGGTAGATGCCGGTCAGGATCTTGACGATGGTGGATTTGCCCGCGCCGTTTTCACCGATCAGCGCGGTGACGGTGCCGGGATAAAGCGACAGCTGCACGTCCGACAGGGCGCGCACGCCGGGAAAGGATTTCGAGATGCCCGACAGCCGAAGCACGGGGGCAGGATCGGGGGTCATGGCAAACCGTGGGGAAAGGGTGGGGGATGCCCCCGCGCGCGGCGGCGCGGGGGCGGGGACGATCAGAAGATCGACGAGAACTGGTCGATGTTGGACGCGTCATAGGTGAACGGGTCGGCCATCGCGGCTTCGTTGTTGTCATCGAGCGTCGCGGTGCCCATGCGGCCCATCGGGATCTGCGCGCCCGGTTCGGGTTTGATCTCGCCCTTGTTCAGGTTGTAGGCGAGCATGGTGGCGGCATAGCCCAGATCGATCGGGTTCCAGATCGCGAAGGACTTGGACGCGCCCGATTTCACATGCGCGGCCATTTCCGACGGCAGGCCGAGGCCCGTCACGTTGATCTGGCCGATCTTGCCCGCATCCGTCACCGCCTGCGCCGCCGCCACGATGCCCACCGAGGTGGGGGCGATGATGGCCTTCAGGTTCGGATAGGTCTGCATCAGGCCCTGCGCTTCGCGATAGGACTTGTCGGCAAGGTCGTCGCCATAGACGGTGCCCACGACGGTGATGCCGGGATAGTTGCCCATCACCTTGTTCATCTCCTCGATCCAGGTGTTCTGGTTGGTCGAGGTGGAGGTGGCCGACAGCACCGCCACTTCACCGCCCTCGGGCAGGTGGTCGGCGGCCAGCTTGATGATCGTGTTGCCGATCAGCGCGCTGGAGGACGGGTTCAGGTGCATCATGCGGCCGGCCGGTGCCACGCCCGAATCCCACGAGATGACAGTGATGCCGCGTTCCATCGCCTTCTGCAGCGCGGGCACCAGCGCGTCGGGGTCGTTTGCCGATACAGCGATCGCGTCCACGCCCTGCGCGACAAGGCTGTTGATCACCTCGATCTGGCCCTCGGCGGTGGTGTCGGTCGGGCCGGTATAGATGATCTCCACATCGCCCAGTTCCTTCGCCGCCTCTTCCGCGCCCTTGGCGGCGGCCTCGAAGAAGCCAATCCCCAGCGCCTTGACGACCAGCGCGATGCGCTTCGTCTCGGCATGGGCGCCGGTGGCGATCAGCGCGGTGGCAAGGGCCGCCGTCGTCAGTGCCTTTCTCAGAATGCTCATGTGTTCCTCCCTGAGCGTTGGTCCCGTTGGGTCGTTCCGCGCCCTCAAGCCTCCTGCGCGGTCTGGGTCCTGTCCGCGGCGCCGACCTGCGCCACGATCAGCC
>JBEEOG010000243.1:0-4820 GCA_041191745.1 Pseudomonadota bacterium | reverse complement strand
CAGGGAGGGTTAGGGACTGTCATGTTTTTTGAGGGGATATACACGCCTGTTGTGACGCCGCATTGTGCGGATGGGTCGATTGACCGTGATGCTTTTGCGGCGCAGGTTGAGTGGCTGATTGCGTCGGGGGTTCACGGGATCATCAACGGGGGGTCGACGGGGGAGTATTACGCCCAGTCGATGCAGGAGCGGCTTGAGATGGCCTCTTTTGCGCGCGAGCTGACCCGGGGCCGCGTGCATCTGATGGTGGGCACGGTGGCGATCCGTCTTGAGGATTCGATCACCATGGCGGAACACGCGGCCAGGATCGGGGCGGATTCGATCCTCGTGGGGTCTCCGCCCTATTCGGTTCCGACCGAGCAGGAGAATGCGCTGAACGCGCTGGCCATCGACCGTGCGGCGGACCTGCCGATCATGCTTTACAACTACCCCGGCCGGATGGGGATCAACATGGGCGAGGATTTCCTTGACCGTGTGGGGCGGTCGCGGAACTTCTGCGCGATCAAGGAAAGCTCGGGCGACATCAACCGGGTGCATCTCTTGGCGCGGGATTACCCGCATATCCAGATGTCCTGCGGGATGGATGACCAGGCGCTGGAATTCTTTGCCTGGGGCGCGCGCTCCTGGGTCTGCGGCGGGTCGAACTTCCTGCCGAAGGAACATCTTGCGCTGTGGCGCGCCTGCGCGGTGGAGGGCGACTTCGCCAAGGGTCGCCGCATCATGTCGGCGATGATGCCCCTGATGCGGGTGCTGGAGCAGGGCGGCAAGTTCATCCAGTGCATCAAGCACGGGGTCGAGATGATGGGCCAATATGCCGGGCCGCCGCGCCCGCCGCTGAAGGGTCTGAACAAGGACGACAAGCGGCAGCTGGAACAGGTGGTGCGCGTGCTGCAGCGCACCGTGGCCGAGATCGAGGCGGAGTGAGACCCATGAGCGACCTTTTGACCCACGAGGAATACAAGGCCATCGCGGCCGGTCTGACCTTTCCGACCCAGGCCTTCATCGACGGCGCCTTCCGTCCCGCCCTGTCCGGCAAGACCTTTGACACGGTGAACCCGGCCACGGGCGCGGTGCTGGCGCAGGTCGCGGCCTGCGATGCGGCGGATGTCGACTTTGCCGTGGCAAAGGCGCGCGACGCCTTCGAGGATGGCCGCTGGTCGCGCCTGCACCCGCGCGAGCGCAAGGAGGTGCTGATCCGTCTGGCCAAGCTGATCAAGCGCAATGCCCGCGAACTGGCGGTGATGGAAAGCCTCGACTCTGGCAAGACCATCTATGATTGCGAGCTGGTCGATGTGCCGGAAACCGTCAACTGCCTGATGTGGCACGCCGAGTTGATCGACAAGATCTATGATCAGGTGGCGCCCGCGTCGGACAACCACATCGCCATGATCCTGCGCGAACCCGTGGGTGTGGTGGGTCTGGTGCTGCCCTGGAACTTCCCGCTCTTGATGCTGGCGTGGAAGATCGGCCCGGCGCTGGCGGCGGGCTGTTCGGTGATCGTCAAACCGGCGCTGGAAACCTCGCTCACCACGCTGCGCGTCGCGGAACTGGCGCTGGAGGCGGGGGTGCCTGCGGGGGTGTTCAACGTCCTGCCCGGGGGCGGGGCTGAGGTGGGCGAACCCATCGGACGCCACATGGACATCGACGCGGTCTCCTTCACCGGGTCGACCGCGACGGGCCGCCGCTTCCTGCGCTATGCGGCCGAGTCCAACATGAAGGAAGTCACGCTGGAGATGGGCGGCAAGAACCCGGCCGTGGTGCTGGACGATGCCGAGAATCTGGACCGTGTGGCGGCCCATATCGTCAACGGCGCCTTCTGGAACATGGGCGAGAATTGCTCGGCCGCGTCGCGCCTGATCGTGCAGAAGGGCGTGAAGGACGCGCTTCTGGACCGGATCAAGGCCCATGCCCGCGAATGGCCGATGGGCGATCCGCTGGACCCGGTGAACCGCGTGGGGGCGCTGGTCAGCAAGGCGCATTTTGACAAGGTGGCGTCCTACCTGTCCAAGGGCCCCAAGGTGGTGATGGGCGGCAAGGCCGAGGCGGGCTTTGTCGAGCCGACCATCCTCGACATCGCCGACCGCGGGGCGAAACAGGTGCGCGAGGAAATCTTCGGCCCGGTCCTGTCGGTCCTGACCGTGGACAGCTTCGACGAGGCGATCGCGCTGGCCAATGACACCGAATACGGTCTGGCGGCGTCGATCTTCACCGCCAATGTCAAGCGGGCCATCCGCGGCGCGCGGGCCATCCGCGCCGGCACCGTGACGGTGAACAGCTTCGGCGAGGGCGACATCTCCACCCCCTTCGGCGGGTTCAAGGCCTCGGGCTTCGGCGGCCGCGACAATGGCATCCACGCCCATGACCAGTATACCCAGGTGAAGACGATCTGGGTCGATCTGGCCGATGACGGCGACGAGGCCGTGGCCTGATGGCGCGACTGGGCTTCATCGGCACGGGCGAGATCACCTCGGCCATGGTGCGCGCGCTGGCGGGTCAGGGTCACCAGATCCTGATCTCGCCGCGCAACGCGGCCACCGCCGCCACCCTGGCGGCCGAGGTGGCGGGCGTGACCATCGCCCCGAACGAGGCGGTGGTCGCCGGGTCCGACGTGGTCTTCCTGTGCCTTTTGGCGCGGGTGGCCGAAACGGTGCTGCCGGGTCTGCCCTTCCGGGCGGGGCAGAGCGTGATCTCGGTCATGGTCGATGCGCCGCTGGCCAAGCTGCGCGCGCTCTGCGCCCCCGCGACCGACATCGCCATCACCATCCCGCTGCCGCCCATCGTGCAGGGCGGCTGCCCCTTGCCGGTCTATCCGCCCTCTCCGGTGCTGGAGGCGCTGTTCGGCGCGAAGAACCCGGTGATCCCCTTGGCCAGCGAAACCGCGCTGGCCGCGCATCTGGGCGTGTCGGCGATCTGTTCGCCGATCCTTGACCAGTTGATCACGGCGGCGGGCTGGCTGGCGGCCCATACCGGCGACACCCCGGCGGCAGAGGCCTATGTCGCCGCCATGATCCGCTGCTACCTGCCCGAACGCGCCCGGCCGGGCGAACTGGCCGCGGCGCTGGCCGCGCTCTCGACCGAGGGCGGGCTGAACGCCACCCTGCGCGGGGCGATGCAGGGGGCGAAGACCGAGATGACGCGCGGGCTGACGGGTTTCCACACCCGGCTTGGCCTGGGTGAAGCGCAAGGACCGAAGGCATGACCCGTTACGCTGCCCGCCGCACGCCGAAGCATCGGGGTCCGGCGGCCTGGTCCGCCATCCTGCCCGGCCAGCCCGCCCCGGTGGCGCTGGAGGGCGATGTGCTGGTGGATGTCGCCATCATCGGCGCGGGCTTCGCGGGTCTTGCCGCCGCGCGCCGCCTGCGCCAGATCGACCCCGGGCTGCGGGTGGCGGTGCTGGAGGCCAGCCGTCTGGCCGAGGGCGCGTCGGGGCGCAACTCGGGCTTCATGATCGACCTGCCGCATGAGCTGACCTCGGACGATTATTCCGGCCATGGCGATGACCGCGCCATGATCGCGCTGAACCGCCATGCCATCGCCTTTGCGGGTGGCGCGGTGCGGGATTACGGCATCGACCCCGCCTTCTTCGATCCGGCGGGCAAGATCAACGGCGCGGCCAGCCCCGCCGCCGATGCGCTGAACCGGTCCTATGCCCAGCATCTGACCGGTCTGGGCGAGGCGAACCAGATCCTTGACGCGCAGGCGATGACCGAGGTGACGGGCAGCCGCCATTACCTGTCGGGCCTTTACACCCCCGGCACGGTGATGCTGCAGCCCGCGGGCTTTGTGCGCGGCTTCGGGCAGGGGCTGCGGGCCAGCGGGGTGGGCGTCTGGGAAAACACCCCCGTCACCGCCATCGACCGCGCGGGCAGCGGCTGGACCCTGACCACGCCCGGGGGCCGGGTCAGCGCGGGCAAGGTGATCCTCGCCAACAACGGCCATCTGGAAAGCTTCGGCTTCGCCCGGGGCCGGTTGATGCATGTCTTCCTTTACGCCTCGATGAGCGTGGATCTGGACGAAGCGGCCCTGCGCGCGCTTGGCGGTCAGCCGCGCTGGGGCGTCACGCCCTCGGACCCGATGGGCACCACCATGCGCCGCATCGACACGGGCCTTGGCGGCAACCGCATCATCACCCGCACCTGCGCCACCTTCCTGCCGGGGATGGAAGCCAGCGAGGCCGCCTTGCGCCGCACCGCCGCCGTCCACCGCCGCAAATTCGCCGACCGCTTCCCGCAACTGGCGGGCGTGAAACAGGAATACACCTGGGCCGGCCACCTCTGCCTGACGCGGAACGGCGTCTCCATCGCCCGCGAACTGGATCAGAACCTCTTCGCCGCAACCGTCTGCAATGGCCTCGGCACCGCACGATCCACCCTCACCGGCATCGCCGCCGCCGACCTCGCCATGGCACAAACCTCCGACGCCACACGCCACTTCCAAGCCGAACCCAAACCCGAAAAACTCCCCCCAGAACCCTTCGCTTCCATCGGCGCAAACACATTCCTCAAAGTCAAAGAATGGAAAGCTAGGGCAGATTGACGCCCCTGCCCGCCGGGTTTTCCCGGCGGGCAGGCGGGTTTCAAGGCAGGCTCAGTTTGACCATCCGGCCCCCGTCAATGGTCATCACCTGACCCGACACGAAGGCCGAGTCTTCCGACGCGAGCCACGCGACGAGGCCCGCGACATCTTCGGGTTTTCCGGTGCGGCCGACGGGATGGATGCGGCCGATATTGGCGCGGAAGGCCACGGGATCGGGCATGCTGTCGATGTAGATTTCCGACAGATCCGTGTCGATCCAGCCCGGTGCCACCGCGTTGCAACGG
>JBEEOG010000242.1:0-2915 GCA_041191745.1 Pseudomonadota bacterium | reverse complement strand
TGTTCGCCAATCGGGGCGACCATCTGTTCGTGGTGGTCAACGCCGCCTGCAAGGCCGCCGACATCGCCCATATGCAGGCGCATCTGGCGAATTCGGCAGAGGTGATCCCCGTGACCGACCGCGCGCTGCTGGCGCTGCAGGGCCCGCAGGCGGAAGCCGCGCTGGCGCGGCTGGTGCCTGCGGTGGCGTCGATGCGCTTCATGGATGTGGCGGTGCTGAAGCATGGCGATGCCGCGCTGTGGATTTCCCGTTCCGGCTATACGGGCGAGGACGGGTTCGAGATCTCGGTCCCCGACGGCATGGCCGGGGCCTTTGCCCGCGCGCTGCTCGCCCAGCCCGACGTCATGCCCATCGGCCTTGGCGCGCGCGACAGCCTGCGGCTTGAGGCGGGGCTGTGCCTTTATGGCCATGACATCGACACCGCGACCACGCCGGTCGAGGCGGGGCTGGCATGGGCGATCCAGAAGGTCCGCCGCAGGGGGGGCGCGCGCGAGGGCGGCTTTCCCGGTGCCGCGCGCATCCTTGCGGAGCTGGAGGGCGGCCCCGCGCGTCTGCGGGTGGGCCTGCGCCCCGAAGGCCGTGCCCCGATGCGCGAGGGCACGGCGCTCTACTCCGGCGATGCGGGCGCGGGTCACGTCACCTCGGGCGGGTTCGGCCCCACGGTCGAGGCCCCCGTGGCGATGGGCTATGTGCCCGCCGCCCTTGCCGCCACCGGCACGCGGCTCGAGGGCGAGGTGCGCGGCAAGCGCCTGCCCGTGACCGTATCCCCCCTTCCCTTTGTTTCCACCACCTACAAGCGTTGAGGTCCGAGCGATGAAATACACCGAAGAACACGAATGGCTGCGCGTCGAAGGCGACCTTGTCGTCGTGGGCATCACCGAACATGCCGCGACCCAGCTGGGCGACGTGGTATTCGTCGAACTGCCCGAGACCGAGACGATGGTGGCCGCCGGCGACGAGGTCGTGGTGATCGAAAGCGTCAAGGCCGCGTCCGACATCCTCGCCCCCGTGGATGGCGAGATCGTCGCCGTCAACGCCAAGCTGACCGACAATCCCGCGCTGGTGAACGAAGACCCGACCGGTGCGGCATGGTTCTTCAAGATGCGGATCGATGACCTGTCCGTGCTCGACCAGTTCATGGACGAGGACGAATATAACGACCTGATCGGCTGAGGCCGCAGCGATCTTTCGAAGGACGTCGCGGGTGCCCCGTCGTGGGGCACCTGTCAGGAAACCCGTTCATCCAAGGGACGCGAGAGATGACCTTTACCCCCGTGGACTACAATCCCTACGATTTCGCCAACCGCCGCCATATCGGCCCCTCTCCGGCCGAGATGGAGGAGATGCTTCGCACCGTGGGCGTCAAGACGCTGGACGAACTGATCGACCAGACCGTGCCGCCATCCATCCGGCAGACGACGCCGCTGGGCTGGGCGCCCCTGTCCGAGCATGACCTTCTGGCGCGGATGCGGCAGGTGGCGGGGCGCAACAAGGTGATGACCAGCCTGATCGGGCAGGGCTATTACGGCACCGTCACGCCGCCCGCGATCCAGCGCAACATCCTTGAAAATCCGGCGTGGTACACGGCCTATACCCCCTATCAGCCCGAAATCGCGCAGGGGCGGCTCGAGGCGCTTCTGAACTACCAGACGATGGTGGCGGATCTGACGGGCCTGCCCGTGGCGAACGCGTCCCTGCTGGACGAGGCGACGGCGGCGGCCGAAGCCATGGCCATGGCCGAGCGGGTGGCGAAATCCAAGGCGCGCGGCTTCTTTGTCGATCACGGCTGCCATCCCCAGACCATCGGCGTGATCCGCACGCGGGCCGAACCCTTGGGGATCGAGGTGATCGTGGGCGATCCGGCCAAGTTGGAGGCCGACAGGGTCTTTGGCGCGATCTTCCAGTATCCGGGCACCTATGGCCATGTGACCGACTTCACCGCGCAGATCGCCGCGCTGCATGCCGCCAAGGCGATTGCGGTGGTGGCGACCGACCTGCTGGCGCTGACGCTGCTGAAGGAACCCGGCGCGATGGGGGCCGATATCGCCATCGGGTCGAGCCAGCGCTTCGGCGTGCCTTTGGGCTATGGCGGGCCGCATGCGGCCTTCATGTCCTGCAAGGACGAATACAAACGCTCCATGCCGGGGCGGATCGTCGGCGTGTCGATCGACGCGCGCGGCAACAAGGCCTATCGCCTGTCGCTGCAGACGCGCGAGCAGCATATCCGGCGCGAGAAGGCGACGAGCAACGTCTGCACGGCGCAGGCGCTCTTGGCGGTGATGGCGTCCTTCTACGCGGTCTTCCACGGGCCCAAGGGGCTGCGGGCGATTGCCGAGCGCGTGCATTTCCTGACCAACCGTCTGGCGCGCGCGCTGAAGGCCGCGGGGGCGAAAGTGTCGCCCAAGGCCTTCTTCGACACGATCACGGTCGAGGTGGGCGTGGGGCAGGCGGGCATCCTTGCCGCCGCGCGGGCCGAGGGGCTGAACTTCCGCAAGGTCGGCACCGACCGCGTCGGCATCAGCCTTGACGAGACGACGGACGAGAAGGTGCTGGTGCGGGTCCTGAAGGCCTTCGGCATCGACGGCGTGCCGCCGCATCGCGCGCAGCTTGGCTTCCCCGAAGAGATGGTGCGCACGTCGGACTATCTGACCCATCCCGTTTTCCACATGAACCGCGCGGAATCCGAGATGATGCGCTATATGCGCCGTCTGTCGGATCGCGACCTTGCGCTGGATCGGGCGATGATCCCGCTGGGCTCTTGCACGATGAAGCTGAACGCCGCCGCCGAAATGATGCCGATCACCTGGCCCGAATTCGGCAGCCTGCACCCCTTTGCCCCGTCAGATCAGGCGGCCGGCTATCACGAGGCGATTGCCGACCTGACCGAAAAGCTGTGCGAAGTAACGGGCTATGAC
>JBEEOG010000241.1:0-2504 GCA_041191745.1 Pseudomonadota bacterium | reverse complement strand
GGTTTTCGCGGATGCCGGGGCGGATATCGTCGCCGTCGCACGGGACACGGACGGTTTGCTGGAGGTCAAGCGCGCGGTCGAGGCGCGGAGACGGCGCTGTCTGGTGATCGAGGCGGAGATGGGAACGGCGGACGGCCCTGTGGAGGCCGCCCGCGCGGCGCTGGAGCAGTGGGGCACGATCGACATCCTTGTGAACAACGCCGCCATTGCACGCATCGCCCCCGCGACCGAACTGTCGCTGGCCGATTGGGATGAGACGATGGCGGTGAATGTCCGCGCGCCCTTCCTGCTGGCGCAGACGCTGGCGCCCGAGATGATCGCGCAGCGCTGGGGGAAGATCATCAACATATCGTCGCAAACCGGGGTGATCGCGCTGGATGACCACGCGGCCTATGCGACGTCGAAGGGGGCGTTGAACGCGCTGACCAAATCGCTTTGCGCGGAATGGGCGCGGCATAATGTGCAGGTCAACGCGATCTGTCCGACCGTGATCCTGACGCCGATGGGCAAGGCGGTGTGGGGACCCGAAGAAAAGGGCGGTCCCATGCGCGCCGCCACGCCCGCCCGCCGGTTCGGCGAGACGGTGGAGGTTGCGGACATGGCGTTGTATCTGGCGTCCCCGGCCTCGGGTCTGGTGAACGGGGCGATCCTGATGATCGAAGGGGGCTATTCCAGTGTCTGAGGAATTGCGGGACGCGGAAGCGGCGTTCCTGCGGTACGAGGCGGTGCGGCCGCGGCTGCCCAAGGCGCGTTTTCCGGCGGCGCCGGTCTTTGCGCGCGATCTGGGCGAGGTGGCGGATCGCTGGGATGGGTTCGTGCTGGATGCCTTTGGCGTTCTGAATGTCGGTGAGACGCCGATCCCCGGTGCAGTGGAGCGGATGGCCGAGCTGCGGGCGCGCAGCAAAAAGCTGTGCGTGCTGACCAATGCGGCGAGCTATACGCGGGCGGAGGCCTTGGTGAAGTATCGGCGTCTGGGGTTCGATTTTTCCGAGGATGAGGTGGTGTCGAGCCGGGATGTGGCGGTCAGCCGGATCGGGATGCTGATGCCGGGCGCGCATTGGGCGGCCATCGCGGCGGAGGGGGACGGGTTCGCCGATATTCCGGGGCGTGTCGGCGATGCGGTGGCGGACCCGTCGCTGTTCGACGTGGCGGACGGGGTTCTGTTCCTGTCTTCGGCGCGGTGGACGCCCGCGCTGCAGCGCCGTCTGCAGGAAGCGGTGGCTCGGCGACGGCTTCCCATCGTGGTGGCCAATCCGGATCTGGTTGCGCCGCGCGAGGATGGGCTGTCGCAGGAACCGGGGCTGTTCGCGCATGCGATCCTGGACGCCGTCGGGGGCGTGGCGCATTGGTACGGCAAACCCTTTGCCGACGGGTTCCATGATGTCTGCGGACGGACGGGGCTGTCACCGGATCGGTTGGCCATGGTGGGTGACACGCTACACACGGACGTGCTGGGCGGTCGTTCCGCGGGCATGGGCGCGGTGCTGGTGGCGGATCATGGGCTGTTCGCGGGGCGGGACGTGCGGGGCTACATCGCGCGATCCGGGATCGTGCCCGATGCGGTGGTGGCAACGACCTGACCGATGCGCAGGCATCAGCCTCCGGTCATATCCGCGTAACTCAGCCGTCGTGCGACGAGGCCCGGACGATCAACCGTACAGGCGAGCGGACTTCGGACGGGGGCATCTTCCCCTCGCTGAGCCAAGCCATCAGGGTGGCGGCCATGTCCTGACCAAACCGCGCGATCCCGCATTGGACGGAGGAGAGGGGGGGAAAGCTCTGCGCGGCCTCTTCTATGTCGTCGAAGCCGACCAGCCGGAATTGGCGGCCGACCAGGCGGCCGCGGCTGGCGAAACCGGAACTGACGCCCAGCGCGACGAGGTCGTTGAAGCAGACGGCCGCGTCGCAGTCCAATTCGTCGATGAAGCGATAGGCGCATTCGCGGCCAAAGGTCCGTGTGGGCCGACCCGATATGATGAGGGGTTCCATGCCCTGTTCGGCCAGCACGTCCAGATAGCCCGACTGCCGTTCCGCCGTCACGGAGCGCCCTTCGATCCCCCCGACAAAGGCGATGCGCCGCGCGCCCGTGGCGATCAGATGCTCGGCCGCAAGTCGACCACCGGCGGCGTAGTCGGGCGAGGCGAAGGGGAAGAGGTCGGTGCGCGGGCTGACCTTGCGCAGGACCTGCAGCGCAGGGACACCCGCGCGGGCGAGTTGGCCGAAGGAGGCCTCTTCCTCGCCATAGACGGGCGAGATGATCAGGCCGGAGACGCCGTGTTCGATCATCGCGGCGATGGTGCGGGCCTGCAGGGCGGGATCTTCGTCGGTATTGGCGACGACCGTGGCGTAGCCCGCATCCGAAATCGCCATCTGCACGGCGGTGGCGAATTCGGTGAAGAAGGGGTTCTTCAGGTCGTTGATGACCAACCCGACCAGCCCGATTTGCGCCGAGCGGAGGTTCGCCGCCGCGCGGTTATAGACATAGCCCAGGTCCTGCATCGCGC
>JBEEOG010000240.1:0-9356 GCA_041191745.1 Pseudomonadota bacterium | reverse complement strand
CCTGTCTCCCGGTCAGCGCACCGATGCCATCCTGCTGGCCGCCCGCATCCTGAACGCGCTGAATTACGTGGGCGTCATGGGGGTGGAGCTGTTCGTCACCCCGCGCGGATTGATCGTCAATGAAATCGCCCCCCGCGTCCATAACTCGGGCCATTGGACGCAGAATGGCTGCGCGGTGGACCAGTTCGAACAGCATATCCGCGCCGTGGCGGGCTGGCCCTTGGGCGACGGGGCGCGCCATTCCGATGTGGTGATGGAAAACCTGATCGGCGACGATGTGCTGCGCGTGCCCGCGATTGCAAGGGAACGGGATGCGGCCATCCATCTGTACGGCAAGGCCGAAGCGCGGGCGGGCCGCAAGATGGGCCATGTGAACCGCATCCGGCCCGCGCGGGGCTGATCGGGCGCGGGTCGTTCATCGGCAAGGCCTGGCCGCGACGCGGCAGGCGCGCGAAACTTTTCCCTCCGCCGGACGTAATGCTGGCAGAGAGAGGAGTTCCGCCATGAACCGCATCCGTCCGCTGTCCCGCCTTCTGGGCTTTGCCCTGCTGACCCTTGCGGCGGCGAGCGTCTATCTGTCGCTTCTGCAGGACAGCGGCCTGCTGCAGATCGCCATGGCCGCCAAGGGGGGTGTCGCCACGGTCATGGCACTGGCCGTCTTTCGCATTGCGGCCGCTGCGCCCCTTTCGGCCCGCGCGGGTGGGGCGCGCAGGTAAGGGCAGCGTCACTGCACCGGTTTGCCGCCGAGGGTGATGTCCAGCGCCTCGGTCAGGCCCAGTGCGGGATCGAAGGCGCCCGTCTGCAGGAAGCTGATCACCTCGGCGATGACGACGGGGTTGTTCATCAGGAAGGTGTGGGTCACGGGCAGGACCAGATGGTCCGTCATCCCTGCCACGCGGGTGCTGTCCACGCTGACCTTGCCGTCATCCGCGCCGGGGATCACGGCGGAATAGACGGGGTTGAGCGAGCGGTCCCCCGCGATCACGCCCAGTTCGTAATCGGGCAGCGGCAGGGTCCGGGGCAGTGCCTCCTCGCCCGTGCCAAGCTCCATCCCCGCCGGACCGTTCACCCAGCGGAAGGGCGCGATATCGCCGAAGGCGTCCACCAGTTCCGACCCGTGATTGGGCGGGGCCAGCATGACGACGCGCCCCATCGTGGCGGGGCGGTGGTCCGAAAGCCACAGGCGGGCAAGGATGCCGCCCATCGAATGGGTCACGAAATGCACCCGCCCGCCGCCGCACGCGGCCACCGCCGTCCCCACCCGCTGCGCCAGCGCGGCGATGGGGTCCTGCGTGGACGGGTAGCCGTCATTGACGACGCGGTAGCCCTGCGCCTCCAGCGCGGCCTGCATCGGCAGAAGCGACGCCTCGCTGCGGGCCAGCCCGTGCAGCAGCACCACGCACTCGCCCCCCTGCGCCAAGACCCGCACGGGCGCGACAAGACAAAGGGCAAGGCACAGGGCGAGGCGGGGGGCAAGGCACGGGACACGACGCATCGTCCGATCATGCCCGCCGCAAGGCATCTGGACAATCCTGACGCCGCGTCCCACCCTTGGGGCATGCCTTCCGAACGCCCGCCCCGTCTGGCCGTCCGCGCGCTGATCCTGCACGAGGATCGGCTGCTGCTGGTCAACGCCTTTGGCGGCGGCACGTCGGACCTGTGGTGCGCGCCCGGCGGCGGGGTCCATCCCGGCACCTCGCTGCCCGACAACCTGATCCGCGAAGTGGCCGAGGAGACGGGGCTGACCGTCACCGTCCACGCCCCCGCTTTGGTCAACGAATTCCACGACCCGGCATCCGGCTTCCATCAGGTGGAGGTCTTCTTCCGCTGCGCCATCGCGGCGGGGCGGATCGATCCCGCATGGCGCGACCCCGAAGGGATCGTCACCGAACGGCGCTTCTTTTCCCGCGCGGAACTGGAGGGCGGGCGCGTCCGCTTCAAGCCCGACAGCCTGCGCGCCGCCGCTTGGGGCACCGCGCTGCGCTATGATCCGCTGGAGGTGATGGTCAGATGAGCCGCGCCTTCGTCAAGGAAGGGGACGGATCGCTCGACCCGCTGCCCGACCTGCCCGTCAGCCCGCATCCGAACTATGTCACGCCCACGGGCCTTGCCGACCTGCAGGCGCGGCTGCACGACACCCGGACCCGCCTTGCCGCGTTGAAGGCGCGCAAGGACAGGCTCGACCGCCTGCCCGAAGCCGCCGCCGAACGCGACATCCGCTATCTTGAGGCGCGGCTGCGCTCGGCCATCCTGATCGACCCCGCCACCCTGCCGGCGGACGAGGTGGCCTTCGGCCTGATCGTCACCGTCGCGGATGCCGAAGGCCGCGAACGCGCCTACCGGATCACCGGCGAGGACGAGGCGGATCCCGCCCTTGGCCGCATCGCCGCCCATTCCCCCCTTGCCCGCGCCCTGATCGGGGGGCGCGTGGGCGATATGGTGACATGGCGCAAACCGTCGGGCCGGGAAGACCTGGAAATCCTGGACATCCGCCACCCATGACCGAAGACGCCCTGATCCGCCCGCTGTCGCAGGACCGCGACCTTGATGCCGTGGTGGCGCTTTATGCCGCCGCCGCGGATTACGTGCTGCTCGAATCCGGCCCCCTGCCGCCGTCCGACCTCGCGCAGGAATTCTTCACCGACGCGCCGCCCGGCGGCGATCCGGCCGAGGGCGAGAAGCTTGGCCTCTTCCGCGGCGGGGAACTGGTGGGCATCGCCGATCTGGCCTTTGGCTGGCCCGAGGCGCGCGATGCCTATCTGGGTCTGATGATCCTTGCGCCCGACGCACGGGGCGCGGGCCTCGGCACCCGCTTCCTGCACGAGGTCGAACGCCGCGCCAAGGCCCGCCATGCCCCGCGCCTGCTGCTCGCCGTGCTGGATGCCAACCCCCGTGGCCGCACCTTCTGGGAGAGGCACGGGTTTGCCGTGGTCATGACCTTTCCGCCCGCCCCGATCGGCGAACGGGTGCATGTCCGCCACCGGATGGAAAAGCGGCTTTAGCGGCTGGCCAGCGCGACCCCGCCCAGCACCAGCACTGCTGCCAGCGCAAAGCCCGCGCCCACGCCTTCGCCGATCAGCGCCGCCCCGCCTGCCGCCGCGATCAGCGGCACGGTCAGTTGCGCCACGGCGGCGCGGGATGCGCCCAACGCGGGCAGGATGCGGTACCACAGCGCGTAGCCCAGCCCGCTGGTGACCGCGCCCGACAGGATGGCCAGCCCGACCCCCGCCTGTGTGGCCGCCTGCGGATCGGCCCCTGCAAGGGCGGCCACGACCAGACCCGCGGGCAGGGCCAGCAGGAAATTCCCCGCGGTGGCGGCCAGCGCATCGGTCGCCCGCCGTCCTGCCAGCGAATAGATGCCCCAGCCGATCCCCGCCCCGACCATCGCCAGCGCGGCGGCGATCCCGCCCGTGCCCTGCGGGGCCAAGAGCACGGCAAGCCCCGCCAGCGCCAGCACCGCCCCCGCGATGCGGCGGGGGGGAAGGCGCTCGCCGCCCGCCAAGGCGCCCGCGAACATCACGACCTGCACCGTCCCGAACAGCAAAAGCGCCCCCGTCCCCGCATCCAGCCGCCCGTAGGCCGCCGAAAAGCCAAAGAGATAGGCCAAAAGCCCCGCCACGCCTGCCACGCTTGCCCCTTTCAGAAGCGCGCCGCCCCTGAGAAGGACCAGAAGGGCCAGCACACCCGCCCCCGCCGCCAGCCGGATCGCGGCAAAGGATTCCGCGTCGATCGCCCCTGCCCCCACCGCCATGCGGTTCAGCACCGAATTGGCGGCAAAGGCCAGCATCACCAGCGCGGTGAGGGCAAGCAGCCTCATGCCCGCGCCGACGGGGTGATCGTGGCCCAGAGCACCCCGCCCAGCGCCACGGGGAAGCCCACCAGATGGAACGTCTCCAGCCGCTCGCCCAGAAACAGGATCGCCAGACCCGCGCCGAAGACGGGCATCAGATGCAGGAAAAAGACCGACCGCGACGGCCCGATCCGCGCCACCGCCGCGTTATAGGACAGAAGCGCCACGACGGATGCGAAGATGCCCGTATAGGCGACCGAGGCGATGCCCGCGCGGTTCAGCGGCACGGTCAGGCCCTGCGCCACCTCCCACAGGTGGAAGGGCAGGATGAAGCCCGCGCCCGACAGCGCGATGAAGAAGGCAAGCCCCACGGGCGACAGTCCGGCAGGGCGGAATTTCAGCAGGACGGAATACAGCCCCCAGACCACCAGCGCGGCGAGGATCCACGCATCCCCCACGTTCAGATGCAGATCCAGCAGGCGGGCAGGTTCCCCCCGCGCGATGATGTAGGCCACGCCGCAGAAGCTGACCGCGACCCCCGCCGCCTGCCGCAGGCCCAGACGTTCGCGCAGGACGACAAAGGCGATGATGACGACAAAGACCGGCATCGTCGCGCTGACCAGAAGGGCGTTCACCGCCTCGGTCGAATGCAGGCCGATATAGGTCATCGACTGGAACATCGCGCCCGACAGAAGGCCAAGGCCCAGCACCAGCGGCAGATGCGCCCGCACCACGCGCCAGTCCTCTGCCAGCCTGCGCCAGCCGAAGGGCAGAAGGATCAGCGCCGCCAGCACCCAGCGCCAGAAGGTCAGGCCGAAGGGTGGCACATCGGCGCGGATCGCGCGGCCAAGCACCCAGTTGCCCGCCCAGAGGAGCGAGGCCAGCGCGGCCAGCGCGGCGGCGATCAGGAAGTTCCGGTTCATGGGGGCGCAGGGTAGTGGCGAGCGCCGCGAAGGGCAACACGGACAGGCCCCGTCCTCTTTCCGCAAAAATCCTCGGGGGGTGTCGGGGCAGCAGGCCCCCACCTGTCCCCTGGCCAAAGGAAAAGGGGCGGCCTTGCGACCGCCCCTTCCCGCTTCGATCCTGTGAGGGGATCAGAAGTCCATGCCGCCCATGCCGCCCGGAGCCGCCGGAGCCGCCGACTTCTCGACCGGCTTGTCGGCGATCATCGCTTCGGTGGTGATCAGCAGCGACGCGACCGAGGCCGCATCTTCCAGCGCGGTGCGGGTCACCTTGGCCGGATCGATCACGCCGAACTTGAACATGTCGCCATATTCTTCGGTCTGCGCGTTGAAGCCGAACGAGGTGTCCGAGGATTCGCGGATCTTGCCCGCGACGACCGCACCGTCCACGCCGGCGTTTTCGGCGATCTGGCGCAGCGGGGCTTCCAGCGCGCGGCGGACGATGGCGATGCCCGCGTCCTGATCGCTGTTGGCACCCTTGACGTCGGCCAGAACCTTGGCCGCCTGAACCAGCGCCACGCCGCCACCGACGATCACGCCTTCCTGCACGGCAGCACGGGTCGCGTTCAGGGCGTCATCGACGCGGTCCTTGCGCTCTTTCACTTCGACTTCGGTCATGCCGCCGACGCGGATGACGGCGACGCCGCCCGCGAGCTTCGCCACACGCTCCTGCAGCTTCTCGCGGTCGTAGTCCGAGGTCGTCTCCTCGATCTGCGTGCGGATCTGGGCGACGCGGGCTTCGATCTCTTTCTTGTCACCGTGACCGTCGACGATCGTGGTGTTGTCCTTGTTGATCGAGATCTTCTTGGCGCGGCCGAGCATGTCGATCGTGACATTCTCGAGCTTCATGCCCAGGTCGTCCGAGATCACCTGACCGCCGGTCAGAATGGCGATGTCCTGCAGCATGGCCTTGCGGCGGTCGCCGAAGCCCGGGGCCTTGACGGCGGCGATCTTCAGGCCGCCGCGCAGCTTGTTGACGACCAGCGTGGCCAGAGCCTCGCCTTCCACGTCCTCGGCCACGATCACCAGCGGGCGCTGCGACTGGATCACGGCTTCCAGCAGCGGGACCATCGGCTGCAGCGACGAGAGCTTCTTCTCGTGCAGCAGGATGAAGGCGTCTTCCAGTTCCGCGATCATCTTGTCGGCGTTGGTCACGAAGTAGGGCGAGAGGTAGCCGCGGTCGAACTGCATGCCTTCGACGACTTCGACTTCCGTCTCCATCCCCTTGTTCTCTTCGACGGTGATCACACCCTCGTTGCCGACCTTCTGCATCGCATCAGCGATGAAGCGGCCGATCTGCGCCTCGCCGTTGGCCGAGATGGTGCCGACCTGTGCGACTTCGTCCGAATCCTTCACCGGACGGGCCGCAGCCTTGATCGCCGCCACGACCTTGCCGGTCGCAAGGTCGATGCCGCGCTTGAGGTCCATCGGGTTCATGCCGGCGGCGACCGCCTTCATGCCTTCCTTGATGATGGCCTGCGCCAGAACGGTGGCGGTGGTGGTGCCGTCGCCCGCTTCGTCATTGGTGCGGGAAGCGACTTCCTTCACCATCTGCGCGCCCATGTTCTCGAACTTGTCGGACAGTTCGATTTCCTTGGCGACCGACACACCGTCCTTGGTGATGCGGGGCGAGCCGAAGGACTTTTCGATCACGACGTTGCGGCCTTTCGGGCCAAGCGTCACCTTCACCGCGTCGGCGAGGATGTTGACGCCGCGCAGCATGCGGTCGCGGGCGTCGGTATCAAAACGGACTTCTTTGGCACCCATGGTGCAGACTCCTTATGAATTCAGTTGCTTCGACAGGGGAAGGCGATGCTCAGGCGATGATGCCGAGGATGTCGCTTTCCTTCATGATCAGCAGTTCCTGACCGTCGAGGGTCACTTCGGTGCCGGACCATTTGCCGAACAGCACACGGTCGCCGGCCTTGACCGACGGAGCGATCAGTTCGCCCGAATCCTTGCGCGCGCCTTCACCGACGGCGACCACTTCGCCTTCGGCGGGCTTTTCCTTGGCGGTGTCGGGGATGATCAGACCGCCCTTGGTCTTTTCGTCGCTCTGGACGCGCTTGACCAGAACACGGTCATGAAGCGGTTTGAAAGCCATCTGGTAACACTCCCTTGGGTATCCAGGTTGCAGCCTTAGCACTCGCCGGTGGTGAGTGCTAACGGCGCATCAGTTAGGCAGAGCCCGACGCGCTGTCAACACCCCCCCGCCGCGAAAAACCGCCGCCCAAGCGGGCTTCGCCCTTGGCAGGGCAAGGGCGGGATGCCACCTTTCGGGGCGGGTTGGATGTCGCGGGGCCGGTGATGATCTTGACGAAACTCCTGCCGGCGCTGGCCGTCGCGGCCCTGTCCTTCGCGGGGCCTTTCGCGGGCATGTCCGCACGGGCCGATTGCGTGGGCGCGAACATGATCGACGCGCTGCCCGAATCGGACCGCGCGGCCTTGCGCGCGGCGGCGGGGGCCGTGCCCTATCCGGTCGGCAATATCTGGCAGGCGACGCGCGACGGGCAGCGGGTCTGGCTGGTTGGCACCTATCACCTCGACGATCCGCGCCATGCCGACAAGATGGCGCGGATCGAGGGGCTGATCGATCAGGCCGAAGCCGTGCTGGTGGAGGCGGGCCCCGAAGAGGAAGACGCGCTGATGGCCCATCTGGCGCGCGATCCTTCCGTCATGGTCAATACCGACGGCCCCACCCTGCCCGAACTGCTGACCGAGGCCGAATGGCAGGCCCTGTCCGATGCGATGCGCGCCCGCCAGATCCCGCCCTTCATGGCGTCGAAGTTCCGGCCCTGGTATGTCTCGATGCTGCTGGCGATCCCGACCTGCCAGAGCGCGATGCTGCAGGAGGGGGCGCGCGGCCTTGACGGGATGGTGATCGATGCCGCACTGGCCCGCGGGCTGCCCGTCCGCGCGCTGGAACCTTATGACACGCTGTTTTCCATCTTCGACGGGATGACGGCCGAGGATCAGCTGGCCATGATCCGCTCCTCCCTCGCCGTCGAAGGGCAGGCCGAGGATTATGCCGTGACGCTGGCCGATGCCTATTTCGACGGCGAGGGGCGGCTGATCTGGGAATTCTCGCGCCGGATGGCGCTGCAGATGCCGGGCTACACGCCGGAACGGGTCGAAAGGGATTTCGCCCGCATGGAAGAGGCGATCAACACCCGCCGCAACGTCGCGTGGATTCCGGTGATCGAGGCCGCCGCCGCCCGGGGCCCCGTGCTGGCCGCCTTTGGCGCGCTGCATCTGTCGGGCGACAAGGGGGTGCTGAACCTTCTGGCCGAAGCGGGCTGGCAGATCGAACGGCTGGACGGCTGACCCATGCCGCACTGCGGCAACAGGCCCCGTGCAGGCGGGCCCTGCTGGCGTGACAAGTGGCGCGGGCTGACCTATACACCGCGCCAAATTGAACCGCGAACCCACGGAACAAGGCGCATCCCATGACGATCAAGGTCTTTGGCCACAAGTCCCCCGATACCGACTCCACCGGCTCGCCCATCATCTGGGCGTGGTACCTGTCCGAGGTGAAGGGCACCCCCGCCGCCCCCGTGCTGCTGGGCGAACCGAATACCGAAGCCGCCTTCGTGCTGAAGCGCTGGGGTCTGGACAAGCCCGCGATCATTTCGGACGTGACCGCCGATGACGCCGTGGTGATCGTGGATACGAACAACCCCGCCGAACTGCCGCCCTCGATCAACGATGCCAAGATCCAGGGGATCATCGACCACCACATGCTGGTGGGCGGGATCAAGACCAAGAGCCCGATCGACATCACGATCCGCCCGCTGGCCTGCACCGCGACCATCATGCACGACCTGATGGGGGCCGATGTGGCCCGCGCGCCCAAGGCGATCAAGGGCGCGATGCTGTCCTGCATCCTGTCGGACACGCTGGAATTCCGCTCGCCCACCACGACGGCGCATGACCGCGCGGTGGCCGAGAAACTCGCCGCCGATCTGGGCGTGGACATCGGGGAACTGGCAACCGCCATGTTCGAGGCGAAGTCGGACGTGTCGGCCTTTTCGGACGCGGAACTGCTGCGGATGGATTCCAAGGAATACACCGTCGCGGGCAAGGAATTGCGCGTGTCGGTCTTGGAAACCACCGCGCCCAAGGTGGTGCTGGACCGCAAGGACAGCCTGATGGCGTCGATGGTCGATGTGGCGAAAGAGGATGGCGCCGATCAGGTGCTGCTCTTCGTCGTGGACATCATCAAGGAAGAGGCGACGCTTCTGGTGCCGAACGATCTGGTCAAGCAACTGGCCGAGGCGTCGTTCGGAGCCAAGGTCACGGGCGACACGGTCGTGCTGCCCGGCATCATGAGCCGCAAGAAGCAGATCATTCCGGCGCTGAAGCTCTGATTTCAGGCGGACGGACGGATGGACGCGCGCGGTGAAAGCCGCGCGCGTTTTGCGTTCCGGGCCAGAGGACCGACGCGCAACGCGCCAGTGGCGCGTTGCGCCGGTCCGATTGCCGACGCGGCAACGCGGCGGCAAGGGGGTTTCCGCAGGCCCGACGCATCCGGCACGGGACGTGCCCGCCCGGCGGGTGCGCCTTGTGCGCGTCCGCCCCCCGCAGGGCGGGCGCGGCCCGTGCGA
>JBEEOG010000239.1:0-7896 GCA_041191745.1 Pseudomonadota bacterium | reverse complement strand
TCATCGAAGGCGTGGGGCTCGATCCGCGGATCGGGTCGCATTACAACAACCCCTCCTTCGGCTATGGCGGCTATTGCCTGCCCAAGGATACCAAGCAGCTTCTGGCCAATTACGACCGCGTGCCGCAGAACCTGATCCGCGCCATCGTGGATGCCAACACCACGCGCAAGGATTTCATCGCGGCCGAGATCGTCGCCCGCCGCCCCAGCGTCGTCGGCGTCCACCGCCTGATCATGAAGGCGGGGTCGGACAACTTCCGCTTCTCCTCGATCCAGGGGATCATGAAGCGGATCAAGGCCAAGGGGATCGAGGTCATCGTCTACGAGCCCGCGCTGGAGGAGGAGCTGTTCTTCAACTCGCGCGTGATCCGCGACCTGTCGGCCTTCAAGGCCGAGGCCGAGGTCATCATCGCCAACCGCCGCGTGCCGGAACTGGCCGATGTGGCCGACAAGGTCTACACCCGCGACCTGTTCGGGAGCGATTGAGGCACCTTCACAATCCTTCGGCGCAAGAGGCTACGAATGTCCCAAGCGAATGCTCTGCCGGAAATGACGTTGCAGGACGCGTTGGACGTCATGGCGCACCTGAACCGCCAGTCCCTCGCCGACGAAATCGAAATCGGCGCATTGATGTCCCAAGTCTCGGAACTGCGCGAGGTTCTTTCTTTTGAACAGGCGCAAGGCCGCTTGATGCGGGATACGCTTGAACACATGATCGATCCGCGCCGCCCTGCCCGCCCTGATGACGGCGATGCCTTCCGTCGTCTGGCGTCTTCCGTCCTGCAGAGTCTGGAGCGTGGACGGGATTTTTACGTTCCGGACCGAGGTCCCGAATTCAAGGACGGGGCACGCCATGCGCTGCGTCGCTGCATCGCATGGCTGCACGCCCGCGCCGCGTCGATGAACGACCCCCGCGCGCGAGATGTGTTGAATTCTGCGGCCTTCGGGATGGGATGCTGGAAGAACGCGGCGGTTGAGGAGATGGTCGAGGATCCCCCTATTCCAAAGGATGACCTTCGCAGATAGGCTTGGTGATCTGACGCGGGGGCCAAGGCATCTGTCCGTGGGCGAATGGGTTAAGCCATATGGTCGATTGACCTAGGATTGGGGGTTCGACTCCCCCCGGACAGACCCGCCACCGATCCCCCTCGCCACAATGGCGCCGCAGACTGATCGGTTTTGGTTGAAACTGGCGCACCCGACAGGATTCGAACCTGTGACCTCTGCCTTCGGAGGGCAGCACTCTATCCAGCTGAGCTACGGGTGCGCGCTTGGGCTAGGGGATAGCGAAAGCGGGGGCGGGTTGCAACCGCCTATCGGCCCCCTACCCCGATTTCGCGCGCGCGGCCCGCGTCCGGCGCCGCACCTGAACCCCCGTCAGGCCCCGCGTCCGGACCCCATTCACGCGTTGAACAGATCGTTGGCCAGTTCCAGCGCCGACACCAGCGCGTCCACCTCGTCCGTCGTGTTGTAAAGCCCGAAGGAGGCGCGGCAGGTCGCGCCCACGCCCATATGGGCCATCAAGGGCATGGCGCAATGCGTGCCCGCGCGGACCGCGATGCCCCGCTTGTCGAGGATGGTCGAGATGTCGTGGGCATGCGCCTGCCCCGCCATGGTGAACGAAAAGATCGCCCCCTTCGTGTCGGAATTGCCCTGCACGGTCAGCCAGTTCAGGCCCGCCAGCCGCGCGCGGGCATAATCGCGCAAGGACCGTTCATGGGCGGCGATGTTCTCCATCCCCAGCGCCATCATGTAGTCCAGCGCCACACCCAGCCCGATCTGCGCGACGATCGACGGGGTGCCCGCCTCGAACTTCATCGGTGGGTCGTTGTAGGTGACGGTATCGCGCGTCACGTCGCGGATCATGTCGCCACCGCCGAGGAAGGGGCGCATCTCTGCCATCCGCTCGGGCCGGATGTAGATCGCGCCGGACCCGCTCGGCCCGTAGAGCTTGTGCCCCGTGACGGCATAGAAATCGCACCCCAGCGCCTGCACGTCCACCGGCATGTGGACCGCCGCCTGCGAGCCGTCCACCAGCACCGGCACGCCCCGCGCCCGCGCGGCGCGGCATATGGCGCCCACATCGACGACCGTGCCCAGCACGTTCGACATATGGGTGATGGCGACAAGCTTCGTCTTCGGCCCGATCGCATCGATCACGGCCTGCGGGTCAAGATCGCCCTTGGCATCCACATCGACCCATTTCAGCACCACCCCCTGCCGTTCGCGCAGGAAATGCCACGGCACGATGTTGGCGTGGTGTTCCATGATCGACAGCACGATCTCGTCCCCCGCCTGCAGGCGCGGCGCGGCCCAGGCATAGGAGACCAGGTTGATCCCCTCGGTCGTGCCGGAGTTGAAGACGATCGTATCGGGGTCGGGCGCGTTCAGGAAACGGGCGACGATGCCGCGCACGGCCTCGTACTTCTCGGTCGCAAGGTTCGACAGGTAATGCAGGCCGCGATGCACATTGGCATATTCCATCGCATAGGCCTGCGTCACCGCATCGATCACCGCCCGCGGCTTCTGGGCCGAGGCGCCGTTGTCCAGATAGACCAGCGGCTTGCCGTTCACCTGCCGCGCGAGGATCGGGAAATCGGCCCGCACCTGTTGGACGTCATACATGGCTCAGACCTCGAGCACGGGATAGAGAAGGGCCGCCAGCAGCATGGCCACGCCGAGCACGGTCACCACCACGCCGGCGAAGGTCATACCCAGACTGCGGAACCCGTGCAGTTCCGCCACAAAGGCCGTGAGCAGCCAGAAGAACAGACCCAGCGCCAGATAGCCCACCATCGCGCCAAGCGGCGGCACGGCCAGCAGAAGCACCATCTGCACCACCTGCACCGCCAGAAGCACGAATTGCAGCCATGCCATCAGAAGGACGGCATCGGCAAAACGGCCCGTGCCGCCCGCCCAGCGGCCCACAAGGGCCGCGATGGCCGATGTGGCGGCAAGCACGCCGAACTGCGTCACCGCCGTGGCCAGCGGCGACGGCAGCGCGATCGTGCTGCCCATCTCCTCGGAGGCGAGCATCATGCCCATGCCCAGATGCGTCAGCAGGGCCGACCCCACCGCCATCAGCACCAGCGCGAGCCAGCGCGCCTCGATCGGCACGCCCATCTGCATCAGGCCACGCGCCGTGGCGCGCGGGTCACGCAGCGTGTCGCGCAGAAGATCGGCCAAGCCTTGCATGTTCATCCGCGCTCCGCCTCGTACAACATGGAGATCCAGAGATAGAGGAACCCCGCAAAGACCAGCCCGCCAAGGCCCGTGGCCGTTCCCCCCTCGCCCAGAAATCCGCGCACGAGGCCAAGGAACAGAAGCGCCGGCACCAGCGCGAGCAGCGCCCAGAACAGCGCCAGACGGGCCGAGAACCAGCTTCCCCTGCCCCCGAACACCTTGGCCACCAGATGCGACAGCGCCGCGACGAGGTAGAGGACCAGCGGCACCACGAAGAGCATCACGAACAGCGTGCTGCCCAGCCGCGCATCCAGCGGGATCGACGGGTCGAGATGGGCCATGCGCGACAGTTCCGGCAGGCGCGAGACGAAGATCAGGAAACAGGCCCCCATGACCGTGGCCAGCGCCCGGTCCTCGCGCACGCCATCGGCCAGACGGGCACGGATCACGCCCCGCGGATCGCGCCAGGCGCGAAGGATATCCAGCGTGACCGACATCAGCCTTCGTGCCGCGCCAGCCAGTTTTCCAGCCGCGACCGGATATCCTCGGCGATCCCGTCATCCTCGATCTCGGCGATGGCTTCGGCAAGGAAGGCCAGCACCAGAAGCGACTGCGCCGCGCGCAGCGGCACGCCGCGCGAGCGCAGGTAGAACAGCGCCGTCTCGTCGATGGCGCCGCTCGTGGACCCGTGCGAGCATTTCACGTCGTCGGCATAGATTTCAAGTTCCGGCTTGGCGAGGAACTGGCTGTCCTCGTCCAAGAGCAGGCTCTGGCTGATCTGGTAGCCATCCGTCTTCTGCGCGCCGGGCTTGACGAGGATCTTGCCCTGGAACACCCCCGTCGCGCCGTTCTTCAAGACCTTCTTGAAAACCTGACGGCTTTCGCAGCGCAGCCCCGCATGGGTGACAAAGACCGTGTCGTCATGGTGGAACTGGCCAAAGGCACCGTCGCCCACGGCCGCGCCCGCGACATGGGCCACGGCATCGTCGTCCGCCAGTTCGATCACCGCCTCGTTGCGGGTCAGCACGCCGTTGGCGGTCAGGGTGAAGGACTTGAACAGCGCCCCTTCCCCCAGCCGGGCGAAGACATGCGTCACCGCACGGCGTTCATGGTCGCGGCCCTGCGCGCGGATGTGGTGGAAGCGGCCGTTCGGCGCGACCTCCACCTCCATCACCTTGGTAAAGCGGGCGGCGGCGGGGCCATTTTCCAACAGCGTCAGCTCGGCGCCGTCCTCGATCTTGATGCAGTGATGCAGGATCGCGTCCGAACTGTCTGATTTGTGGATGTAAACCAGAGAAACAGGCTTGGCCGCCCTGCCCGTCGCGCGGATCAGCACGCCATCCGTGGCAAAGGCCGTGTTCAACGCGGCGAGCGGGCGCTGGACGGGCGTCTGCCCCCGCGCTTCAAGCACGCCGTAAAGCCCCTGCGCCCAGTGGATGTCGCGCGCACCGGCGCTGGCCAGACGCTCGATCTCGACCCCTGCCAGAACCGGATCGTCGGATTGCGCGGGGTCGAAGACGCCATCGACGAAGACGAGCTTCAGCCGGTCGATCCCGCCGAAGACGGGGCTTTCGTCGCTGTCGTCAAAGACCCGCGCCGCCGCCGCCGCAGGGGCGGTCAGCGAGGACGGGTCGGTATAGCGCCAGTATTCGTCGCGCCGCGTCGGCAGGCCCATGGCCCCCAGCCGCGCCAGCGCATCGGCCCGTGCGGCGCCAGCCCAGCCCCCTTGCGGCAGGGTCAGCCCCGCGATCCGCGCCGCCAGCGCGTCTTCCTTCGCCTGCGGCAGGGCCATCAGACCACCTCCGCCAGAATGTCGGCATAGCCGTTCTTCTCGACCTCCAGCGCCAGTTCCGGCCCGCCCGTCTTGACGATCCGGCCCGCCGCCATGATGTGGACGACATCGGGGCGGATATGGTCCAGCAGGCGCTGGTAATGGGTGATGACAAGGAAGGCGCGGCCTTCGTCGCGCAGCGCGTTCACGCCATCCGACACCAGCTTCATCGCATCGACATCGAGGCCCGAGTCGGTCTCGTCGAGGATGCACATCTTCGGCTCCAGCATCGCCATCTGGAGGATTTCGTTGCGCTTCTTCTCGCCGCCCGAAAAGCCCACGTTGACGGGGCGCTTCAGCATCTCGGCATCGATCTTCAGCTTCTTGGCCTTTTCGCGCACGACCTTCAGGAAGTCGCCCGCGCTCATCTCTTCCTCGCCGCGCGCCTTGCGCTGCGCGTTCACCGCCGTCCGCAGGAAGGTCATGTTGCCCACGCCGGGGATTTCCACCGGATACTGGAAGGCAAGGAAAAGGCCCGCCGCGGCGCGTTCCTCGGGCTCCATGCCCAGAAGTTCCTCGCCATCGAGCTGGGCGGAACCGTCAGTCACCTCATACCCCTCGCGCCCCGCGAGGACATAGGACAGCGTCGATTTCCCCGACCCGTTCGGCCCCATGATGGCATGCACCTCGCCCGCCTTCACGGTCAGGTCTACGCCCTTGAGGATCGCCTTGTCCTCTTCTTCCAGCTTCACATGCAGGTTCTTGATCGTCAGCATCGGGGTCATCCGTCAGAAATGCGTGAAGGGGGCAGCGGTCAGGCCGCGCCCCCGGGGTCGGGTCAGCGCACGGGCCAGCGCCCGCGCGGAATGGGAAAGCGTCAGGCGGGCTGCACCGCGCCCGTCAGCGGCAGCAGCATGTCGGCCACCGAAACGCCCGCCTGTGTCGCGCCAAAGGCCGCAAGGCCCACCAGCGCCAGTGTCAGAAGCCAGCCGCGGATCCGCCCCTTGCGCGCCTTGCGCTTGGCGACGAAGCCCTTGGGCACGACGAAGGTGTTGTCCATCCCCACATAGAGCGTGCGGTTCGTGCCCTCTCCACCCGAGCGGATGCGTTCCACGCGTGCGGTGAATTCGGCCTGCGGGTCGAATTGGATCGTCATGCCCTGCCTCCGGATGCCTGTCACGGCAGGAAACGGGGCAACCGTGACGCGACAAAGGAAGCCGCGCGGCAAGGCCGGGGATTTTGCGCGACGAAACCGCCGCGGCGCTGCCCATTTGGTTAACCAAGGCGCACCGCCGTGCCGCTGGCCGAGACCATCAGCATCTGGCCGATTACCTCGTAATCGAGGTCCACGCCCACGATGGCATTGGCACCGCGCGCGCGGGCCTTCTCCTCCATCTCGGACAGCGCGGTTTCGCGCGCATCGGCAAGTTTGGCCTCGTAGGCGCCCGAACGGCCGCCGATGATGTCGGTGACGCTGGCAAAGATGTCACGGATGACATTGGCCCCCATGATCGCCTCGCCCGTCACGATCCCGAGGTATTCGGCAATCTGGTAACCTTCGACGGTCCCTGTCGTCGTGACGATCATTTGCCCCTCCTGCGGTCGAAGATCATCTTCTTGGTGCCAAGGATGGCGAACATCAGCGAGGCAAAGAGCGCCATCGGCACAAGGATCGTATCGCGCGGCCAGTCGAAAAAGACGGTCATCAGGATGCCCCAGACCGCCGTCGCCGCCAGTGCCTGAAAGACGACCGAAGCCCAGCTCACCCCACCGACCCCTCAAGGCTGATGGCGACGAGGCTCTGCGCCTCCATGGCGAATTCCATGGGCAGGGCCTGCAGCACTTCCTTGCAGAAGCCGTTGACGACCAGCGCCACCGCCTCTTCTTCGTCCATCCCGCGCGAGCGGCAATAGAACAGCTGGTCCTCGTCCACCTTCGACGTCGTCGCCTCATGCTCCACGCGCGAGGAGTTGTTCTTCACCTCGATATAGGGAACCGTATGGGCCCCGCATTTGTCGCCGATCAGCAGGCTGTCGCATTGCGTGTAGTTGCGGCTGTTCGTGGCCTTGGGGTGCATCGACACAAGACCGCGATAGGTGTTCTGCGCGCGGCCCGCGCTGATCCCCTTGGACACGATCCGCGACTTGGTGTTCTTGCCCAGATGGACCATCTTGGTCCCCGTATCGGCCTGCTGGGCATTGTTGGCGATGGCGATCGAATAGAACTCGCCCTGGCTGTCATCGCCGCGCAGGATGCAGGACGGGTATTTCCACGTGATCGCCGATCCCGTCTCCACCTGCGTCCACATCACCTTGGACCGATGCCCGCGGCAATCGGCGCGCTTCGTGACGAAGTTGTAGATGCCGCCGCGGCCCTCTTCATCGCCCGGATACCAGTTCTGCACCGTCGAATACTTCACCTCGGCGTCGTCCAGCACCACGATCTCGACCACTGCCGCGTGCAGCTGGTGGGTATCGCGCTTGGGCGCGGTGCAGCCTTCAAGGTAGCTCACATAGCTGCCCTTGTCGGCGATGATCAGGGTGCGTTCGAACTGGCCCGTATTCTCCGCGTTGATGCGGAAATAGGTCGAAAGCTCCATCGGGCAGCGCACGCCTTCGGGGATGTAGACAAAGGAGCCGTCCGAAAAGACCGCCGAATTCAGCGTGGCAAAGAAGTTGTCCGACTGCGGCACGACCGAGCCGAGGTATTTCTTCACCAGCTCCGGATGCTCCCGCACCGCCTCGCTGATGGAACAGAAGATCACCCCGGCCTTCGCCAGCTCCGCCTTGAAGGTCGTCCCCACGGACACGGAATCAAAGACGGCATCCACAGCCACCTTCCGCTCGCCCTCGGGCGCCTCGACCCCCGCCAGCAGCGCCTGTTCCTTCAGCGGGATGCCCAGCTTGGCATAGGTGGCCAGAAGCTTCGGGTCCACCTCGTCCA
>JBEEOG010000238.1:0-15678 GCA_041191745.1 Pseudomonadota bacterium | reverse complement strand
GCGGGCAGCGTCAGGCGGGGGGGAAGACCCAGAAGTAGTCGCCCGTCGCCCCGCCCGCGGCGCGCGCCTCGTCCGTCAGCAGGCGCGCCGTGGCGTCGATGCTGCCCGCAGGCCAGCCGCGGCACTGCCGCATCCGCAGGGTGACGGGATCGTAGTCCAGCGCATCGGCGGCCGGCGCGCGGGCCATCAGCGCCGAGGGCAGGACCGCGCAGTGATAGACCCTGAGCCCCGTGCCCAGCGCCCGCGCGCGGTCGAAACTCGCGCGGAAGCGTTCGGGCGTGTCGCCGGGCAGGCCCATGATGATCTCGGTCGTGACCGCAGCGACCGACCGCAGCGCCGCAAGCAGCCCGCCAAGACGCGAGGGATCGAAGCGGCGTTCGACATGGCGCAGCACGGCATCGTCGAAGGATTGCAGCCCCACCCCGATATGCGGCGCACCGACGCCTTCCAGAAAGTGCAGATGCTCTTCGGTCAGCGAACGGGGATAGACCTCGGTGATCAGCGCGCGGGTCTTCAGAAAGCCCGTCCGTTCGGCCGCAAGGCGCAGGGCGGAAAAGGCCGCCGCGTTCAGGTTCAGCCCCGCATCGGCCAGAAGCAGCGCGCGCAGGCCCGTGGCCTCCATCGCGGCGAATTCGCGCGCGATGGCATCGGCGGACAGCACGTTCTTGGGCGCATCCATCACCCCCCATTCGCAGAAGGAACAGGTCAAGGGACAGCCGCGATAGGTTTCCATCAGCCCGATCCCGCCCGCGGGGATCAACCCCTGTGCATAGGGCGAGGGCAGCGCATCCATCACCGCGCGCGGCGCGGGCCGCGTGCGCCGCCAGCCCTCTGCCCCGCGCAGCGTCAGCCCTGCGACCGTGCCAAGCGCCGCCCCGTCGCGCAGCCCCAGCGCCACGAGGTCGGCCATCGGCGCCTCGCCCTCGCCTTCGACCAGCACGTCGCGGCAGGCGTCCAGCGCCGCAAAGGGGGCATGGGCCAGCATGTTGGGCCGCGCCGAGGGGCCGCCCAGCACCATCAGGCGGCGCGGATCGTCCCGCGCCAGCGCCACGAACACCTGCGCGAGCTGCGGCAGCGACCACAGGAAGGCCGAACCGCCGACGATGTCGGGATCGAAGGCCGCAATCTCGGCCGCGACGGTTTCGGGGTCGCGCCCGCCCGAAGCCCCGCCCGAATTCCCGCCCGAACGCTCGTCCCAGATACGCAGGTCCAGCCCCGCGATCCCCGCCGCCCGCAACGACGCCGCCACGCGGTAAAGGCCCATGTTGGGGATGAAGGGCGGCAGGGCGGGATTGTCCGGCGGATACCACGCCACCAGCGCGACGCGCCGTCCCTGCCGCTTCATTTCCAGAAGGACCACCAGAACTGGCCGCTTTCCCCCCTGTTCGCCGCGGCGCGTTCGTCCAGTTCGGCCCGCATCCGCGTGAAATCCTCGGCCGACCAGGTATGGTTCGACTTCATCGCCATGTTCACGGGATCGAAGTCGAGCTTCCAGCTCGGGTCGGCGCGGCTGAGCAGCGCGTCGGGCAGGACGAGGCAGTGATAGACCCTGACCGAGGTGACGGGCAGCGACAGCGCGAAGTCCAGCGTCCGGCGGAAACCGTCGGGCGTATCCTCGGGCAGGCCCATGATGATCTGGATCTCGAGCCCTGCCACCTTGGACAGCTGTTCCACGGCGGGGGCAAAGCGGCTCATGTCGAAGGGGCGGTCATGCGCCTTCAGCACGCGTTCGTCGATGCTTTGCAGCCCCACCCCCAGATAGGCCGTGCCGACCGAGGCGAGGAACTCCATATGCTCGGGCTTGACGATGGTCGGGTAGATTTCCGCCCAGAACAGCGCCTCGGACAGGAACCCGTCGCGCGCATGCGCCTCGGCCAGATTGCGGAAGCCCTTGGCGTTCAGGTTCAGCCCCGCATCCAGCAGGAATACCGCGGGCGCGCGCAGGGCGCGGAAGGCCGCGAGTTCGCCTGCGATGTAATCGGTGCTGAACACCTCGCGCGCGGGGCGCGTCACGCCCCAGGCGCAAAAGCGGCAGGACAGGGGGCAGCCGCGATAGGTTTCCAGATAGGCCACCGTCTCGGGCGGCATCAGGCCCATCCGGTAGGGCGAGGGGACGTCGCAGATGGACAGGGTCCGCATCATCCCCTCTGCCCGCCACTGCCCGCCCGCGGCACGGTCGCGCTGCCACAGGCCCGGAACGGCGGCCAGCGTCGCGGGGGCAAGGTCGGGCAGGCCCAGCAGATCCTGGATCAGCGCCTCGCCATCGCCTTCGCAGACCGCATCGACCACCTGCGCGGCCTGCCGGTAATGGGGATGGTCCAGCGCGTCGCGCCGCGCCGAAGGGCCGCCGAACAGCACGAACACATCGGGGCAGGTCGCGCGGATATCGGCCGCCGCCTGCAACAGCGCGCCCATCGACCAGACATAGACCGAACAGCCCAGAATGTCGGGGGCGAAGTCGCGGATCTGGCGGATCGCCTCGGCACGGTCCATCCGGCCCAGATCGAAGAAGCGGACATCGGCCTCTTGCGGATAGCTGCCCGAGCGCGCGGCGGCATGCACGCGGTGGATGCCGTAGGACGGCATCGGCAAGGGCATCTCCTGCCCGTCAAAAGGCGGCGAGAGGCAAAGCAGCGCAAGTTTCCGCACGAGCGTTCGTGATCCCTCAGCAACCGGCGCCCCGGTGCGCCGTTGCGCGCGAGTCTAGGGGGTCGCGCGCTGCCATGCCACGGTGCCCTGCGCCTTTGCGGCTGCGAAAGGTCGCGTCCGGACCCATCCGGTCGTCACCGCCCCTGCCCCAAGGATCGGCGGGCCATCCGTCAGGCGGGGCCGCCTGTCCGACCGTCTTGTCCGCTGCCCGGCAAGACGCGCGCGGATCACCGCACCCCGAGGCCCGCCGTCAGCCCGCCATCGATGCGGAAATCCGATCCCGTCACGAACCCCGCCCTGCCCGAGCAGAGATAGGCGGCCAACTCGGCGACCTCTTCGGGCTCGCCGATCCGGCCCAGGGGATGGGCCGCGCCGAAGCGGGCGAAGGCCTGCGCTTCGGTCACACCCTCGCCGCCATAGGTGCGCGCGGCCAGCGACAGCATCGGCGTGCGGACCGAACCGGGCGAGATGGAGTTGACGCGGATCCCCGCCGCCGCGTGGTCCAGCGCCATCGCGCGGGTCAGGGCGTGGATCGCGCCCTTGCTGGCCACATAGGCCGCGACGTTTTCCTGACAGTTGAACCCCTGCACCGACGAGATGTTCACGATCGCCCCGCCGCCCCGCGCCACCATATGCGGGATGCCGAAGCGGGCGGTCAGATGGACAGACCCGACATTGACCGCCATGCAGCGCGCCCATGTCGCGGCATCGGTGGTCAGGACCGTGCCATAGGGATGCACCGCCGCCGCATTGGCGATGATGTCGAGCCCGCCGTGACGCGCCACGCAATCGGCCACGGCGGCCTCCACCTGCGCCTCCTCTGCCACGTCGCAGGCGCGGGTGTCGATGGCCAGCCCCCCGTCCCGCGCCAGTGCGCCCAGCGCGTCATTGGCGGCCCCGTCGATGCCCAGCGCCAGAACCCGCGCACCCCCCGCCGCCAGCCGCAGCGCGATGGCCCGCCCGATCCCCGACGTTCCTGTGACCAGCGCCACCTTGCCCGCAAAGTCCGTCATCGTTTCCCCCTTTTCCCGTCAGCCCTGCCCCTGCCCGTCGGTGACGAAACGCAGGCCGAAATCCAGATGGCGCCGCATCAGATAGGCGTATGCGATGCGGTCGCGCGCCCGCAGCGCGGCGATGATCTCGGCATGGGCGGCATGGGTCTCGGCCTGCACGGCGCGGGCGGATTTGCCCACCTCCATCACCTCGGTGATCACGGGGCTCAGCATGCGAAAGGCGGCCAGCGTCGTGCGGTTGCCGCCAAGCATGATGATCGCCTCGTGAAAGGCGAAATCGGCGCGGGCGGCGGCGCGGGCGGTATCGGCCATCAGCAGGCGGTCGTTCACGGCGGCAAGCCGGTCGAAATCGGCCCCTGTCGCGGTCTGCATCACCTGTTCGCCGACGCCCAGTTCCACCATCCGCCGGAAGCCCTGCAGATCGCGGAAACTGTCGGGCGTGATGCGGTCGTGAAAGGAGAAAAGGCGGCGCAGCGCCTCGGCCTGCCCCGAGGCGACCACGGCCCCGACCTTGGGGCGCGTCTCGATCAGGCCATAGGCGCGCAGGACCACCAGCGCCTCGCGCACGGTATTGCGCGCGGCGCCGAACATGGCGGCCAGTTCCCGTTCGGTCGGGACAGGATCGCCGGGGCAGAGGCCGCGCGCGGCCATCATCTCGCGGATCTGGCCCGCCAGACGGTCCACCGCGGACAGGCGCGGCGCACCGGTGCCGTCGCGGTCCTCCTCGGCTGCCTCGGCCAGAGCCATGCTGCACCCCCTTTTCACACCATTTGTTGGGCCAAGAGGGGGGTGCTGTCAACGCAGCCCTGCGAATCCGGCTTGTCTTTGGCGATGGATGGGCCAAACCTGTGCACCGGTCGGCGGACTGGTCCAACACAAGGGGGGATGGGATGGAGCGGATGGAGGAATGTTTCCGCTGGTATGGCGCGGGCGATCCCGTGCCGCTGGCCCATATCCGCCACGCAGGCGCGACGGGCATCGTCTCGGCCCTGCACCACATCTACGACGGCAGCCCCTGGCCCGAGGACGAGATCGCCCGCCACAAGGCGATGATCGAAGCGGCGGGCCTGCGCTGGGCCGTGGTGGAAAGCATCCCCGTCCACCGTTCCATCAAGCAGGGCGGGGCAGAGCGTGACCGCTACATCGCCCATTGGCAGGACAGCCTGCGCGCGCTGGCGCGGCAGGGGATCGGCACGGTCTGCTACAACTTCATGCCGCTGGTGGACTGGACACGGACCGAACTTCTGCACCCCATGCCCAACGGCGCGCTGGCGCTGCGCTTCGACGCGGTGGATTTCGCGGCCTATGACATCTTTGTGCTGAAACGCCCGCAGGCCGAGGGCGACTACACCCCCGCCCGCGTTGCCGAGGCGCGGGCGCGGCTGGACCGTCTGGGCGATGCGGGCATCGCGCGGGTGGAGCGCAACCTGATCGCGGGCCTTCCGGCGGCCGAGGCGCAGTATGACCGCGCGGGGTTCCTGCGGGCGCTGGCGGAGTATGACGGGATCGGTGCGCGCGAACTGGCGGGGCATCTGGACTACTTCCTGCGCGCCGTGGTGCCCGTGGCGGCCGAGGTCGGGATCAACCTCTGCATCCATCCCGACGATCCGGCGTTTTCGCTGTTCGGCCTGCCGCGCGTGGTGTCGGATGCCGCCGACATCCGCCGCATCTTCGCCGCCGCCGACACGCCCGCCAACGGGCTGACCTTCTGCACGGGGTCCTTCGGGACGCGCGCCGACAACGACCTGACCGCGATGGCCGCCGAATTCGCGCCGCGCATCCACTTCACGCACCTGCGCAACGTCACGCGCGAGGCGGACGGGTCGTTTCACGAAGCAGACCATCTGGGCGGCTCCTCCGACCTGCCCGCCGTGATCGCGGTGCTTCTGGGCGAACAGGCCCGCCGCAGGGCCGAAGGCCGCGCCGACTGGCGCATCCCGCTGCGGCCCGACCACGGGCATCTGATGGCCGACGATATCGGCAAGGACCGGATCAATCCGGGCTATTCGCTGATCGGCCGCCTGCGCGGACTGGCCGAAATCCGCGGCGTCATGCACGGCCTGCACGCCGCGCGCCATCTGGCATGAGCGCGGGCGCAGCGCAGGGGGCGGGCCGTCTGGGCCGCATCGCCTGTCTGGGCGAGGTGATGGTCGAAGTGGCCCGCGCGCCGGACGGCACGGCGCGGGTCGGGGTGGCGGGCGACAGCTACAACACGGCGGTCTATCTGGCGCGGTCGCTTCGCGGCGCGGGGCGCGTGGCCTATGTCACGGCGCTGGGCGACGATCCGCAATCGGCGCGCATCCTTGCCGCGCTGCGCGACGAGGGGCTGGATTGCGCCCATGTCGCACGCATCGCGGGCGCGATGCCCGGGCTTTACATGATCGACACCGACGCGGGCGGAGAGCGGCGCTTTTCCTACTGGCGCGCCACCTCGGCGGCGCGGCGGATGTTCGATGCGGACAGCCCCCTTGCCAGCGCGCCGCCGCAGGGCTTCGGGCTGGTCTATCTGACGGGGATCAGCCTTGCTATCCTGCCCGCCCCCGCGCGCGACCGGCTGGCGGGATGGCTTGCCGCCCATCACCGCGCGGGCGGGCGGGTGGCCTTCGATCCGAACTTCCGCCCCGCCCTCTGGCCCGACCTTGCCACCGCGCGGGCCGAGACGATGCGCTTCGCCGCGCTGGCCGACATCGCCTTTCCGTCCTTCGATGACGAAACGGCGCTGTTCGGCCCCGCCCCCGAAGGCGCGGTGATCGACCGTTACGCCGCGGCGGGGGTGCGGCAGGGGGCGCTGAAATGCGGGGCGGGCGGGGCCATCGCGCTGGACGGGTCGCAGGCCCGCCACACCGCCAGCCCTTCGGTCAGGGTCGTCGACACCACAGCGGCGGGCGACAGTTTCAACGCGGGCTATCTGGCGGCGCTGGATCAGGGCGCGGCGGGGGCGGCCTGTCTTGCGGCAGGCGCGGCACTGGCCGAGCGGGTGATCGGCTGGCGCGGCGCGATCCTGCCCCGCAGCGGACTGGCGGGCGACGCGCCGGCGGTCTAACCCGCCCCGCGCAGGGCCGGATCGGCCATGATGGCGTCGATGATGGCCGCGGGCGTCCGGTCGATACCCACGGTCAGCGCCTCGTCCCCGTCGGGGGGTTCCAGCGTGGCGAACTGGCTGTCGAGCAGCGCAAGCGGCATGTAATGGCCCCTGCGCGCCGCCATCCGCCCCGCGATCAGCGCGCGGCTGCCCGCCAGATGGACGAAGCGCACCGCCCCGCCCGCCCCCGCGCGGATGCGGTCGCGGTAGGCGCGGCGCAGCGCCGAACAGCCGACGATGACGGGGGCCTCTTGCGCCAGAACCGCAGCGACGCGGTCGAGCCATGGCCAGCGGTCGTCATCCGTCAGGGCAAGGCCCGCCCGCATCCGGGCCACGTTCGCGGGCGGGTGCAGGTCGTCGCCGTCGCGGTAGGGGATGCCCAGCCGCGCGGCCAGCCCCGCGCCCACGCTGGACTTGCCGCAGCCCGATACGCCCATGACCACGATCCGCAGCGTCATAGCGATGCCGTGATGCCCCCGTCGACGTAAAGGATATGCCCGTTCACGAAACTCGCCGCGTCCGAGGCAAGGAAGATGCAGGCGCCCTGCAACTCCTCGACCCTGCCCCAGCGTCCGGCGGGGGTGCGCCGTTCCAGCCAGCCCGAGAATTCCGCATCCGCCAAGAGCGCCGCGTTCAGCGGCGTGTCGAAATAGCCCGGCGCGATGGCGTTGCAGTTCAGCCCGTGGCGCGCCCAGTCCGTCGCCATGCCCTTGGTCAGGTTGCCCACCGCGCCCTTGGTCGCCGTATAGGGCGCGATCGAGGGGCGGGCGAGCGCGGTCTGCACGCTGGCGATGTTGATGATCTTGCCCCGCCCCCGCGCGATCATGTGCCGCGCCACCGCCTGCCCGACATGGAAGACGCTGGCGATATTGGTCTGCAGCAGGCGTTCGAAGGCCTCGGGCGGGAATTCCTCCAGCGGCGCGCGATGCTGGATGCCCGCATTGTTGACAAGGATGTCGATCGGCTTGCCCGCGGCCTCCATCCCGTCGATGGCGGCGCGGGCGGCGGCGTGGTCGGTCACGTCGAAGGCCAGAACACCGGCCCCCGCGATGCGCGCCTGCGCGGCGGCAAGCTTTTCGGGATCGCGGCCGTTCAGCACGACCTCGGCCCCTGCCGCCGCCAGCCCCTGGGCCAGCGCGAAGCCGATGCCCTGCGACGATCCCGTCACCAGTGCCCGCCTGCCGGACAGATCGAACAGCGCCAGCCCCATGCCCCACCCCTTCGCCTTGCCCGCCCAAAGGGCGGCATTTCCCCCGCCAAGGCAAGCGCCCCCGTCTTGCGCGGAAAATCTTGCCGCGGGTCTGGCACCGTGCCCCTTGCATGGCGATATGGGCGAAAGGTGCCCGTTTCCCCGAGGAAGGAGGCCACGATGGCCGTCGATCTGCCCCCGCTGCCCGATGTCGCGGCGATCATCGCCCCGCAAGACGTGGACAGGAAGCGCCGCGGCGGCATCGGAAGCGGCGGCAAGGCCGCCATCGTGATCGGCACGGTGCTGATCCTGTCGGACGGGTCGGAATGCGTCGTCACCGCCTTTGACGAAAAGGGCAATCCGCTGTGCGAACCCGTCAGCCCCTGACGCGCGGCATTTGACGGAGGCGCCCGAAAGCGGCACCACTGCCTGAAAAGGGAGGGGTCCGCCATGCCGTTCTACGAAGCCGTCGATCCGGTCTTCCGCAGCTATGTGATGGGCAACGCGCCCCTGAAGAAGCTGGCCTCGGGCTTTGACTGGGCCGAAGGTCCGGTCTGGCTGGGCGACCAGAACTGCCTGCTGTTTTCCGATATTCCGAACAACCGCATCCTGCGCTGGTCGGAAGAGGGGCTGACCACCTTCCGCGCGCCGTCCGACTATGCCAACGGCCACACGCGCGACCGTCAGGGGCGGCTCGTCAGTTGCGAACACGGCACCCGCCGCGTGACGCGGACGGAATGGGACGGCAGCATCACCGTGCTGGCCGACGGCTATCAGGGCAAGCGGCTGAACAGCCCCAACGACGTGGTCGTCACGCGGGACGGGACGGTCTGGTTCACCGATCCCCATTACGGGATCGTCACCGATTACGAAGGCTTCCGCGGGGCCGAGGAACTGCCCTGTTCGGTCTATCGCCTGTCGCCCGACGGCACGCTGCAGGCGGTGATCACCGATATGGCCTGTCCCAACGGGCTGGCCTTCAGCCCCGACGAACGCCTGCTTTACGTCGCCGATACGGGGCGGATGTTTTCGGACGATCCGCAGCATATCCGCGTCTTCGACATGCGGGACGGGCTGCCCGTCAACGGGCGCCCGTTCCACAAGATCAGCCACGGCTGCGCCGATGGCATCCGCGTCGATACGGACGGGAACCTCTGGTCCTCGGCGGGCGACGGGGTGCATTGCATCGCGCCGGACGGGCGGCTTCTGGGCAAGATCCTCGTGCCCGAGGTGGTGTCGAACCTCTGCTTCGGCGGGCGGGCGAAGCACCGGCTCTTCATCACGGCGACGACGGGGCTTTACTCGGTCGTGCTGAACCGCAGGGGCTGCCAGTGGCCCTGACCGGCTAGCGGCGCAACAGGAAGAGCGCGACCGTCGCGGCAACCCCGAGCCCCGCCGTCAGCCACAGCGCCTGCAACCCCCAGACCGCCAGCGCCGCGCCAAAGACCAGCGGGGCCGCCGCCTGCATGAACCGCGCTGGCGCGTTCAGCCAGCCCAGCCGCTGCCCGTAGCCCGCCGCCCCGAACAGCGCCAAGGGCAGCGTCCCCTTGGCGACCGTCAGGATCCCGTTCCCCGCCCCGTGGAGCAGCGCGAAGGCATAGGCCGCAGGCCCGCCCAGAAGACCGAGGACGAGCGCCGCCACCGGATGCGCCAGCGCCGCCACCCGCGCCGAGACGAGCGGATGCAGCCGCCGGAGCAGCCCGAACTCCGCCAGCCGCGCCGCGACCTGCGCCGGCCCGATCAGCGCCCCCGCCGCGATGGCCACGGCGGCACTCGCCCCCGCCGCCTGCAGCAGGGCGGGCAGATGGGCGGCCATCGCGGTCGATGTGAACCATGCCACCGCAAAGACAAAGGCCAGCAGCGCCAGCGCCATGGGCGACGGTGGCGCACCGGGCGGTTCGGCGGCCGCGTCCCCGCCGCCCCGATGCGCGGCATCGGGCAGCAGCAGGTGCAGCGGCAGCGACAGGCACAGATGCAGCGCGGCCCAGACCAGACAGGCCTCGCGCCAGCCCCATGTCGCCAGCAAGAGCCCCGACAGGGGCCAGCCCACGGTGCTGGCAAACCCGCCGATCAGCGTGACCCCCGTGATCGCATCGCGCGCCCCGCGCCCGTAGATGCCGGCAAGCGTGGCAAAGGCCGCCTCGTAAAGCCCCGTGCCCATCCCGATGCCCACCAGCGCCCAGCCCGCGAACAGAAGCACCGGCCCCTGCGCCTGCGACAGCACCACCAGCCCCGCCGCGAAGATCAGGTTCGACAGGATCAGCACGCCGCGCCCGCCGCGCGCATCAATCCGCGCGCCCGCAAGGGGGCCCACCAGCGCCGAAAGCGCCATGGCAAAGGAAAAGGCGGCAAAGACCCAGATCACGGGCAGGCCGGTCCCTTCGGCCATCGGCGCGGCCAGAACGGCGGGCAGGTAGTAGCTCGACCCGTAGCCCACCGTCTGCGTGATGCCCAGCGCCGTGGTCACCCGCCGCCGCTGCCCTGCACCGATGCGCCCCATCGCTGTCTGTCCCCCGCGCCACGGCTGCCGCCCCAGCGCTAGCATTCCCACGCGCGGCGGTCAGGCCGGAAAGCGACCTCAGGCCGCGGGATAGAGCGTGAAGACCTCGGTCGTGCCGTCGCGCCGCAAAAGGTGGACGGCATATTCCTCGCGCTCGTCCTCGGGGCCCATGCCGGGCGATCCCCACGGCATTCCCGGCACCGACAGGCCGAACGCATCGGGCCTTTCGGCCAGCAGGCGGCGGATATCGGCGGGGGGCACATGGCCTTCGATCACATAGCCCGCGATCCGGCCGGTATGGCACGAGGCCATCTGCGGCGCGACCCCCAGCCGCGCCTTCAGGCGGCGCAGGTCGGCGGGGGGCATCTCCTCGACCGTGACGGAAAGGCCGGCATCCCGCAGGATGGCAACCCAGTCGTCGCAACAGCCGCAATTCGGGTCCTTCGCCACGACGAGTTCGGGCAGCGTCTGCGCCCGCAACGGCAAGGCGGGCAGCAGCGCCAGCGACAGCGCCGACAGGATCGTGGCGCGGCGGGTGGGGCGGTTCGGTGCGGACATGCGGTTATCCCCGGGTTGACCGCGGCAAGGATAGGTGCGGCAGGGCCGCCTGTCCAAGCACGAACAGGTCAGCCGCCCGTCGCGCCGGTCAGAACGGCACGCTCGCCCCGATCCCCGCCGCCTCGGCCCGTCGCAGGGCAAGGGCCGCGACGGCGAGGTCCTGCAGCGCCACGCCCGTCCCGTCGAACAGCGTGATCTCGTCCGCCCCGCGCCGCCCCGCATCCCGCCCCGTCACGACATCGCCCAGCGGCAGGATATCCCCCGCCGCGATCAGCCCAAGGGCCACGGCATGCTGCGCCTCTCCGATCGTCACGGATTGCGCGACCGCGTCGGTATAGATGCGCGCGCGGGCCAGAAGCTGCGGCTCCACCTCCTGCTTGCCCCGCGTGTCGGTGCCCATGCAGGCCAGATGCGTGCCCGCCGCGACATGGCCCGCCATCAGGCTTGCGGCGGGCGACGAGGTGATGGTCACGATCACCTGCGCCTCGGTCATCCGCGCCAGCGGCACGGCATCGAAGGGCAGGCCCAGTTCCGCCGCCACTTGCGCCAGACGGTCCAGCCGCGCGGGATCGCGGTTCCAGGCGATGACCCTCTCGAACCGCCGCACCCGCGCGACGGCACGCAGGTGAAAGGCCGACTGGTGCCCCGCCCCCACGATCCCCAGCACCCGCGCATCGGGCCGCGCCAGCAGATCGACCGACAGCGCCGCCGCCGCCGCCGTCCGCAGCGCGGTCAGGAGGTTGCCGCCAAGCATCGCCACGGGCCGCCCCGTATCGGGATCGAACAGCAGGACCGCCGACTGGTGGTTGGTCAGGCCCCGCGCATCATTGCCGGGAAAGTAGCCGCCCGCCTTGACGCCCAGCACGCCCCCCGCGCGGTCGATCCCCGACTTGAACCCGTAAAGCCGCCCGCCGCCCAGCGCCTCGCGCACGACAGGGAAGTTGTCCGCCGCGCCCCGCGCCATGGCGGCAAAGGCATCGCGCATGGCGGCCATCGCGTCTTCGGGCGTGACCAGCGCGGCCATCGCCTCTTCCGGTATCACCCGCATCAATAGGCCTTTCCGCGCGCCGACACGGGCCAGAGCACCTCGACCTTGCCACCCCGCAGGCCCACATACCAGTCATGCAGGTTGCAGGTCGGGTCGCAGTGGCCGGGGACAAGGCGCAGCCTGTCATTCACCTTCAGCACGCCCTGCGGATCGTCGATCACGCCATGCTCGTCGCTGCATTTGATGTAGGTCACATCCGTCCGGCCATGGATCACGGGCAGCCCGCTGTCCACCGACTGCACCTTCAGCCCCGCATCGCAGATCGCGCGGTCGGGCTTGGCATGGCTCATCACGCTGGTCAGGATGAAGAGCGCGTTCTCCCACTCCCCCCGATCGATGCGCTTGCCGTCCTTGTCGAGGATGCGCCCGTAATCGGCATCCATGAAGGCGTAGGAGCCGCACTGAAGCTCGTTATACACCCCCGAGGCACCTTCGAAGTAATAAGACCCCGTGCCGCCACCGCCGACAATGTCGCAATCCAGACCCACGGCCTTCAGCGCCTCGACCGCATCGCGCACCATGGCGACCGCGATGTCGATCTTGGCCTTACGGTCCTCGTAGCGGTCCAGATGCTGCATCGCGCCCTGATAGGCCTGCAGCCCCGCGAAGCGCAGCCCCGCCGCCGCGTCGATGGCGCGGGCCAGCGCCACCACGGCGGGCGTCGTCGTCACCCCGCAGCGCCCCGCGCCGCAGTCGATCTCCACCAGACATTCGATGGTCGTGCCGTGCCGCACCGCCGCCGCCGAAAGGTCGGCCACGTTGGCAAGGTCATCCACGCAGCAGATCGTCCGCGCGCCAAGCTTGGGGATGCGCGCCAGACGGTCGATCTTGGCCGGATCGCGCACCTGGTTGGACACCAGCACGTCCTTGATCCCGCCGCGGGCAAAGACCTCGGCCTCGCTCACCTTCTGGCAGCAGACCCCGCAGGACCCGCCCAGACGCTCCTGCAGCAGCGCCACGTCCACCGACTTGTGCATCTTGCCATGCACGCGGTGGCGCACGCCCATCTGCTTAGCGAAGCGCCCCATCTTCTCGACGTTGCGCTCCAGCGCGTCGAGGTCGAGGATCAGGCAAGGCGTCTGGATATCGGCCTCGTCCATCCCCGGCAGGGCAGGGATGTCATAGCCCACGTCCAACCCGTCGAAATCGCGGTGTCCGTCCATCTTGGTCATCCTTTCATCCACGGCAGCCGGTCGAGGTCCACGTTCCCGCCGGTCAGGATCACCCCGACACGGCGCCCGCGATAGACCCCGGCGTTCTTCAGGATCGCGGCCAGCGTCACGGCGCAGCTCGGCTCGATCACGATCTTCATGCGCTGCCAGATCAGCTTCATCGCCGCCACGATCTCGTCCTCGGTCACGGTCTGGATGTCGGTGACATGGCGGCTGACGAAATGCCATGTCAGGTCCTTCAAGGGCACCTTCAGCCCATCGGCCACCGTCTCGGGCGCGTCATCGGCCACGATATGGCCCGCCTTCAGGCTGCGCGCGGCATCGTCGGCATTCTTCGGCTCGGCGGCGAAGACATCCATCCCCGGCGCGAGGGCCGACAGCGTCAGGCAGGTGCCCGAGATCATGCCGCCCCCGCCGATCGGCGCCACCACCGCGTCCAGTCCCTCCACCTGCTCCAACAACTCGCGCGAACAGGTGGCCTGCCCCGCGATCACGCGCGGGTCGTTGTAGGGATGGACGAAATCCGCCCCCGTGCGCGCCTGCACCTCGGCGAAGACCGCCTCGCGCGAGGTGGTGGAGGGTTCGCATTCCACGATCACCCCGCCATAGCCGCGCACGGCATCCTTCTTGGCCTGCGGCGCGGTGCGCGGCATCACCACCGTGCAGGGAATGCCCCGCCGCCCCGCCGCATAGGACAGCGACAGCGCGTGGTTGCCGCTGGAATGGGTGGCCACCCCGCGCGCCAGCTGGTCGTCACGCAGGCCAAAGACCGCGTTCGACGCGCCGCGCACCTTGAAGGCCCCCGCCTTCTGGAAGTTCTCGCATTTGAAGAACAGCTCCGCCCCCGTCAGCCCGTTCAGGTAGGTAGATGTCAGAACCGGCGTGCGGTGGATATGGGGCCGGATGCGCGCCTCGGCCTCCAGCACGTCGTCAAAGGTGGGCACTATCAGCCCTGCGAAATCCTTCATGTCCTTCCTCTTCGTTCAAATATCCCACGGGGGGTGCGGGGGGTGTGAAACCCCCCGCTTCCACGGCCGCAGCCTCAGGCCGCCGCCTGCAGTGCGGCCGCCGATCCGCGGTAGAATTCCTGCGCAGCCGCGACGCCCGATCCCAGCCGCACGCCCCAGCCCAGATCGGCCATGCACATCTCGGCCGTGGCCAGACCCGACAGCACCATCACATCCGTCAGCATCCCCAGATGCCCGATGCGGAAGACCTTTCCTGCCACCTCGCCCAGACCCACGCCGAAGGCCACGCCGTATTTCTCGGCGGCAAGCTTCACGAGGTCGGTGCCATTGGCCGCCTGCGGCACGACGACCGCCGTCACCGTGTCGGAATACAGGTCGGATGACGCCGCGCAGGGCCGCATGCCCCATGCCGCTACCGCGCGGCGCACGCCTTCGGCCAAACGGTGGTGGCGGGCATAGACCGCCGCCATCCCCTCGTCCTCCAGCATCTCGACCGACCGCGCCAGACCGGCGATCAGCCCGACCGCCGGCGTGTAGGGATAGCCGCCCGCCCGCACCGACCGCAGATGGTCGGCGAAGTCAAAGAAGGTGCGCGGCAGCCGCGCGCCCTCCATCGCGGCCAGCGCGCGGTCCGACAGGCCGAGGATGGCCAGACCCGCAGGCAGCATGAAGCCCTTCTGCGACCCCGCCACAGCGATATCCACACCCCAGGCGTCCATGTCGAAGGGCATCGACGCGATGGACGACACGCCGTCCACGAAGAGCATCGCGCCATGGCCTGCGCGGTCCATCGCGCGACGCAGCGCGGCGATGTCGGACCGCACGCCCGTGGCGGTTTCGTTATGCGTGGCCAGCACCGCCTTGATCCTGCCCGCGCGGTCCAGCCGCAGCGCGGCCTCCACGGCATCCTGCGGGATGCCCTCGCCCCAGGGCGTCTCGATCACCTGCACCTTCAGGCCGTGGCGCCGGCACAGGTCGATCCAGCGGTGCGAGAACATCCCGAAGCGCGCCGCCAGCACCGTGTCGCCGGGCGAGAGGGTGTTGGTGATCGCGGCCTCCCATCCCCCCGTGCCGGTCGAGGGGAGGATGACGACCTCGCCCCCCGTCAGCCGCAGGATGCGCCGCACCCCTTCGACCGCCGGACGATAAAGCCGCGCGAAGGCGGGCGAGCGGTGGTCGATCGTCGGCATGTCGCAGGCCTTGCGGATCGCCTCCGGGATATTGGTCGGACCGGGAATGAAGACGGGATTCTGGAAGGACATGACGGCCACCTTGCTTTGGATTGATGCCAACCTACCCCCCGCAGCCCCGTGGCACAATTTTTTCGAAAACATTTTTCATCGTCTTGAAATCAGATCATCCCCCCATAAAATCAAAAGCTTGCGCTTTTTCACGTGAACCGGACAACCCTCAATGCCCACGAAGCCTCGCGGCCGCCCCAAGTCCTTCCACGACAAGACCGATCAGAATACCGTTCAGGCGCTCGACCGCGCGCTTGG
>JBEEOG010000237.1:0-3970 GCA_041191745.1 Pseudomonadota bacterium | reverse complement strand
CAGGTCTTCACCGGCCCCGCCCGCGTCTATGAATGCGAGGAGGACGCCTTCGAAGGCGTGCGCCGCCGCGAATACAAGGAAGGCGAGGTCATCGTGATCCGCAACGAAGGCCCCGCCGGCGGGCCGGGGATGCGCGAGATGCTGGCCACCACCGCCGCCCTGTCGGGGCAGGGCGCGGGCAAGAAACTCGCGCTGATCACCGACGGCCGCTTCTCGGGCGCGACGCGCGGCTTCTGCGTCGGCCATGTCGGCCCCGAGGCCGCGCATGGCGGCCCCATCGCGCTGATCCGCAACGGGGACATCATCACCATCGACGCGGTGAAGGGGGAACTCTCGGTCGCGGTCAGCGACGAGGAGATGGCCCGCCGCAAGGCAGAGTGGACGGGCCCGCGTCCGACGCTGTATGCAACCGGAGCCGTGTACAAGTTCGCCAAGATGTGTGGAGGGGCGCGCTGGGGCGCGGTGACCCATCCGGGCGCAAAGGGCGAACGTCATGTTTATTCGGATCTCTAGGTTAGGCGGTATCGGACTTCTCCTTCTTCTGGCGGCCTGTGTCTCCAGCTATGGCGCGGGGCGCAGTGCCCCGATCCTTGGCGGCGCGGTCAATGTCGGCATGGCGGCAGGCTATTGCGTGGATCGCAATGCCGGACGTCAGGCCGACGACCGCGCCGTCGTCTTGATGGGGCGTTGCACGTCCTCGGTCGATGCGCTGCCCGCCGTGATCACGCTTTCGGTGGGGGCGGGCGGCTCTGCCTCGGCCGTGGCGGGCGGGCCTGCGCTTCTGGCGGAATTCTTCACCTCGGACGAGGGGCGCAGATCGCTGTCGCGCGATGGCGATGCGCGCGACGTGCGCGTGCTGCAGGCGCTGGGATCGGGCGACGCGCTTCTGATGCGGGTCGAGGATCGCGCCGTGGGCCAGTACTGGCGCGCCGTCACCGCGCTGCGCGGGCGGCTTGTCACGCTTTCGGTCGCAGGCACGCCGGAAGAGCCGCTCGAACCCGCCGAAGGGCGCCGTGTTCTGGACGCGGCGCTGGCGGCACTGGTCGCGGCCAATCGCAGCGCAAGCTAAATCCGTCGCAATCGCAGACGTTTTGGGCTTTGCGGCGGGCGGCGAAACGGGCCATAAACACCTGTGTATCGTTTCCGTTTCGTGGATGGTTGGCGGACGAGTATGGCAGGGTCACTGCAAAGCATGTTCGACAGGATCGCCCATCGCCGCGTGCTGCGGCGCTGGCGCCAGATCGCGGATGCGGCCCCGTCGTTCGATCTGGAACGGCTGCGCAACTGGCGGCTTCAGGCCCGCTCCATGCGGCGCGAGCTTGACCGCGTGATCCATCAGGCCGAACACCGCCTTGCCCTGCCCGTCATCGGCATGAACCCGATCCGCCGCCCGATGGGGACGGACTGGGCATGGCGGCCCGACCTGTGGAAAGGGCCGATCCCCGTGCCCGGTCAGGCCTCGGTCCCCGGCAAGTCGCAGGTCTGCGACGGGGCGACCGTCTATCACGACTGCCGCCGCACGGAACTGACCTACCGGCAGGTCCGCAACACGCGCGAGGCGGACGTGGCCCCCTTCGGCTTCCGCATGGACGTGTTCCGCTTCGACGGGTCGTTCCTGTCGCTGGTGCTCGACGTGCCGCCCGAAGGCGTGCAGGGCCTGCGGCTGCGCCACCTCGTGCGGCTCGATGTCATCATCGAGATGGAGAAGCCGCTGGAAATCTTTGCGCGGCTGAACATCAAGCATGGCCCCAACGTCGAACAGGTGGTGCGCGAACTGCCCCTGGCCGAGGAGGAGGTGATGGTGGAATTCGACCTCGCCTATACCAAGGTCAACGAAAAGCGGGTGGAGCGGATGTGGATCGACCTGATCTTCGAAGGGCCGGAAATGAACCAGATCATCCTGCGCGACGTGACGGTCAGCCGTCGCCCGCGCGCGGAACTGTAACAGGGGGCAGGCGGTGAAGGACAGCATCGAACGGACCCTGACCCTGACGCCCACCCGCATCCGCGAAGGCGTGTGGGAAGGCGTGCTGACCGGCGCGATGGGCAATCCCGCACTCGAGGCGCGGCTGCACGGGGCCGAGGTGCCGGGCCTGACCGTCACGCCCGTCCCCGACCGTCCGGGCGACTGGGCGGTGCGCCTGCCGATCCCGCCTTCGGCGCTGAGCGAGGGGGTCCAGACCTTCCTGATCAGCGACCGCGCCACGGGCGAGAAGCTGGTGCATTTCACCGTCATCACCGGCGTCGCGCTGGAAGACGACCTGCGCGCCGAGGTGGACCTGCTGCGCGCGGAACTCGACATGCTCAAACGCGCGTTCCGGCGGCATTGTCTGGAAACGGGTGGTTGATCTGACGTCGCGTCCTCCGTGACAGCGCCGCGCCGCGCGGGCAGGATCGCAGGCCGGAGGACCCCATGACCGAATACCCGCACCTTCTGTCGCCGCTGCCCCTTGGCCATGTCACGCTGAAGAACCGCGTGCTGATGGGCTCCATGCATACGGGGCTCGAGGAACGCGGCGACTGGAACCGCGTGGCCGAATTCTACGCCGCCCGCGCGCGGGGGGGCGTGGGGCTGATGGTCACGGGCGGCATGGCCCCCAATGCCGAAGGCGGGGTCTTTCCCGGTGCGGCGGGGCTTTACACCGCGCAGGACATCGCCAACCACCGCATCGTGACCGACCGCGTGCATGATGCGGGCGGGCTGATCGCCATGCAGATCCTGCATGCGGGCCGCTACGCCTATGGCAAGGATTGCGTCGCGCCCTCGGCCATCCGGTCGCCCATCTCTCCCTTCCCGCCGCGCGAGCTGGACGAGGCGGGGATCGAGAAGCAGATCGCCGACATCGCCACCGCCGCCGCCCGCGCCCGCGAGGCCGGCTATGACGGGGTGGAGGTGATGGGGTCCGAAGGCTATTTCCTGAACCAGTTCCTCGCGCCGCACACCAACAAGCGCACCGACCGCTGGGGCGGCGAGCTTCAGAACCGCATGCGCCTGCCGGTCGAGGTGGTGGCCCGCGTGCGGGCCGCGGTGGGGGCGGATTTCATCCTGATCTACCGCATCAGCCTGATCGATCTGGTCCCCGACGGCCAGACGTGGGAGGAGATCGCCACCCTTGCCCGCGCGATCGAAGGGGCAGGGGCCACGATCCTGAATTCCGGCATCGGCTGGCACGAGGCGCGGGTGCCCACCATCGCCACATCCGTCCCCCGCGCGGCCTTTGCCGATCTGACCGCGCGCCTGCGGGCCGAGGTGGCGATCCCCGTCATCGCGTCGAACCGCATCAACACGCCTGCGGTGGCCGAAGGCATCCTGTCGGCGGGCAAGGCCGACATGGTCAGCATGGCACGGCCCTTCCTTGCCGATCCCGATTTCGTGGCCAAGGCGGCGTCGGGGCGCGCGGCGGAAATCGCGCCCTGCATCGCCTGCAACCAGGCCTGTCTGGATCATACCTTCGGCGGCAAGCTGACCTCGTGCCTTGTCAATCCGCGCGCCTGCCACGAGGTGGACCTGCCCCTTGCGCCCGCCGCGTCGCCGCGCCGGATCGCGGTGGTGGGGGCGGGGCCTGCGGGGCTGATGGCCGCGATCACGGCGGCGGGGCGGGGGCATGGCGTGACGCTGTTCGAAGCCGCCGACCGGATCGGCGGGCAGCTGCACCTTGCCGCGCAGGTGCCGGGGAAAGAGGAATTCCACGGCCTTTTGGGCTGGTTCGAGACGATGGTGGCGCGGGGGGGCATCGACCTGCGGCTGTCCACGCGGCCCGCGGCGGCCGATCTGGCGGGGTTCGACCATGTGATCGTCGCCACCGGCGTGCGCCCCCGCGCGGCGGGCATCGCGGGCGAAGAGCGCGCCTTGGGCTATGCCGATGTCCTGTCGGGGGCCGCCGTGGGGGACCGCGTCGCCATCGTGGGGGCGGGCGGCATCGGTTTCGACGTGGCGGAATTCCTTGTCCACAAGGGCGAAAGCCCGACG
>JBEEOG010000236.1:0-12233 GCA_041191745.1 Pseudomonadota bacterium | reverse complement strand
GAATTCAGCCTTGCCGGCGCGTTGTCCTCGGTCTCGCCGCTTGGGCGCTGGTGGGCCGCCGTGCCGGCGGACCGCCGCCCGACCCATGCCGAAGCGCTGGCCGAACTGGCGCGGCACTGGTGCGAACCGTGGGGCGACCGGCGGACAGAGATCGTCTTCATCGGCGCAGCCATGGACGAAGGCGCGATCCGCGCGGCGCTGGATGCGGCCTTGGTCGAAGGCGGGCGCTTCGCCCCGCGGGACTGGGCGGGTCTGGCCGATCCCTTCCCCCTCTGGGGCCAGCGCAAGGCGGCATGATGGGCAACTGCACCTCTCCGCGTGCGCGCTGGCGGGCGGGCGACGCGATGGCCGAACATGACCGCCTGCCGCCCGAATTGCGCCGCTTCGTCATCCATGCCGACCTGCCGTGGAGCGCGCGCTCCGTGCTGGCGCTCTGGCAAAAGGCGCGGCGGGCGGGCCAGTGTCCCGCCACGGCGCTGGCGCGGCTGGAACGCGCCGCCAGCGCCACGCTTGCGCGCGAGGCGGCACAGGTCTGGGGGCCCGACCACCCCGCCGCGCGCGCCCGCCCCGCCGCGCGGGACTGACTCCGCGCTTCCCAAACCCCCCTTTTTCCTGTAAGGCCCCCGCCATCTGCGACGTGAGGCCCCCACCCCCGGGCACATGCGAAGGATAGGGGGCGGCGGCAATGGGGCCGCCAGATGCGAGGGGCCGGAGGGCCGGGACCCCCTCAGAGGAAACGAACCAATGTTCAACGTAGTCAAGAAATCGATCCAGTGGGGCGGCGAGACGCTGACACTGGAAACGGGCAAGGTTGCCCGTCAGGCTGACGGCACCGTCATCGCCACGCTGGGCGAAACCAGCGTCATGGCCAACGTGACCTTTGCCAAAAGCGCGAAGCCCGGTCAGGACTTCTTCCCGCTGACCGTGCACTATCAGGAAAAATACTATGCCGCCGGCAAGATCCCGGGCGGCTTCTTCAAGCGCGAGGCACGCCCGTCCGAGAAAGAGACGCTCACCTCGCGTCTGATCGACCGCCCCTGCCGCCCGCTTTTCGTCGACGGCTTCAAGAACGAAGTCCTCGTGATGGCGACCGTGCTGAGCCATGACCTGCACAACGAACCCGATATCGTCGCCATGATAGCGGCCTCTGCCGCGCTGACGATTTCGGGCGTGCCCTTCATGGGCCCGATCGGTGCGGCGCGCGTGGGCTTTGCCAATGGCGAATACGTTCTGAACCCGTCCGTGGACGATCTGCAGAACCTCCGCAACAACCCCGAGCAGCGTCTGGACCTTGTCATCGCCGGCACCAAGGACGCCGTGATGATGGTGGAATCGGAAGCCTACGAACTGACCGAGGACGAGATGCTGGGCGCGGTGAAGTTCGGCCATGCGGCGATGCAGCCGGTGATCGACCTGATCATCGATCTGGCAGAAGACGCGGCGAAGGAACCCTTCGACTTCTCGCCCCCCGATTACTCGGCCCTCTATGCCCGCGTGAAGGCAGCAGGCGAGGCGCAGATGCGCGCCGCCTTCGCCATCAAGGACAAGCAGGACCGCACCAACGCGATCTCGGCTGCCGTGGACGCGATCCGCGCCGCCCTGTCGGAAGAAGACAATGCCGACGCCAACCTTGGCGCGGCGATCAAGAAGCTGGAAAGCTCCATCCTGCGCGGCGACATCATCAACGGTGGCGCGCGCATCGACGGGCGTGACAACAAGACCGTGCGCCCGATCGTGTCGGAAACCGGCGTCCTGCCGCGCACCCACGGCTCGGCGCTCTTCACCCGCGGCGAGACGCAGGCGCTGGTCGTGACGACGCTCGGCACCGGCGAGGATGAGCAGATCATCGACGCGCTGCACGGCAATTCGCGCTCGAACTTCCTGCTGCACTACAACTTCCCGCCCTATTCGGTGGGCGAGGTTGGCCGCGTGGGTTCGCCCGGCCGCCGCGAGATCGGCCACGGCAAGCTGGCATGGCGCGCGCTTCAGGCCGTGCTGCCCGCGCCGACCGACTTCCCCTACACCATCCGCGTCGTGTCCGAGATCACGGAATCGAACGGCTCCTCGTCCATGGCTTCGGTCTGCGGCGGGTCGCTGTCGATGATGGATGCGGGCGTGCCGCTGAAGGCCCCCGTGGCCGGCGTGGCGATGGGTCTGATCCTTGAAGACGATGGTCGCTGGGCCGTGCTGACCGACATCCTCGGCGACGAGGATCACCTTGGCGACATGGACTTCAAGGTGGCGGGGACCGAAAACGGGATCACCAGCCTCCAGATGGACATCAAGGTTGCCGGGATCACCCCGGAAATCATGCAGCAGGCGCTGGCACAGGCCAAAGACGGCCGCCTGCACATCCTGGGCGAGATGAACAAGGCGCTGTCGGCCCCGCAGGGCTTCAGCGAATACGCGCCCAAGATCGAAACGCTGCAGATCCCGACCGATAAGATCCGCGAAGTGATCGGCTCGGGCGGCAAGGTCATCCGCGAGATCGTGGAAGTCTCGGGTGCCAAGGTGGACATCAACGACGACGGGATCATCAAGATCGCGTCGAACTCGGCCGATGCCATCAAGAAGGCCTACGACATGATCTGGTCGATCGTGGCCGAACCCGAAGAGGGCAAGATCTACACCGGCAAGGTGGTGAAGCTTGTCGACTTCGGCGCCTTCGTGAACTTCTTCGGCAAGCGCGACGGTCTGGTGCATGTGTCCCAGATCGCCAACAAGCGCCTGAACCACCCGAACGAGATCCTGAAGGAAGGCCAGGAGGTGAAGGTCAAGCTTCTGGGCTTCGACGACCGCGGCAAGGTCCGTCTGGGCATGAAGATGGTCGATCAGGAAACCGGCGAGGAAATCGCCGAGAAGAAGAACGAGGAAGCGGCCGAGGCGTAAGCCCGCCACCACCCGTGAAACCGAAGGCCCCGGATCCTGTCCGGGGCCTTCGTGCATCCGGCCGCCCTCTGCCCCTATCGGGCCTGCGGTAGCGGGCGGGCAGTCCCAAAGTTCGCCCGTCCGGACAGGCATATCCGAAAGGCTATTTCAAATCCGCGCCCCGCGCGCTATCACCCCAGCGATCTTTTGCAGCCGTGCTGCAGGCCAAGGGGATTGAATGCAGGACGAAGGATTCCGCGTTTCCGGCACAGTGCCCCCCCTTTCGGACGGGGCAGGGCAGCGGATCGTCGCATCGGTCGTCATCGTCTGCTTCCGTTCGGGCCGGAAACTGGGCGACTGTCTGGCAAGCCTTGGCGGCGGCACGGGCAGCCCCGCAGGGATCGAGGTGATCGTCGTCAACAACTCGTCCGACGACGCCGAAGAGATTGCCGCGATCTGCGCGCGCCACGGGGCCATCTTCCGCCAGAGCGGCGGAAACCTCGGCTTCGGCGGGGGCTGCAATGCGGGGGCGGCGGGGGCGCGCGGCGACGTCGTGATGTTCGTCAATCCCGACGTGCTGGTGACCCCCGAAGACCTGTCCCGCCTGGCCGCCTTGATGGGGGCGCATCCCGATCTGGTCGCGCTCGGCCCGTTGCAGCAGGCCCCGAACGGGCGCATCCGAGCCAAGCGCCACGCCGTGGGCCAACCGAAACCCGCGCCCGATGCGGACGGGGCCGCGCCCCTGATGGAGACCCGCTTCCTGTCGGGCGGGGCGCTGATGGTGCGGCGCGCGGCATTCGAACGGATCGGCGGTTTCGACGACGCGATCTTCCTGTTCCACGAGGATGACGACCTGTGCCTGCGTCTGGCCCCGCTGGGCCGCCTTGCCTATGCGCGGGGCGTGGTGGTGCGGCATGACTGGGGCACCTCGACCCCGCCCAGCGCCGAAGCCACGCGTTTCCGCCTGTGGCATCAGGGCTACTCCAAGGTTCAGGTCCTGCGGAAACATTATGGCGACATGGCCGCGCGCGGCGCGCTCTTCGAAGCCTTCCTCAAATTCGTCAGCCCCGAGATGCTGACCGCCAAGGGCCGCCGCAAGGCACGGGCCTTCCTCGGCGGTGTCCGGGCGGCGCTCAGTCGTTCAAGTAACGGATATGTCCCGCAATGAAGATCGAAAAGACCGAACTCGACGGCGTCTGCCTGATCGAACCCGCCCGCTTTGGCGATGACCGCGGCTGGTTCTCCGAGACGTGGCATCAGGCCAAGATGGACGCCGCCGGCGTGGACGTGGCCTTCGTGCAGGACAACCATTCCTTTTCCGCCGCCAAGGGCACGCTGCGCGGGCTGCACTACCAGCGCCCCCCGCATCCGCAGGCGAAACTCGTGCGCTGCACGCGGGGCGCGATCCTCGATGTCGCGGTCGATGCGCGCAAAGGCTCTCCGACCTATGGCCGCTGGGTCACGGTGGAACTGACCGCCGCCAATGGCCGCCAGCTTCTGGTGCCGGTGGGGTTCCTGCACGGCTTCGTCACGCTGACCGACGACACCGAGGTGCAGTACAAATGCTCCGACTATTACGCGCCGGAATGTGACGGCGCGGTGCATTGGGCCTCGCTCGGGATCGACTGGGGCACGGATGCGCCCGTCCTCTCGGCCAAGGATGCCAAGGCGGTGCCCTTCGCCGCCTTCGAGTCACCCTTCATCTACGGGGCAGGCGCGTGAAGATCCTCGTCACCGGAGGCGCGGGTTTCATCGGATCGGCCGTCGTCAGGCTGGCTGTGTCGCGGGGGCACGCCGTCGTCAACCTCGATGCGCTGACCTATGCGGCCTGCCTTGCCAATGTCGCGCCCGTCACCAACAGCCCGCTCTATGCGTTCGAACAGGCCGATATCCGCGACCGCGCGGCGCTGGACCGGATCTTTTCCACCCACGCCCCCGATGCGGTGATGCATCTGGCGGCCGAGAGCCATGTGGACCGGTCGATCGACGGGCCGGCCGATTTCATCGAAACGAACATCACCGGCACCTTCAACCTGCTCGAATCCGCGCGCGCCTATTGGACCCGCGCGGGCAAGCCCGACGGGTTCCGCTTCCACCACATCTCGACCGACGAGGTGTTCGGCAGCCTCGGCCCCGCGGGGATGTTCACGGAAGACACGCCCTACGACCCGCGCAGCCCCTATTCGGCATCCAAGGCCGCGTCGGACCATCTGGTGCGGGCATGGCACGAAACCTATGGCCTGCCGGTGGTGCTGACCAATTGCTCCAACAATTACGGCCCCTACCATTTCCCCGAAAAGCTGATCCCCGTCACCATCCTGAACGCCCTGCACGGCAAGCCCATCCCCGTCTATGGCAACGGGCTGAACGTGCGCGACTGGCTTTACGTCGAAGACCATGCCGAGGCGCTTCTGACCGTTCTGGAACGCGGCGCGCTGGGCCGCAGCTACAATATCGGGGGCGAGAACGAGCGGACGAACATCGACCTCGTCCGCACGATCTGCGCGCTGCTGGATGAGATGCGGCCGCGCGCGGCGGGGTCCTATGCCGACCTCGTCACCTTCGTGGCTGACCGTCCGGGCCATGACGCGCGCTATGCCATCGACCCGTCGCGCATCCGCGACGAGCTGGGCTGGCGGCCCTCGGTTACGGTCGAGGAAGGGCTGCGCCGCACCGTGCGCTGGTATCTGGAGAACGAGGCATGGTGGCGCCCGCTGCTGGCACGCCACGGCGTGGGTGAACGGCTTGGGGTGAAGGCATGAAACTTCTCGTCTTCGGGCAGACCGGACAGGTTGCGCGCGAACTGGCGCGCCGGATGCCCGAAGGCATCTCGGCCCGCTTCCTGTCGCGCGCCGAGGCCGATCTTGCCGATCCCGCCGCCTGCGCCGCCGCCATCGCGGCATCGGATGCCGATGCCGTCCTCAACGCCGCCGCATGGACGGCGGTGGACAGGGCCGAGGCGGAAGAGCCCGCCGCCACCGTCGTCAACGGCGACGCGCCCGCGGCCATGGCGCGGGCCTGCGCCGCGCGCGCCATCCCCTTCCTGCATGTCTCGACCGATTATGTCTTTGACGGTGCGGGCAGCGCGCCCTTTACGCCCGACCATCCGACCGGCCCGCTGGGGGCCTATGGCCGGTCGAAACTGGCCGGAGAGCGGGGCATCCTTGCCAGCGGGGCGCAGGCGCTGGTCCTGCGGACAAGCTGGGTCGTGTCGGCCCACGGGGCGAATTTCGTCAAGACCATGATCCGTCTGGGGCGCGAGCGCGAAAGCCTGCGCGTCGTGGCCGACCAGACGGGCGGGCCGACCCCCGCCGCCGCCATCGCCGATGCGCTGGTCACGGCGGCCCGCGCGATGGTCGCGGGGCAGGCGGGCGGCGTCCACCATTTTTCGGGCGCGCCGGATGTGACATGGGCCGAATTCGCCCGCGCCATCATGGCCGAGGCGGGCCTGTCCTGCCGGATCGAGGATATCACCACCGCCGATTACCCGACGCCCGCGCGTCGCCCCGCGAATTCGCGGCTGGACTGTTCGGCCTTTACCAGTGCCTTCGGCGTGGCGCGCCCCGACTGGCGGGCGGCCCTTGCCGATATCGTTCAGGAGCTTTCCGCATGACAAAGCGCAAGGGCATCATCCTCGCCGGCGGGTCCGGCACGCGGCTCTGGCCGATCACCATGGGCGTGTCGAAACAGCTTCTGCCCGTCTATGACAAGCCGATGATCTACTATCCGCTGTCTGTCCTGATGCTGGGCGGCATCCGCGAGATCGCGGTGATCACCACCCCCGAAGACCAGTCGCAGTTCATCCGACTTCTGGGCGATGGCAGCCAGTGGGGGATCAGCCTGACCTATATCGTCCAGCCCTCGCCCGACGGGCTGGCGCAGGCCTATATCCTCGCCCGCGATTTCCTCGACGGCGCGCCTTCGGCGATGGTGCTGGGCGACAACATCTTCTTCGGCCACGGCCTGCACGAACAGCTGGAAGCTGCCGATGCGGTGGAAACGGGCGGGACGGTCTTCGGCTACCATGTGGCCGATCCCGAACGCTATGGCGTGGTCGCCTTCGACGCCAAGGGCTGCGTCACCGGCATCGTCGAAAAGCCGAAGGACCCGCCCTCGCACTTTGCCGTCACGGGTCTATACTACCTCGACGGGCGTGCGCCCGACCTTGCCGCCGCCGTCAGGCCCTCGCCGCGGGGCGAGCTCGAGATCGTCGATCTTCTGGAAGCCTACCGCAAGGAAGGCAGCCTTCATGTGGAACGAATGGGCCGCGGTTTCGCTTGGTTGGACACGGGAACGCATGGAAGCCTGCTGGATGCCGGCAACTTCGTGCGGACCCTGACGGAACGGCAGGGGTTGCAGGTCGGCAGCCCCGACGAGATCGCCTTCCGGAACGGCTGGATCACGGCAGAGCAGTTGCGCCACCGTGCCGGCATGTTCCGGAAGTCCAACTACGGTGACTACCTCTTGGGTGTCATTGCCGAGTGCTAGGACGAGACGGGCCTGACGCCGGAACCGGCCTGGCCTAGGGTCCGGATCGCCTGATCCCTGCTGCGGGTGCGCCCCTGTGCCCGCGCGCGTGCATTTCCAGTTCCGAGCGGTTCTTCCCCATCGCCCAAGCGGTGGCCGATCTGCCTTTTTCCGCGGCAGAGGCACCGAAGCGAAGGTGTCCCATGACGAACACGCCTCTCAGACCCGCGCTGTTTCTGCATATCCAGAAGACGGGCGGAACGTCGATCCAGCAGATGGCGCGGCGGGCCTATGGCGCGGATCAGGTCACGAGCCATGACGACTATCTGCGTCTGGGGGTAGAGGGCTGCCGCGCCAAGGCCTTCGTCTCGGGCCATTTCGGATTCGAATTCGCCAAACCGCTGAGGGCGGGGCGTTTCTTCTTTACCTTTTTACGGGATCCGGTCGCGCGGGTGATTTCCTTTTACCATTATTGCCGAATCGATATGGCGCCTGATTTCGAACCGGCTGCCTTTGCGCGGAAACACGCGCTGGGTGATTTCCTGCGGTTCTGTCTCGATAATCCGTGGTACAGTTCTTATGTCGTGAACCACCAGCTGGACCAGCTTTCCTATGGCTATGGCCATGAAATGGTGATGGGGCGCGCCCTGTCGTCTGCGGAACGGCAACCCACAGAGCTGCTTCCCCTCGCCATGCGGAATCTGGAAGCCTTCGACTACATCGGCTTCATCGACCGCTTCGATGCGGATGTGGACCTGATCTTCCGCTGTCTGGGGGCAGGGCAGAAGCGCATCGTCAGGACCAACGTCTCGGCCAGCGGGGGGCGGCCGGACATCGATGCGCCGACGCTGGACCTGATCCGCGAGATGACCCGCCATGACAGCGAAATCATCGAATTCGCCCGCATCGTCGCGGCGGGAAAGCGACAGGCGCTGGAAGGCCCGCCCGGCACCGGCGGCCGGTCGTGGCGGGGCCTGCGCGGGTTCGCCCGCCGCATGCCGCGCCCGCTGTCGCGGGACAGGCGGACGGGTCGGGTCCTGATCGGCGCGGCGCTGGGCGACACCGGCCCGACCGTATCGGCCATGCTGTCGCAGATGCTGGCGCAACTGGGGCTGGCGGACGCGATTGCCCACACCGCGCCGCAGCTTTCAACCATGGCGTGCAACAGGGACGCCCGCAGGCAGGATGAAACTCGCCCGACAGATGCCGAAAAGTCGCGCCAGACGTGTTCATCCGCCGATACGGCACGGGAAGCGGGGCCCTGCGCTTGCGGAAATGACGCGATTGTGCAATTCCGCTACGGCAGTAATTCAATCGACGCGGTCTTCGAGGCCGGAATAGAAGTCAGGAATATTATCATTCCGATCGGTTCCGATCACTTGCACGGCGACCTGCGCCACCGTGTCGAAGCGGGGGCACCGATCGGCTTTTCCCGCCCCGGCAGGTCCAGCGAAGGCACGGCCGCGGCGGTCGGCGATGGCGGGCAGACCGACCGCGGGGCCGCGTTGCTGGCGCTGGTCGAAGCGGCGGTGCGGCGGGATGTCCCGATCACCTTTGTCGCCTATCCGCGCTTCCTTGCCGATCCTGACTATCTGTTTGACAAGATCAGCCCGATCTTCCCCGATCTGGACCGTCAGGCGCTGCGCGCCCTGCATGACCGGATCGCGCCAGCGGGGCAGGCCGCGGCAACCACCCAAGACGCCCGATGACAGCCACAAGACAGACAAGAGCGCAGGACAGTCGCTGCGTTTGCTGGAAGGACATGTAGGATGAGTGAAAAGCGGCACACGTACGAATATGACATCGACATCGACTCCGACACGGCGCCCGCCCGTGTCCTGTCCATGGTCAAGCCCGGCAGCAAGGTTCTGGAGATCGGTGCCGGTCCCGGTTCCATCACCCGCGTCCTCGTCGGTGCCAAGCAATGCGAGGTCGTGGCACTCGAGGTCGAGGAAACCGCGCTTGAAAAGCTGCGCCGCATCTGCAGCGCGGTCTATCCGTCGGACCTGAACGTCGCAGGCTGGAGCGCCGAGATCGAGCGCAACCACGGCAAGTTCGATTACGTGATCGCCGCCGATGTGCTGGAACACGTCTACAACCCTTGGGCCGTTCTGGGCGAGATGAAGGGGCTGCTGAACGAGACCGGCTCCGTCATCCTGTCGCTGCCGCATGCGGGCCATTGCGCCGTGCTGGCCTGTCTGGTGGACGAGGATCTGGAATACCGCGACTGGGGCCTGCTGGACCGGACGCATATCCGCTTCTTCGGCATCAAGAACGTGACCGCGCTCTATGAAAGCCAGGGCATGGCCATCGAAGAGGCGCAGTTCGTCGTCCGCACCCCCGCGATGACGGAATTCACCCGCCGCTGGGACCGCCTGCCCGCCGATGTGCAGCAGGCGCTGCGCCGCAACCGCTTTGCCGATGTCTATCAGGTGGTCAGCCGCGCCGTTCCCGCCGCGCGGGCCGGGACGCGGGTCGATCTGATGGAACAGCCCGTGCCGCCCGCCGCGCCCGGCGTCGTGTCCTACTGGACGACCACGATGCAGGGCATCCCCCTCGATCCGGCCAGCGACCTGCGGACGACCATCGCCGACTGGACCGCCCCCGCCCCCGCCCGCCGCAAGCGCTTCCGCGGGCTGCGCCGCCTCTATGCCAAGGTCTTCATGCAGGGGGGCCGGTGACATGGCCGGTGACGTCAAGGCGATTGCCTATTTCCTGACCCAGTTCCACCCCGTCCCCGAAAACGACGCGTGGTGGGGCAAGGGCTTTACCGAATGGACCAACGCGACCCGTGCCCAGCCGCTCTACAAGGGGCATTACCAGCCGCATCTTCCCTCTGATTTGGGTTTCTACGACCTGCGGCTGAAGGAAACCCGCCACGAACAGATCGCGCTGGCCAAGCAATACGGCATCCACGGCTTTTGCTATTATTACTACTGGTTCTCGGGCAAGCGCATCCTCGAACAGCCGCTGGAAGCGATGTTCGACGACCCCGACACGGATTTCCCCTATTGCCTGTGCTGGGCCAACGAGAACTGGACCCGCCGCTGGGATGCAGGCTCGACCGAGATCCTGCTGGAACAGAAGTATGAAGAGGGCGACGACCTCCGCTTCATCCAGTCGGTGGAGAAATTCCTGCGCGATCCGCGCTACATCCGCTATGACGGCAAGCCGCTTCTGATCGTCTACCGTCCGCAGCACATGCGCGACGCCAAGGCGGCCGTGGCGGTCTGGCGCGACTACTGCCGCAAGGTGGGGATCGGCGAAATCCATGTGGCCACCGCGCTGACGCATGGCAACTTCACCTATCGCCAGTTCGGCTATGACGGATCGGTGGAATTCCCGCCCCACAACGTCAACGCGCCCAACCTGTCGCACGAACTGGCCTTCCACGACGCCTTCTTCGGCTATTGCCCCGATTACAGCGCCATCGCCGAACAATACCTCGGCCACCGTTACGGGGGCGAGACGGTGGGCTTCCGCGCGGTTTTCCCGTCATGGGACAACACCGCACGGCTTGGCCCGCGCGCCACGACGATCCTGAACGGCACGCCCGAAAACTACGAATACTGGCTGAAGCGCGCGATCGACCAGACCCGCAAGGATTTCCCCGGAAAGGACTCCTTCGTCTTCATCAACGCGTGGAACGAATGGGCCGAAGGCGCGCATCTGGAGCCCGACCAGAAATACGGGCACCGCTTCCTCGAAGCGACGCAGCGGGTCCTGCAGGGCAAGTCGACGGTGACGCAATGGGCCCATGTCGGCGTGCCGGACGAGATGAAGGGACATGTCCCCGAACCCGTCTACATCCCGTCGCAAAGCCGCCGGAAAAGCAAGCTCAGCCGCGCCTTCCGCACGGTCAGGGACACGCTGAACGGCCGCCGCTTCCAGCGCTGACACCCCGCGCGGGCGGTCCCTTCGGGGCCGCCCGTCGCAAGGCCCCTCAGGCCAGTTCCGCCGCCACCGCCGCGCGCAAGCGATCGAGCAGCGCCTTGGCCGTGGCTGCATCCTCTGCCTCGACATAAAGCCGCAGTTCCGGTGCGTTGCCCGATGGCCGCAGATGCACCACACGGCCCGAGGTGCAACTCACCCGCAGCCCGTCGCGCAGGTCGGTCGTTCCCGCCACCTCTGCCAGTCCGGCCAGCAGGCGGGACAGCCTGCCCCGATCCGCCTCCAGCGCGGCCAGCAGGGCGGCGGTCGCCTCGGTCGCCACATTCTCCAGCCGGTCCGACGCGGTGAAGCGCGCAGGCTCCGCCTGCCGCAGCGCCGCCATCCCGCCCGCGCCCTTGGCCGCCACCAGCACGGCCACCAGCGGCAACAGGCTGTCGCGCGTCATCAGCGCGGGCAGGCGCGTGCGCAGGTCGGCATCGAAGCCCAGAAGAAAGCCGCCATTCGCCTCGTAGCCCGCGACCCTGCCGCCCGTGGCGGCCATGCCCGCGATTACATGGGGCGAGCCGATCTTTGTCCGCAGCACATGGCGGAAGGCCCCCGACAGTTCCGCTCCGCTGTTCGACGTGACGGGCGTCACCACCGCATCGGCCCCCACGACCCGCGCCGTGATCTGGCCAAGGATGTCGCCCGGCACGACATCGCCCCCCGCATCGGCCAGAAGCGGGCGGTCGCCATCCCCGTCGGTCGAAACCAGCGCGTCCAGACCATGTTCGCCCACCCATCCCGCGATGGCGGCGCGCGCCCAGTCGGGCACGGCTTCGGTATCGACGGGGATGAAGCTGTCGGATCGCCCGACCTCGACCACCGTTGCACCAAGGGCGGTCATCGCCTGTCCCAGCAGGTCGCGGCTGACGGCGCTGTGCGACCACACCCCCACCCGCAGCCCCGCCAGCGCCCCCGCGCCGAAGGCCGCGACATAGCGCGCCACCCAATCCGCCCCCGCCGTC
>JBEEOG010000235.1:0-30841 GCA_041191745.1 Pseudomonadota bacterium | reverse complement strand
TGCGACATGGCGACCTTTACCGTCAGCGACTGACGCGCCACGGGGTTGAGCCTCCGGACGCCTCGCCCTATCGTCCGGCGTCCGGAGCGGAGCCCACGCATGACCTTTACCCTTGCCACTTGGAACATCAACTCTGTCCGCCTGCGCGAAGGGCTGGTGGCGCGGCTGATGGCCGACGAGGGGCCGGATGTCCTGTGCCTGCAGGAATGCAAAAGCCCGGTGGACAAGATCCCCGTCGAGACGTTCCGCAGCTTGGGCTACACCCACATGGTCGCGCGCGGGCAAAAGGGCTATAACGGCGTGGCCATCCTGTCGAAACTGCCGCTGGAAGATGCGGGATCGATGGATTTCGCCACGCTCGGCCATGCCCGCCACGTGGCCGCGCGGCTGCCGAACGGGGTGGTCGTGCACAACTGCTATGTGCCCGCTGGCGGCGACATTCCCGACCGCGCCGTGAACGAGAAGTTCGGCCAGAAGCTGGATTTCCTGACCCACATGCGCGACCATTTCCACGCCGAACGCCCCGCGCGGTCGATCCTCGTGGGCGACCTGAACATCGCCCCGCGCGAGGATGACGTCTGGTCGCACAAGCAATTGCTCAAGATCGTGAGCCACACGCCCATCGAGGTGGAGCATCTGGCCCAGACGCAGGACGCGGGGGCTTGGGTCGATATCACGCGGCAGGATATCCCGCAGGGCCTGCTTTATTCGTGGTGGTCCTATCGCGCGGCCGACTGGGATGCCGCCGACAAGGGGCGCAGGCTCGATCACATCTGGGCCACGCCCGACATCGCAAACGCGGGCCACGGAAGCCGTATCCTGCGACCCTGCCGCGGCTGGGACCAGCCGTCGGACCATGTGCCCGTCTTTGCCAGTTTCGATCTGTAAGCGCCCTTTTCCGCAACGCGGCGGTCCGTTAAGGATTGACCGGACGATCAAGAAACGGACCCATGCTGAACTTCCTTCTCCTTCGTGACCGCAGGCGGTTCTACCGTGTCGAGGTCAGCTACAACCTGTTCGGGGAATATTCCGTCGTCAGGGAATGGGGCGCGCGCGGGCGCTGGGGGCGGTCGGTCGTGGTGTGGTTTTCCAACCTGCGCGATGCCTGCCTTGCCGCCGAGACATGGGCACGCAAGGCCAGACGGCGCGGCTATGAAACGGAGACGGCGGCGGCATGACGCATCTGTGGGTAAGGGCCGAGCAGCGCCCGAACGAGGAACGCGTGGGCCTGACGCACGAAGGCGCGGCGGCGCTGGTCAGGGCGGGGCTGCGCGTGTCGGTCGAGGAATCTTCCGTCCGCGCCATCCCGATCGACGGCTACCGCGCGGCGGGATGCGAGATCGTGGCCGAAAACCTGTGGCCGCAGGCCCCGCAGGATGCGATCATCTTCGGGCTGAAGGAACTGCCCGAAGACGGCACGCCCCTGACGCACCGCCACATCATGTTCGGCCATGCCTACAAGGGCCAGCCCGCGGGGCGCGAACTGCTCAAGCGCTTCAAGGCGGGCGGCGGCACGCTTTACGATCTGGAATATCTGGTGAACGAGGACGGCCGCCGCGTCGCGGCCTTCGGCTACTGGGCCGGTTTCGCGGGCGCCGCGATCAGCCTGAAATGCTGGGCCGCGCAGCAGCGGGGCGGCATCTGTGGCCCCGTGGCGAAATATCCCGGCAAGGCCGCGCTGATCGCCGACCTGACCCGCGAACTGGCGGGGCTGAACCGCCCCCGCGCCATCGTCATCGGCGCGCTGGGCCGCGTCGGCACGGGGGCTGCGGACCTGTGCGAACAGATGGGCGTCGCGGTCACCAAATGGGACATGGCCGAAACCGCATCGGGCGGGCCCTTCCCGCAGGTGCTGGAACACGAAATCTTCCTGAACTGCATCCTCGCCCGTCCGGGCTGCCCCGTCTTCGTGCCCGCATCGGCCAAGACCGACCCGCGCAAGCTGACGGTGATCGGCGACATCGCCTGCGATCCGACGTCGGATTTCTCGCCCATCAAGGTCTATGACCGCGCGACGGACTGGGCCGCGCCCGCGCTGCGCGTGGCCGACAACCCGCCGCTCGACGTGACCGCGATCGACAACCTGCCGTCGCTGCTGCCCGTCGAGTCGTCCGAGGATTACGCGGCGCAACTTCTGCCCAGCCTGCTGACGCTGACCGATCTGGCATCGGGCGTCTGGGGGCGGGCCAAAGTGGAATACGACCGTCACATCGCAACGGTCTGAGACAGGGGGATAAGGGGCATGACGATCCATTGGTGCGGCACGGGGCTTTCCTCGGTTCCCGGTCTGCGGCGTCTGATCGAGGGCGGCCACAAGGTCGTGGTCTGGAACCGCACCGTCGAAAAGGCGAAGGAGGCCGTGGGCGACCTGACGGAGGACATCCGCCCCTACAGCCTGCCCGCGCTGACGGCGGCGTTGCAGGCGGGGGACGTGGCGATTTCCATGCTGCCCGCCGACCAGCATGTGGGCATCGCATCCGTCTGTCTGGACAAGGGCGCGCATTTCGTATCCTCCAGCTACATCGCGCCGGAAATGCGGGCGCTGGATCAGGCCTTCCGCGACAAGGGCCTGTGTTCGGTGAACGAGGTGGGGCTTGATCCCGGCATCGACCACCTGATGGCGCATGATCTGGTGGCGCGCTACCGCGCGTCGGATGCCTATCACGCGGACAACGTGCTGTCCTTCACCTCCTATTGCGGGGGGGTGCCGAAGAACCCGAACCCCTTCCGCTACAAGTTCAGCTGGTCGCCGCTGGGCGTGCTCAAGGCGCTGCGCTCGCCCTCGCGCAGCTTGCGGAATTTCAGTGAGTTGCGGGTGAACCGCCCGTGGGACGCGATCACCGCCTATGACGCGCCGCTGCCCACCCCCGAAAGCTTCGAGGTCTATCCCAACCGCGACAGCTATCCCTTCATGCACGATTACCGCTTCGACCCCGCATGGAAGGTCCGCGACTTCGTGCGCGGCACGATCCGCCTGAACGGCTGGGCCGAGGCATGGGCGCCCGTGTTCCGCGAGATCGAGACGCTGCAGGGCCCCGAAGGCGATGCCCGTCTGGCCGAGATGGCCGCCGAGTTCTGGTCGAAGAACGCCTATGACGAGGGCGAACCCGACCGCGTGGTCCTGTTCGTGTCGCTCAAGGCCGAACGCGACGGCCGCGTGGTCTGGCACGAGGAATGGGCGCTGGACGCATGGGGCGACGCGCGCGGCACGGCGATGGCGCGGCTGGTGTCCATTCCCGTCTCGCTGGCCGTCGAATCGGTGCTGACGCGCGAGATTCCCGCCGGCGTCCACGCCGCGCCGCATGATCCGAAGCTTCTGGACCGCTGGATGGCCGAGATCGGAACGCTCGCGCAATACCTGCAGCGCGTGCGCCACGCCTGAGGCCGGAAAGGGGGGCCGTCTGCCCCCCTTCGCCCGCAAGCGGGCGACCCCCCGAGGATATTTGAACAGAGAAAACAGGGGCGCGGGGTGACATCTTCGCCTCCTGCGGGTTATCCTTGCGCCAAAGCGCCAAGGGACAACTTCGGCGCGTGGTGTGGCAGGAACGGGTGATGGGCTTGGGCATCGGCAACCGGCTGGCGATCTGGCGCGCGCGGGCGGGGCGTCCGGCGCAGGGCTTCGTCTCGCAGCCCGAGCCGCGGTCGATCGGCCATTTCGCCCGCGGCAAGCAGTTGATCGCGGGGAATTTCCTCTTCGCGGGCCATCTGGTCGAAGCGCCGGGCCAGTTGATCTGGGACATTCCGGTCCCCGACCGCGCCTTCGCGGCCGAGGTGCAGGGCTTCGGCTGGCTGGACGATCTGGCCGCGGTGGGCGATCTGGCGGCGCGCAAGCGGGCACAGGACTGGACCTATGGCTGGATCGCGCGGAACGAACGCCCGCGCGGCTGGGCGCCCGACCTTGCGGGGCGGCGGCTGATCCGCTGGATCAACCATTCGGCCTTTCTGCTGATCGGGCGCAGCGGGGCGGACAGCGCGGCCTATTTCCGCGCCCTGACGGTGCAGACGCGCTACCTTGCCCGCCGCTGGTCCAAGGCCCCCCTCGGCCTGCCGCGGTTCGAGGCGCTGACCGGCCTGATCGTCGCCGGCCTGTCGCTGGAGGGGCTGGAGGCGCTGACCGCCCCCGCGCTTTCCGCGCTGGCCCGCGATTGCCGGCGCGAGGTGGACGCGCAGGGCGGCATCCCGACGCGCAACCCCGAAGACCTGCTCGACGTGTTCACCCTGATCAACTGGACCGTCCTTGCCCTGCGCGAGGCAGGGCGCGATGTGCCCGAGGAGATCACCGCCGCGCTGGAGCGGATCGCGCCCACGCTGCGGAGCCTGCGCCATGCCGACGGGGGGCTTGCGCGCTTTCATGGCGGCGGGCGCGGCTTGGAGGGGCGGCTCGATCTGGCGCTGGCGCAATCGGGCGTGCGTTCGGGGCCGCGCGGGGGCCTTGCCATGGGTTTCGCACGGCTGACGGCGGGGCGGACCACGGTGATCGTCGATTGCGCCCCGCCGCCGGGCGGGCGGGCGGGGCTGTCGGCCCATGCCTCCACCCTCGCGTTCGAACTGACCTCGGGGCGGCGTCCGGTGATCGTCAGTTGCGGATCGGGCGCGCCCTTCGGCGATGCGTGGCAGCGCGCGGGGCGGGCGACGCCCAGCCATTCGACCCTGTCGCTGGACGGCTTTTCCTCGTCCCGCTTCGGCAAGGGCGGCGAGGAGGTGCTGGCCGACCGCGCGCCGATCCTTGGTCTGCAGCAGGCCGACGATGCGGGCGGGCATCATGTCTCGGTGGCGCATGGCGGCTGGTCCTCGACCCACGGGCTGACCCATGGCCGCGTGCTGACGCTGGATGTGCAGGGCCGCCGCCTGACCGGCACGGACCTGCTCGAGGCGCGCACGCCGGCCGAGAGAAAGCGTCTCGCGCCGCTGGTCGAGGGCGGGCAGGCCATCCCCTTCGCCATCCGCTTCCATCTGCATCCCGATGTGGACGCGCAGGTGGACATGGGCGGAAGCGCCGTGTCGCTGGCGCTGAAGTCGGGCGAAATCTGGGTCTTCCGCCATGACGGGCGCGCGGACATGCGGCTGGAGCCTTCGGTTCTGCTCGAAAAAGGGCGGCTCGCGCCGCGTGCGACAAAACAGATCGTCCTTTCGGCGCTTGCCACGGGGTTCGAGACGCGGATCGGCTGGACCTTGGCCAAGGCACAGGATACTCCGCTGGCCATCCGCGATCTGGACCGCGAGGAATTGCCGGTTCCGGTCTGAGTTGCGTCGTATTCAGGAGGCCGCCTGCCATGCCAAACCTCGTTCCCATCGGCCGCGCGCTGATCTCGGTTTCGGACAAGTCGGGGCTTCTGGACCTCGCCCGCGCGCTGGCCGCGCGGGGGGTGGAGCTGATCTCGACCGGCGGGACATCGGGGATGCTGCGCACGGCGGGGCTGGTGGTCAAGGACGTGTCCGAGGTGACGGGCTTTCCCGAGATGATGGATGGCCGCGTCAAGACGCTTCACCCCAACGTGCATGGCGCGCTGCTTGCGCTGCGCGATGACGATGAACATCTGCTGGCCATGGCGGCGCATGGCATCGAACCGATCGACCTGTTGATCGTGAACCTCTACCCGTTCGAAGAGACGGTGGCGAAGGGGGCCGATCACGCCACCTGCATCGAGAATATCGACATCGGCGGCCCTGCGATGATCCGCGCGGCGTCGAAGAACCACCGCTTCGTGACGGTGCTGACCGACCCCGCCGATTACCAGCCCTTCCTCGACCAGATGGCGGCGCATGACGGGGCGACGACGCTTGCCTTCCGCCAGAAGATGGCGCTGACCGCCTATAGCCGCACTGCCGCCTATGACACCGCCGTGTCGGGCTGGCTGGCCGATCAGATCGGGGAAAGGACCCCGCGCTACCGCACCTTCGGCGGCAAGCTGGCGCAGGGCCTGCGCTATGGCGAGAACCCCCACCAGCAGGCGGCGTTCTACACCGATGGCACCCGCCGCGAAGGCGTGGCCACGGCGCAGCAGTGGCAGGGCAAGGAGTTGTCCTACAACAACATCAACGACACCGACGCGGCCTTTGAACTGGTGGCGGAATTCGCAGGGCAGGCCCCGGCCTGCGCGATCATCAAGCACGCCAATCCCTGCGGCGTGGCAACGGGGGAAACCCTGGCCGAGGCCTATGCGCGCGCCTTCGACTGCGACCGGACCAGCGCCTTCGGCGGGATCATCGCGCTGAACCGGCCGCTCGACGCCGCGACGGCCGAGCGGATCGTGGAAATCTTCACCGAGGTCGTCATCGCCCCCGGCGCGAGCGACGAGGCCAAGGCGATCTTCGCCGCCAAGAAGAACCTGCGCCTGCTGACGACCGCCGGATTGCCGGACGCGCGCGCCAAGGGTCTGGCCTTCAAGCAGGTCGCGGGCGGCTTTCTGGTGCAGGACCGCGACGCGGGCGCCATCGTGGCGGGCGATCTGAAGGTGGTGACCACGCGCAAGCCGACCGATGCCGAACTTGCCGACCTTCTCTTCGCGTGGAAGGTCGCCAAGCATGTGAAATCGAACGCCATCGTCTATGTGAAGGACGGGGCCACCGTGGGCGTGGGCGCAGGCCAGATGAGCCGCGTGGACAGCACCCGCATCGCCGCGCGCAAGTCGCAGGACATGGCCGAGGTGCTGGGTCTGCCCGCGCCGCTGACGCGCGGGTCGGTCGTGGCGTCGGATGCCTTCTTTCCCTTTGCCGACGGGCTGCTTGCGGCGGCCGAGGCAGGGGCCACGGCCATCATCCAGCCCGGCGGATCGATGCGCGACGACGAGGTGATCGCCGCCGCCGATGCGGCAGGCCTCGCGATGGTGTTCACGGGACAGCGGCATTTCCGGCATTGAGGGTGGGGTGGGCATGAGGCTGGCAGGCATCGTCGCGGGCGCGACCTTCGTTCTGGATCAGGCGACGAAACTGGCCGTGGTGCAGGGCCTGAACCTGATCGAACGGGGCGCGATCGACGTGCTGCCCCCCTTCCTCGTCTTCCGCATGGCATGGAACCGCGGGGTGAACTTCGGCCTCTTCGCCCATGACGCCGAGGTGATGCGCTGGGTGCTGATCGCGGTGGCGCTGGCGATCAGCGCATGGGTCTGGGTCTGGATCCGGCGCGAGGGCGGAACCCGCGGCCAGCAATGGGCAGCGGGGCTGCTGATCGGCGGCGCGCTGGGCAATGTGATCGACAGGATCGTCTATGGCGCGGTGGCGGATTTCCTGAACATGTCCTGCTGCGGGATCGAGAACCCCTATGCCTTCAACGTGGCCGACATCGCCATCTTCATGGGGGCCATCGGCCTGATCTTCGTGACGGGGGGGAAGCCTGCCAAGGATGGAAAGACCCCGTGACGCGCCGCCACCGATGGGCTAAGACGGGCGGGATGGGTAGCACGGAGGCAGGGATGCGGTCGGCACGGATGGTCCTCGCGGTGGCGGGCACGGCGATGCTGGTGCTTTCCGCCTGCAGCCGTTCGGACGAGGTGCCGAACCTGATGAACATCCGCTCATCGACGCAGGGCCCCGACGAATTCGCCATCCTGCCGCCCAAGCCCCTGCAGATGCCCGAAGACATCGCCGCCCTGCCCGAACCCACGCCGGGCGGGACGAACCGCACCGATCCGACCCCGAATGCCGATGCCGTGGCGGCCCTTGGCGGCACCCTGCGCCCTGCCGGCGGCCTGCCCGCATCGGATGGCGCGCTTTACGCCCATGCCGCGCGCTATGGCGTCACGGGCGGTATCCGCGAAACGCTGGCGGCCGAGGATCTGGAATTCCGCCGCCGCAATGACGGGCGCCTTCTGGAACGCATCTTCAACGTGAACGTCTATTACCGCGCCTATCAGGACCAGTCGCTCGACCAGCAGGCCGAGCTTTGGCGCTGGCGCAATGCGGGGGCGCGCACGCCCTCGGCCCCGCCGCCGCAGGATGGCGAGACGCGGTAACAACCGCGTTTGCCGCCCTTGCGCCCGTGCCCGCACCGGCGCACCTTTCCGCCAGATCGCAGCCCGCAACAGGCGGGCCGGACCGGAGGAACCATGCGCGCCCGTCTGGGACTGACCCTCGCCACCCTTCTGGCCACCGCCGCCGCCCCCGCGCTGGCCGAAACCGTCACCAGCTTCCGGCTCGACAACGGGCTCGATGTCGTGGTGATCGAGGATAACCGCGCCCCCGTGGTGGTGCAGATGGTCTGGTACCGCACCGGATCGGCGGATGAACCGCGCGGCAAGTCGGGGATCGCGCATTACCTCGAACACCTGATGTTCAAGGGCACGGACGAGGTGGCGTCGGGCGAGTTCAGCCAGATCGTCACGCGGCAGGGCGGGTCGGACAACGCCTTCACCAGCTGGGACTACACCGCCTATTTCCAGCGCGTCGCCGCCGACCGGCTGGACCTGATGATGAAGATGGAAGCCGACCGCATGCGCGACCTGCGCCTGCCCGAGGACGAGGTGGTGACAGAGCTTTCCGTCATCCTCGAGGAACGCAACCAGCGCACAGACAGCTCTCCCGGCGCGCTTCTGAACGAACAGATGCGGGCGGTGCAGTATCTGAACCATCCCTACGGCATCCCGATCATCGGCTGGCGGCACGAGATGGAGGGGCTGACCCGGCAGGACGCGCTGGATTTCTATGCCCGCCACTATGCGCCGAACAATGCGATCCTTGTCGTCGCGGGCGATGTGACGCCTGATCAGGTGCGCGCGCTGGCCGAAACGCATTACGGCCCGCTGGCCCCCAGCGACGCGGTCACCCCCCGCATCCGCCCGCAGGAGCCGCCGCAACTGTCGCCCCGCCGCGTGACGCTGGCCGATCCGCGCGTGTCCGAACCCTATGTCGCGCGCACCTACCTTGCCCCCGAACGCGATCCGGGCGACCAGAAAAAGGCCGCCGCGCTGGTCTATCTGGCCGAGCTTCTGGGCGGCAGCGGCACGACATCCGTGATGGCGCGGGCGCTGCAGTTCGACCGGCCCGTGGCGGTCTATACCTCGGCCTTCTATGACGGGTCGAGCGTGGATGACGGCACCTTTGGCCTTGTGGTCGTGCCGCAGCCCGACGTGTCCTTGCAGGATGCCGAAGCGGCGCTGGACGAGGTGATTGCCCGTTTCATCGCCGAAGGCCCCGATCCCGCGGCCTTTGACCGGATCCGGACCCAGATCCGCGCCGCCGACATCTATGCCCGCGACGATGCCGAGGGCCTTGCCCGCCGCTATGGCGAGGCGCTGGCCGTCGGCCTGACGGTCGAGGATGTGGCCGCATGGCCGCAGGTTCTGGCCGAGGTGACGCCCGATGACATCAGGGCCGTCGCGGCCGAGGTGCTGGATGCCCGCCGGTCCGTCACCGGCTGGCTGATGCGCGACGAACAGACCGAAGGGGCCACGGAATGAAGCTGATCCGCGCTTGCCTTTTGATGCTGGCCATGGCCCTGCCCGCGCAGGCCGCCACCGACATAAGGGAAATCACCTCGCCCGGCGGGATCACGGCATGGCTTGTGGAAAGCCCCGACATCCCCTTTACCGCGCTGGAAATCCGCTTCCGTGGCGGCACCAGCCTTGATGCGCCCGACAGGCGCGGGGCGGTCAACCTGATGACCGCGCTGATCGAGGAAGGCGCGGGCGATCTGGACGCGCAGGGCTTTGCCATGGCGCGCGACGCGCTGGCGGCATCGTTCTCGTTCCGCGCGGACGAGGACGCGGTCGCCGTTTCCGCGCGGTTCCTGACCGAAAATCGCGATCAGGCGGTGGAACTGCTGCGAAAGGCCCTGCAGGAACCGCGTTTCGACGTGGAAGCGCTGGAACGGGTGCGCGCGCAGGTGCTGGCGGGGCTGCGCGCGGATGAAAAGGACCCCGATGCGCTGGCAGGGCGCAAGCTGATGGAGATGGCCTATGGCGCGCATCCCTACGGCCGGTCGGGCGATGGCACCATCGACAGCGTGACCGCGCTCACGCGCGACGACATGCTGGCCGCCCACCGCGCCGCGCTGGCGCGCGACCGTGTCTATGTGGCTGCGGCCGGCGACATCACGGCCGAAGAACTGGGGCTGATCGTGGACCGCTTGCTGGGCGCGCTGCCAGAGACAGGGCCGGCCCTGCCCGGTCGGGCAGAGTTCCTGCTGACCGGCGGGGTCAGCGTGATCGACTTTCCCAACCCGCAATCGACGATCCTCTTTGCCCAGTCGGGCATCCGGCAGGACGACCCCGACTATTTCGCCGCCCTCGTCCTGAACGAGGTGCTGGGCGGGGGCGGTTTCGCCTCGCGGCTGATGACCGAACTGCGCGAGAGGCGGGGGCTGACCTATGGCGTGGGCACGGGGCTGTCGATCCTCGATCAGGCCGAGATGCTGATGGGCCAGACCAGCGTGCCCAACGACAAGGTGGACGAGGCGATCGGGGTCATCCGCGCCGAATGGCAGAAGCTGGCGACCGAAGGGATCACCGAACAGGAACTGGCCGACATGAAGACCTATCTGACCGGTTCCTATCCGCTGCGCTTCGACGGGAACGGGCCGCTGGCGTCGATCATGGTGGGGATGCAGATGATCGGCCTGCCGCCCGACTACCCCAAGACCCGCAACGCGAAGGTCGATGCCGTGACGATGGAGGACGTGCGCCGTCTGGCGGCGGAACTGGTCGATCCGGCGGGGCTGCGCTTCGTCGTCGTGGGTCAGCCCCAAGGCGTGACACCGACCGACTGAGCGGGCCGAAGAATTTTCGCAGAAAATTCTTCTGGGCGGCGCGTTGTCCGAATCTGTGGCGATCAGGCCATCCGCCTGCTACATATGGGGACATGACCCTTCACGCCCCCAAGATATCCGATGCGTCGGGCCGTCCGGTGATCCGCCAGCTGGACGAGGCCGCGATCAACCGCATCGCGGCGGGCGAGGTGGTGGAACGCCCCGCCTCGGCCGTGAAGGAACTGGTGGAAAACGCGCTCGATGCCGGTGCGGGGCGGATTTCGGTCGATGTTGCCGATGGCGGCAAGACGCTGATCCGCGTGACCGATGATGGCTGCGGCATGCTGCCCGACGACCTGCCGCTGGCCCTGTCGCGCCATGCGACATCCAAGATCGACGGCTCCGACCTTCTGAACATCGCAAGCTTCGGCTTCCGCGGCGAGGCGCTGCCCAGCCTTGGTGCGGTGGGCCGCCTGACGATCACCAGCCGCGCGCAGGGGGCCGAGGCGGCATGCATCGCCGTCGCGGGCGGGCGGATGGGCGCGGTGAAACCCGCCGCCTTGACGCGCGGGACGGTGGTCGAATTGCGCGACCTCTTCTTCGCCACGCCCGCACGGCTGAAATTCCTGCGCTCCGACCGGGCCGAGATGGGGGCGATCGGCGATGTCGTCCGCCGTCTGGCCATGGCCGAACCCGCCGTGGGCTTCACGCTGCGCGACGTGACGGGCGGGGGCGAGGGGCGGGTGCTGTTCCGCGCCGATCCGCAATCGGGCGATCTCTTCGATGCCCTGCACGGTCGCCTGACCGAGGTGCTGGGCGCGGACTTCACCCGAAACGCCCTGCGCGTGGACCTTGACCGCGACGGTCTGCGCCTGACGGGTTACGCCGCGTTGCCCACCTATTCGCGCGGATCGTCCGTCAGCCAGTTCCTGTTCGTCAATGGCCGCCCCGTGCTGGACCGGATGCTGTTCGGCGCGCTGCGGGCGGCCTATTTCGACTTCCTGTCGCGCGACCGCCACCCGGCGGCCGTGCTGAACCTGACCTGCGATCCGCAGCGGGTGGATGTGAACGTCCACCCCGCGAAATCCGAGGTGCGCTTCCGCGAACCCGAAGCGGTGCGGGGCCTGATCGTCGGCGGGTTGCGCGCGGCCCTGACGGGGGCGGGGCATCGGGCATCCACCACGGTCGCGGATGCGACGCTGGCGGCCTTTGCCCCCGAAGCGCCGGCTGCGCCGCGCATCTACCAGATGGACCGCCCCGCGCAGTCCAGCCTTGCCCGCAGCTTCGCCTTTCAGGCCCCCCTGCCCGCGTCAGGCTTTGCCGAGGCGCCGTCGGCCCGTGTCGAACCCGTGGCTGATGCCGCACCGGAACAGGACCGCCCGCTGGGCGCTGCGCGGGCGCAGGTGCATGAGAATTACATCATCGCCCAGACGGCGACCGGCATCGTCATCGTGGACCAGCACGCCGCGCATGAACGGCTGGTCTATGAACGGCTGAAGCGCCAGATGGCCGAAACCGGCATCGCGTCGCAGGCCCTGCTCATCCCCGAAATCGTGGACCTCTCGCCCGCCGACGCGGCGCGCATCCTCGATGCCGCGCCCGCGCTGGCCCGCCTTGGCCTTGTGGTCGAACCTTTCGGCGGCGCGGCGGTCGCGGTGCGCGAAGTGCCCGCGATCCTTGGCCGGACCGATGCGGCGGCCCTTCTGCGCGATGTGCTGGACGAACTGGCCGATCAGGGCGACAGCCTGCTGGTGCAGGCGCGGATCGAGGCCGTGCTGTCACGCATGGCCTGCCACGGATCGGTCCGTTCCGGGCGCCAGATGCGGGCCGAGGAGATGAACGCCCTTCTGCGCGAGATGGAGGCCACGCCCCATTCCGGCCAGTGCAACCACGGGCGGCCCACCTATGTTGAACTGAAACTGGCGGATATCGAAAGGCTTTTCGGGCGCAGATGATTACCCTAGGCGGCACCCAGTATGCATGGACCGACCCGCTGATCCTTGGCATCGGGGCGGGGGTGCTGGTCGTGCTGATCCTTCTGCTCACGCTGCGTGCGGCGGCGCGGTCGGCACGGATGGCCGATCCGATGCTGCGGCAGATGGAATGGATGGCCAACCGCGTGCAGACCCTGTCGGACGGGCAGGAACGGCTGGCCGGTGGCCTGCACCATGTGTCGGAATCGCAGGCGGTCAGCCAGTCCTCCATGCTGCAGCTGATGGAGAGCCGCCTTGCCGACGTGCAGCGCCAGATGACCGAGGCGCTGCACGGCACCTCCACCCGAACCGCCCGCAGCTTGGGCGAACTCCAGCAGCGGCTGGAAACCATCGACCGCGCGCAGGCCAATATCGAGAAACTGTCGGGCAATGTCCTGTCCCTGCAGGATATCCTGTCGAACAAGCAGACGCGCGGGGCGTTCGGGGAAATCCAGCTGAACGACATCGTGCAGAAGGCGCTGCCGTCCGACAGCTTCACCATGCAGGCGACGCTGTCGAACGGGCGGCGGGCGGATTGCCTGATCCATCTGCCCAAGCCCCCCGGCCCCATCGTGATCGACGCGAAATTCCCGCTGGAGGCGTATGAGGCGCTGCGCCGCGCCGAAACCCCCCAGCAGGCGCTGGAGGCGCAGCGCCTGCTGCGCGCCGCCGTGCGCGCGCATATCAAGGCGATTGCCGAACGCTACATCATCGAAGGCGAAACCGCCGATGGCGCGCTGATGTTCCTGCCGTCCGAGGCGGTCTATGCCGAACTTCACGCCAATTTCCCCGATGTCGTGCGCGAAGGCTTTGCCGCCAAGGTCTGGATCGTGTCGCCCACCACCTGCATGGCCACGCTGAACACCATGCGCGCCGTGCTGAAGGATGCGCGGATGCGCGAACAGGCGGGCGCGATCCGCAAGGAACTGGCGCTGCTCTATACCGATGTGGAACGGCTGGGCACGCGGGTCGAAAACCTCGACCGGCATTTCGGGCAGGCGGCCAAGGATATCGAGGAAATCAAGATTTCCACCGAAAAGGCCACCAAGCGCGCCCGCCGTCTGGACAATTTCGATTTCGAGGAGATTGCCCCCGCCGATCCGCGCCCGCTGATCGGCGGTCAGGCGGCCGAGTGATCGGTGCGCCGGACGTGCAGCACCTCGATCCGGTTTTCCACCATCCGGCAGACCAGCGAAAAGGGCGTGCGGGGGATCGGCATCTCGCGCAGGCCCGCTATGGGGCCATCGGCAAGGCGCGGGCGCACGGCGGCCGTCAGCGCCTGCCGCACCAGCCGCATGTCGGCGGCGGGGTCGCCGTCGGGCGGGGCCGCATCGCGGTAATGGCGGCGCAGATGGGCAAGGTCGTCGCGCGCGGATGGCAGGAAGACAAGCTTCATCGGATCAGGCCCCGATCCGCAGGTCGGGGTCGGGGGGCGGCAGTTCGTCGGGCGTGAACCACGACGCCATCCACTCCTCGATGCTGGCGGCCGATACGAATTCGCCTTCGCCGGCTTCGGCAAGCCGGTCGCGCAGCGTTGCCAGATGGTCATGCGCGGATTGCCCCGCATCCGGCGAGAGTCCGGCCATGTCGCACACCCCAACTCATTACAGCGCAGAAGCATAAAGGAAAAATGGCATCGGGCCAAAGCCAAATGCCATGTCGCATCTGCATCTTTCTGTCGCGCGGTCCGGACGCGCGGGCGTCAGATCCGCAGGAAGGGCTGCGCGATGCGCGGGATGATCGCGTTGAACCGCAGGGGCGCATCGGTGGCGGCAAGGCAGATGCAGACTTCGCCCGCCTCGGCCACGGGGGTGTGTTCCATCGCCTCGTCCGCGATTTCGATATCGCCGGGGCCGAAGCGGTCCTTCTCGTCGCGGAAGGCACCCTGCAGCACCAGCGTCAGTTCCAGCCCGCGATGGCCGTGATCCGGCACGGCCTGACCCGCCGGAATGTAAAGCAGCCGCGCCGAGGCATCCTTGCCCGTGGGCAGGATCGCCTGCCGCACGCCCATGCCCAGATTGCGCCAGCGCACCTTGTTCGGCCCGCCCCCCACGTAATCGGCCAGCGGCGCGGGGAAGATGCCCGCCCGTTTCATCGGCCGGCGCGCATTGGCCTGCGGCAACCCGTCGATGCGGGCCAGACAGGCCATCAGGCTGTCGTCGGACATTTCGGCGACATCGCCCGTGTCGATCACCGCGCCGCCGACGGCATCATAGGCCGCCAGCCGCGCGCGGCACTCGTCGCACAGCGATACGTGTGTCGCCACGACCAGATTGAAGGCCTCGGGCAGATCGCCCGCGGAGTAGGCCATCAACAACTGGTCCGTCAGGTGGTGCCGAATGGTCATCCTTCGTCTCGCCTTCACGTCATCTGCTGGCGCAACCGCTCCAGCGCCAATCGGATGCGCGACTTGATCGTCCCGAGGGGAAGGCCGGTTTCGGCGGCGATCTCCGTATGGGAAAGATCGCCATAAAAGGCCCGTTCGATCAAGGCGCGCTGTTTTTCGGGCAACTGGGCGAGCGCGGCACCCAGCCGTCTTGTTTCCTGCTGGCTTTCGAAGACCTCGGCCTGATCGGGTTCAGGCTCCGGCCCCCATTCCAGTTCTTCCGGTTCGGGGCGACGCGCCTTGCGAAGCGCGTCGATCCGCCGGTTGCGGGCAATGGTGAAGACCCAGGTCGCCACCGAAGCCCGCGTCGGATCGAACAGATGGGCCTTCTGCCACAGCGTCGCCATGACATCCTGCGCGCATTCCTCTGCCAGTGTGGCATCGGCGCCCGATTTCATCAGGAAGGCCTTCACCCGCGGGGCGAAATGCCGGAACAAGGCGGCAAAGGCCGCCTTGTCCTGATGATCGCGGACGCGCAGCATCAGCGCGGCCCAATCCGTATCCATCCCATCCGCCTGCACGGCAGACCCGTCCTTCCGGTCTCTAACCATATGTTCCGGCGCAGCATATTGCTGCGCGGACATCGGCGCACCCGTTTTTTCGGCCTGACGTGCATCGAACATCATGGGGGTCTTACGCCCCAGGCTGTCCTTTGGATCACATTCCGTGAACTGTTGCGCCGGAAACGAATGTCAAGTTTCAACTGTCTGAAATTTCTTACAGGTTGATCCAGTCGCTACGCTGTGCCGTAGAACACTCAAACCGCCTGCAGGAGAGACCAGTTCATGCCGTTCGAGACCCTTGGTTCCGCCCCCCGCCGTATCGCCGTCATCGGGGGAGGGATCTCCGGCATGGCTGCCGCGCATCTTCTGGCCGACAGCGACCGCGTCGTGCTGTTCGAAGCCGAAAACCGCCTTGGCGGCCATGCGCGCACAAAGATCGCGGGCAAGCGGGGCGACCAGCCCGTCGATACGGGCTTCATCGTCTTCAACAAGGTGAACTATCCGAACCTTCTGAAACTCTTCGACGATCTGTCGGTGCCCTATGTCCCCAGCGACATGAGCTTCGGGGCCTCGATCGACGGGGGGCGGATCGAATACGCGCTGACCTCGCTCGATTCGCTGTTCGCGCAGAGGAAGAACATCGTCAACCCGCGCTTTCTGGGGATGCTGACCGACGTCCTGCGCTTCAACAAGCATGCAGCCGGCGTCGCGCGGCCCGACATGACGATCCGCGAACTGCTGGCCGAACTGGGCACCGGCGACTGGTTCCGCGACTACTACATCACCCCCTTCTCGGGGGCGATCTGGTCCACGCCGACGATGGGCATCCTCGACTTTCCGGCCCATGCGCTGGTGCGCTTTTTCCAGAACCACCACCTGATGAGCGCGTCGGGACAGCACCAGTGGTATACGGTCAAGGGCGGCTCGATCGAATATGTCCGCCGGCTGGAGCAAAGCCTGACCACGCGCGGCGTGGACATCCGCCTTGCCGCCCCCATCGCGGCCGTGAAGCGCGAGGCGGGCAGCGTCCAGATCCGCCCCGTGGGCGGCGAGTGGGAGATGTTCGACGACGTGATCTTTGCCACCCATTCCGACCAGACCCTGCGCCTTCTGGCCGACCCGAGCCCCGCCGAACGCGCGGCGCTGGGCGCGGTGCGCTACCAGCCCAATCAGGCGATCCTGCACCGCGACCCGTCGGTCATGCCCAAGAACCGCAAGTGCTGGGCGTCCTGGGCCTATGTCGAACCCAAGGGCGGCGCGGGCGGGCGGATCGACCTGAGCTACTGGATGAACAGCCTGCAGCCGATCCCCAAGGACGACCCGATCTTCGTCACGCTGAACTCCAACGGCGGCATCCGCGAGGATCTGATCGACGATGTCGTCAGCTTCGAACATCCGGTCTATGATCTGGCGGCGCTGGCCGCGCAGGACACCGTCCGCGCCATGAACGGCATCCGCAACACATGGTTCGCGGGCGCATGGCTCAGGAACGGCTTCCACGAGGACGGCTTCGCCAGCGCGGTGGACGTGGTGGAGGCGATGCGTTCGGGCGCACGGGAAAGGCAGCTTGCGGCATGAGCGTTGAACTGGTCAGGGGCGAGACGTTCCACGGGCGCAAGGGGGCTGTGGCGAACAGCTTCCGCTACACCGTGGATTGCGTGCTGCTCGACCCGGACCGCGACACGGGGCCCGCGCTCTTTTCGCGCAACCGCCGCAACCTGATGGCCGTGCATGACGCCGATTACGGCGGCCAGCCCGGCAGGGGGCAGGGCACGGCATGGGTGCGTGCGGTGCTGGCCGCCCATGACCTGCCGGGGGCCGAGCGCATCCTGCTCTTGGGCCAGCCGCGCGTGCTGGGCCATGTGTTCAACCCCGTCTCCTTCTGGCTCTGCCACGATGCGGCAGGCGATCTGCGCGTGGTGATCGCCGAGGTGTCGAACACCTATGGCGACCGCCATTCCTATATCTGCACGCGCGACGATCTGGCCCCGATCACGCGGTCCGACACCATCAAGGCGCGCAAGATCTTCCACGTCTCGCCCTTCCAGCCGCTCGAGGGGGGATATACCTTCCGCTTCGACATCCGCCCCGACCGGATCGGGGTCTGGATCGACTACACGTCGCAGGATGGCGGGCTTTACACCAACCTGATCGGCCCCCGCGTGCCCCTGACGACGCGAGAGATCCTGCGCGCCAGCCTGCGCCGCCCGCTGGGCAGCCGCCGCGTTCTGGCGCTGATCCACTGGCAGGCGCTGAAGCTGTTCTTGAAGGGCGTGCCCTTCCGCAACCGCGCCACGCCGCCGCCGCAGGACGTCAGCCGATGACCGCCGCCCTGCCCGCGACCACCCCGAAGGCAGGGCTTCCGGCCTGGAGCCTGTTCGCCGCCGTCCTGTCAATGGCGGGGCTGCCCATCTACATCCACGCGCCCAAGTTCTTCGTCGATGCCTATGGGGTCGGCCTTGCCGCGCTGGGGGGCGTGCTGGCACTTCTGCGCCTGATCGACGTGGTGCAGGACCCGCTCCTCGGCTGGGCGGCCGAGGCGGGGCGCCGGACGCGCGCGCTCTGGGTGGCGCTGGCCGCTGCCGTGATGGCCGCCGCGATGGTGGCGCTGTTCGCCATCTCGCCGCCCGTCGCGCCGCTTCTGTGGTTCGCGCTGTGCCTGACGGGGCTGTTCTCGGCCTTTTCCTTCCTGACCATCGTCTTCTATGCCGAAGGCGTGGCCAAGGCCGCCGCGCTGGGCGCGGGGGGCCACCTGCGCCTTGCCGGATGGCGCGAAGGCGGGGCGCTTGCGGGCGTCTGCCTTGCCGCCGTCGCCCCCGTCGCGCTGGCGGGGCTGGGCGGGCAGCCCTTTGCCGCCTTTGCGCTTGGCTTTGCGGTGCTGGCCCTGCTGGCGGTGCTGGCAATGCACGGCCAATGGGCGGGCGGCGCGGCGGGGCAGGTGTCGCTTGCCATGTTCCGCCCCGCGCTGGCCGACCCGCTGGCCCGCCGCCTGCTCTTGATCGCGCTGCTGAACGCGGCCCCCGTTGCCGTCACCTCGACCCTGTTCCTGTTCTTCGTCGAAAGCCGCCTTGGCGCGGCGGGGATGGAGGGGCCGCTTCTGCTGCTCTTCTTCCTTGCCGCCGCGCTTTCCACCCCGTTCTGGTCGCGCATGGCGCAGCGCTTCGGGGCCAAGCGCGTGCTGATGGCGGGGATGGTGCTGGCGATCCTGTCCTTCCTCTGGGCCGCGACGCTGGGGGCGGGCGACACGCTGGCCTTCGCCATCATCTGCGCGGCATCGGGCGCGGCGCTGGGGGCAGATATGGTGCTTCTGCCCGCCATCTTTGCCCGCCGCCTGCAGACCCTCGGCGCGGGCGGAGAGGCGGCGGCCTTCGGCCTGTGGTCCTTCGTCTCGAAACTCTCGCTCGCGCTGGCGGCGGCGGTGCTTCTGCCCACGCTCGACGCGGCGGGATTCGTTTCGGGCGGGGACAACGCGCCATCCGCGCTTTTCACGCTATCTCTGCTTTATGCAGCCCTGCCCTGCGGGCTGAAAGTCTTCGCCATCGCCCTTCTGGCCGCCACCCCTGTACCGGAGGTCTGACCCATGTCGCCGCTGTTTTCCGCCCTTCTGGGCGTTCTGATCACGCTGGTTCTGGTCGCCATGAAGTCGCGCTTCGTGGGCTTCCGCAGCCAGAAGCCCGCCGATCTGGCCGACCGTGGCCCGCGCTTCGACCTGCGTACGCACCTGTCGGGGCCCATCCTGTGCGAAGGCGTGATCTATGGCCCCACGGGCCGTGTCGCATCGCGCTTCGTCGCCGATATGGAAGGCACCTGGGACGGGAACACAGGCCTGCTGAAAGAGCGTTTCTGCTATGACAGCGGCCGCACGCAGGACCGGTTCTGGAAGCTGACGCTGGGCAATGACGGCACGATTCGCGCCGAAGCCCCCGATGTGGTGGGCGCGGGCGAGGGGCGCGCCGAAGGGCCGGGCGTGCAGCTGCGCTACCGCATCAAGCTCTATCCCGAAGCGGGGGGCCATGTGCTGGATGTGACCGACTGGATGTATCTGATGGAGAACGGCACGATCATGAACCGCAGCCAGTTCACGAAATTCGGCGTCACCGTGGCCGAACTGGTCGCCACCATGCGGCGGGTGGAGGCATGAGGAACTGGCAAGGCAAACGCTACTGGCTGGTCGGGGCCTCCGAAGGGCTGGGCCTCGCACTGGCGCGCAAGATGTCGTCGGCGGGGGTCGAGGTGGTGCTGTCCGCCCGCAGCGCGGATCGTCTGGCCGAGGCCGTGGCGCAGATGCCCGGCCGCGCGAGCGCCGTCCCCTGCGACGTCGCCTCGCGCCAGTCGGTCCATGCGGCGGCGGAACAGGTGGGGCAGGTGGACGGGGTGGTCTTCCTTGCCGGCATCTACTGGCCCATGCGCGCGCAGGACTGGGATGCCGAGCGGGTCGAGGCGATGTGCGACATCAACCTGACGGGCTGCGCCCGCGTCATGGGCGCGGTCATCCCCGCGATGGTGGCACGGGGCAGCGGGCATGTCGTCATCACGGGGTCGCTGTCGGGCTTTCGCGGCCTGCCGGGCGCTGTGGGCTACGGCGCGGGCAAGGCGGGGGTGATGTCGCTGGCGGAATCCATGCACATGGACCTGCAGAAGACGGGGGTCGAGGTGCAGCTTGTCAACCCCGGCTTCATCCGCACGCGCCTGACCGAGATGAACGATTTCACCATGCCCCAGATCATGGAACCCGAGGCGGCCGCACAGGTGATGTTCGAACACATGACAGCGGGCGGCTTCTCGCGCAGCTTCCCCACGCCGTTCCAGTGGGTCTTCCGCCTGTCGCAATTCCTGCCCGACTGGGCCTATTACCGCCTGTTCGGGCGGTAGGCGGCAGAAGAATTTTCGTCCGAAAATTCTTCGGTCATTCGTCCTTCTTGCGCGCCTCGGCGGCGGCCTTCATGCGCGCCAGAAGGGTGGCCTTGTCGTTCTTCTCGACGAAGGGCTTCTTCTTGATCTTGTCCAGTTCGCCGTGTTTCGGGGCCTTCTTGCCCTTCGCCACGCTGCCTGCCTTGCCGTAATCCATCGCAGCCTCCGTAAGCCTGTGGCCTGCCCCTCTATCAGTCTCGCCGCAGGCGCACCATGAAGAATCCGTCCATCCCGCCCAGATCGGCCCAATGATCGGGGCGCAGGCGCAGCGCGCCCGTGTCCTGCCACCATGCGGGATCGGTGCCGGCGATGTCCACCCGCTCTGCCCGCAGGGCGGGGTGGCGGGCAAGGGCGGCGGTCAACTGCCCCTCGCCCTCGTCCGGCAGAAGCGAGCAGGTGCAGAAGACCAGCCGCCCGCCGGGCTTCAGAAGCGTCAGGGCATGGTCGATCATCCGCGCCTGCAGGTCCACCAGCGCCGCCACCTCCGACCCGTCCTTGGCGAAGGGCAGGTCGGGATGGCGGCGGATCGTTCCCGTCGCCGAACAGGGCGCGTCGAGCAGGATCGCATCCCAACCGCTTTCCGCGAATTCCAGCGCATCCGCCACCACCACCCGCGCGGGCAGGCCGGTGCGCGCAAGATTCTCGCGCAACCGCGCCAGCCGCGCCTCCGAGATGTCGAGCGCCGTCACATCCGCCCCCGCGGCGGCCAGTTGCAGCGTCTTGCCCCCGGGTGCGGCGCAAAGGTCCAGCACCCGTTCCCCCGCCTGCGGGGCAAGCAGCCGCACGGCCAGCTGGGCGGCGGCATCCTGCACCCACCATTGCCCTTCGCCATAGCCCGCCAGCGCCGAGACCTGCCCCGCATCGGCCAGACGCAGGCTGCCCGTGGGGAGCGCCGTGCCTTCGGGCAGGGCGGTCGCCCCGGGGCGCGGCGTCAGATCGACGGGCGGCACCCGCGCCTGCACGGCCTCCATCGCCGATACCGCCTCGCGCCCGTAGGCATGGACGAGCGGTTGGCGCAGCCAGCGCGGCAGGCGTTGCGGCGGCAATCCCGCAAAGGGCGCATCCGGCACCTTGCGAAGCACGGCATTGACCAGCCCCGCCATATGCCCCGTCTTGCGGTTGCGCCGGACGATATCCACCGCCGCGTTCACCACGCCATGCGCGGCCCCGCCCTGCGCCAGTTCCGTCACCGCCAGCCGCAGCACGTTCTGCACCGCGGCGGGGGGGGGCTTTCGCAGATGGGCGGACAGCACCCTGTCGGCGGGTTCGATATGGCGCAGCGCGGCAAGGCACAGCCGCTGCGCCCGTGCGCGATCCGACGGCGACAGCCCCGCCAGCGGCCCCGCCGGATCGGCCAGCACCTGCGCGAGCATCCGCCCGTCCTGCAGGACCGCGCCCATCAGCCCGACCGCCGCGATCCTTGCCGCCAGACCCTCTGCCATGCCGTCACCCTTGTTCCGCCTGTGACGGGGCGTATATCAAAGGCGGCCCACAAGGAACCCGTCCCATGACCGAACAGCCCGACCGCATCCTGCCGCCCGAAGCCCTCCGCGCCCTGGCCGAGGCCGAGGAGCGCCGCAAGGCCGCCCGCGCACAGGACCTGCCGCCCGAACTGGGCGGGCGCGACGGGCCGGAACCCGTGCGCTATGGCGATTGGGAAAAGAAGGGGCTGGCGATCGACTTCTAGGGGCGGTCAGCGCAGGTTGAAGCTGGCGCTGTCACCCGCCCCGCGATCGACGGTGAAGCGGATCTGCTCGTCGCCCCGCGCCTCGACCAGCTGGCAGTTCATCGGGATGGGATAGCCGGACCAGTCCATCTCGCGGCAGAAATAGCCGTCCTTCCAGTCCCAGCGTCCGGTGACGTCCCAGCCCATGGCGCGGCCTTCGATCTTGCCGTCGGGCTTGACCTGAAGCGTGATGCCGAACAGGCCCAGCCGCAATTCCCGCCCCTGCACGGTGCCGAGGAATTCGTCACGGTCGTCGATGCGCTGGAACCCCTCGGCCATGGCGGGCAGCGCGGGCAAGGCAAGCAGCGGCAGCAAGAGAAGCGGCAGCAGTCTGGCAGGCATGACAGTCACCTTGGTCACTTCGACCAATGGATACGGCGATCAGGCAACACCGGATCATGCCGCCGGTTCCGCGATCCGTCAATTCGCGCCGATGCTAAAGGCCCAGCACATCCATCATGTCATAGTGCCCGGGCTTCTGCCCCTGCCCCCAGAGCGCGGCCTTCAGCGCGCCTCGGGCAAAGATGGCGCGGTCGGTCGCCAGATGGCGCAGCACGATCCGTTCGCCATCGGCGGCAAAGATCACGTCATGTTCGCCCACCACATCGCCGCCACGGATGGCCGAAAAGCCGATCGTGCCGCGTTCCCGCGCGCCGGTGATCCCGTGACGCCCCGACACCATCGCCGCGTCCAGTGTCACGCCCCGCCCTTCGGCGGCGGCCTGCCCCAGCATCAGCGCGGTGCCCGAGGGGGCATCCACCTTCATGCGGTGATGGGCCTCCACTACCTCGATGTCCCAGTCGGCATCCAAGGCGGCCGCGACCTTCTGCGTCAGACGGACCAGCAGGTTGACGCCGAGGCTCATGTTCCCCGCCCGCACGACCACCGCGTGATGGGCGGCGAGGTCGATCCTGGCGATGTGCCGCGCTTCCAGCCCTGTCGTGCCGATCACATGCACGGCGCGGGCCTGCGCGGCCAGCGCCGCGAATTCCACCGTCGCATCGGGCGCGGTGAAATCGATCACCGCCTGCGCGCGGGCAAATGCCTCCAGCGGGTCGTCCGTTACGGTGACGCCAAGGGGCGCGCCGCCCATCGCCACGCCGATATCCTGCCCGACCCAAGGGTGACTGCTGCGTTCCACGCAGCCCGCCAGCCGCGCCTTGCCCGATGCGGTGACGGTCCTGACCAGCATCTGCCCCATCCGGCCCGATGCGCCCGTGATCACGATACCCGGCATGTCCGTCATGGTTTTCCCCCGCGCCTTTGCGCCCCGCTTTAGCGCCAAGGCGCGCCCCGTGAAAGCCCGCCGTTGCAGCGGGGACGCAAAGCGCATAGATGGGCAGGCATGTCGAACAAGCGTTTCCAAACGGGCCAAGGCCCTTCCCAGCGCCAGCTGCGCGTCGGCGAGTTGATCCGCCGCACGCTTTCCGATGTGCTGAACCGCGCCGAAATCCACGATCCTGACCTGAACCGCATGTCGATCACCGTGGGCGAGGTGTCGTGTTCCCCCGACCTGAAGGTCGCCACCGTCTATGTCATGCCGCTGATGGGATCGGTGAGCGTCGAGGATGCGATCGCCGCGCTTTCGCGCAACAAGGCCGAACTGCGCCGCCGCCTGTCGGGCGAGATGACGCTGAAATACGCCCCCGACCTGCGCTTCCGCCCCGACGAGACCTTCGACCGTCTGGACGAAACCCGCCGCCTGTTCTCTGACGAACGCGTGCAGCGCGACATCGCGCAGCAGGGCGAAGACGACCGCACGGACCACGACTGATGCGCCGCCTTCTGGCCTGCCTTCTGGCGCTTCTGCCGGTGGGCGGGGCGGCCCATGCCGCCTGCACCACGCTGGAGCATGAAGGCCGCACCTATGCCATGTGCGAAGTCACGCGCGCCGATGACCTGCGGCTGTTCCATTCCGGCCCTGACGGGCTTTACGGCAGCTTCGCCGCGATCAATGCCGCGCTGGAACCGCAGGGTCTGACGCTGGGCTTTGCGATGAACGCGGGCATGTACGCGCCGGGCCGCGCGCCGCTGGGGCTCTATATCGAAGACGGGCGCGAGGTATCGCCCATCGTCACCGCCGAAGGCCCCGGCAATTTCGGGATGCGCCCGAATGGCGTGTTCTGCGCCACCGATGCGGGCTTTGCCGTGATCGAAAGCCGCGCCTTCGCCGCCGCCCCGCCCGCCTGCCGCATTGCCACGCAATCGGGGCCGATGCTGGTGATCGACGGTGCGCTGCACCCGCGCTTTCTGGTCGATTCGGACTCGCTCTACATCCGCAACGGGGTGGGCGTCTCGGCGGACGGGCAGACCGCCTTTTTCGCCATCTCGGACGATCCGGTGACTTTCCACCAGTTCGCGCGGCTGTTCCGCGATGTGCTGGGCACGCCGCAGGCGCTTTACCTCGACGGGTCGATCTCGCGGCTCTATGCGCCGGTGCTGAACCGGCATGATCGCGGGCTGCCCTTGGGCCCGATCATCGGCACCGTCGTGCCGCGCGGTTGACGGCGGCCCGCGCAGGGGCTAGCAGGCGCGGCTTTCGGGGAAAAGGGGCGGGCATGGCACGCACGAAAAAGGGCAGGGCGGTGTCGGGCTGGGTCGTGATCGACAAGCCGGCGGGGATCACCTCCACCTCGGTCGTCAACAAGGTGAAATGGGCCTTCCAGGCGCAGAAGGCAGGCCATGCCGGCACGCTCGACCCCGCCGCGACGGGCCTTCTGGCCGTGGCGCTGGGCGAGGCGACGAAGACCGTCCCCTACATCACCGATGCGCTGAAATGCTACCGCTTCATGGTGCGTCTGGGGGCTGCCACGACCACCGACGATGCCGAAGGCACGATCCTCGAAACCGCCGCCCATCGCCCGTCGGATGCCGACATCGCCGCCGCGCTGCCGGCCTTCCGCGGTGACATCCAGCAGGTCCCGCCCCAGTTCAGCGCGGTCAAGGTCGATGGCGAACGCGCCTATGACCTTGCCCGCGAGGGCGAGGCGATGGATCTGGCCGCCCGCCCGCTCTGGGTCGAAAGCCTTGAAATCGTGGCGCGCCCCGATGCCGACCATGTGGAGCTTGAGATGGTCTGCGGCAAGGGTGGCTATGTCCGCTCCATCGCCCGCGATCTGGGCCGCGCGCTGGGTTGCCTCGGCCATGTCGCATGGCTCCGGCGCGAATGGTCGGGCCCCTTTTCCTGCGCCGATGCCGTCACGCTGGACCGGATCGAGGAGCTGGCCCGCACGGACGACATCGACGCGCTGCTGAAACCCCTCGAACTCGGCCTTGCCGACCTGCCCGAACTGCCCGCCACGCCCGAAGGCGCGGCGCGGCTGAAGAACGGCAATCCCGGCATGGTCTTTGCCAGCGATGTGGACTGGGGCGAAGAGGCATGGGCAAGCTATCAGGGCCGCGCCGTGGCGGTCGGCATCTACAAGTCGGGCGAACTGCACCCGAGCCGCGTCTTCAACTGACCCTTCCCCCGTTTTCTCTGTCCAAATATCCTCCGGGGGTGCGGGGGTGGAAAACCCCCGCTTGCCCCAGCAGCCACGGACGCGCCGCATGATCACCCGCACCCATCTCAAGGGCGATGCCGACAGCGTGGCGGTCTATTCGCCCTGCGAACGCTACCGCTACCTGCTGACGCGGGTGTGGGAGCCGTCGGGTCCCCGCGCGCTGTTTGTGATGCTCAACCCCTCCACCGCGACGGAATTCCAGAACGATCCCACCGTGGAACGCTGCGAACGCCGCGCGCGCAGTCTGGGCTTCGGTTCCTTCCGCGTGACGAACATCTTCGCCTTCCGCGCCACCGATCCCCGCGTGATGCGCGCCGAAGCCGATCCCGTCGGGCCGGAAAACGACGCCGCCATCCATGCCAGCGCGGCGGACTGGGTGCGCGGCGGGGATGACCGCATCCTCTGCGCCTGGGGCACGCATGGCGCGCATCTGGGGCGCGGCGCGGCGGTCGCGGCGCTTCTGCGCGGAACCGGACGGCCGCTCTTCACGCTGGGCCTGTCGAAAGAGGGGCATCCCAAACACCCGCTCTACATCGGTTACGACTGCCAGCCGGTCGCGTGGCCCGCCGCGCAGTGAACCGCCGTGTCCGAGGGCGGGCGTTGTTTGCCGGACCGTTACCCGATAAGAGCATGCCGACGCGCCCCCGCGGGCGAAGGTTTCGCTTTCTTGTCTAGTTGGATGTCCCGATTTGGAAACGCCGCCCGTTGAACCGACACGCCCCGTCGCCGCCCCGGCGCAAGACGACGGCGGTCTGTGGAAAAACCCGCTCCTGCGACGGATGCTGGGCGAGAATTTCCGGATGCAATGGCGCCGCTATGTCGTGGCGGTGATCGCGATGGTGATCGTCGCGGCGATGACGGCGGCCACGGCCTATATCATGCGCCACATCATCGACACGATGACGCAGGCCCAAGACCGGACGCAGATCTTCCTCGTCGCCGCCGCCGTGGCGGGCATCTTCACGCTGAAGGGCGTGGCGACCTATCTGCAGATGGTGAAACTGTCGCGGGCGGGCCTGCAGATCGTGGCCGACCTGCAGTCGCGGGTCTATCACAAGCTGCTGCGTCAGGGTCTGGGCTTCTTCAACACCAGCGAATCCTCGGCCCTGATCACGCAGATCACGCAAGGCGCGATGTCCGCGCGGATGATGACCGAACTCATCCTGACCTCCTATGTGCGCGACCTGCTGACGGTGATCTTCCTTGTCGGGGTGATGTTCTACCAGCAACCCTTTCTCTCGGCGGTCGTGCTGGTGGCGGGGCCGCTGGCCGCGCTGGGGATGCGAAAGCTGCTCAGCCTCGCGCGCGACATGGCCAATGCCGAGATGGCCTCGCTGTCCGAGATCATCAAGGTGATCCAGGAAACCGCCGCCGGCATCCGCATCATCAAGGCCTTCTCGATGGAGAAGCCGATGGCGCAGCGGATGGACAAGGCCATCGTCGAGGTCGAGAAGCGCGCCTATACCTTCTTCCGCATCCAGGCCATCGTCAGCCCGCTGGTCGATACGCTGTCGGGCCTTGCCATCGCCGTCGTGGTGGCGCTGAGCGCGGTCAACTTCCTCGGGCTGGAAAACACCACGCCCGGCGCGCTTATGTCCTTCATCACGGCGCTTCTGATGGCCTATGAACCGGCCAAGCGCCTGCTCAGGACGCGCATCCAGATCGACCATTCCCTGCGGATCGTGGGCTTCATCTACGCGCTGCTCGACGCGCCCGAAACCGTGCCGGTCAATCCCGACGCGACCGAGATGCCGCCCGGCGAAGGCGTGATCGACTTCGACAACGTCACCATCGCCTTCAACGGCAGGCCCGTGCTGCGCGGCCTGACCCACCGCTTCGAGGCCCGCAAGACCACGGCGCTGGTCGGCCCCTCGGGCGGGGGGAAATCCACGATCATGAACCTGATCCTCAGGATGTACGACCCGACCGAGGGGCGCGTCCTGATCGACGGGATGGACATCAGCCACGCCACGCCCGAATCGCTGCGCCGCAAGATGGCCTTCGTGTCGCAGGATACCTTCCTGTTTTCGGATTCGGTGCTGGAAAACCTGCGCGTCGGCCGCCCCGATGCCCCCGATGCCGACCTGTTCGAAGCGGCCCGCCTTGCCCACGCGCATGAATTCATCAGCGAGCTGAAATGGGGCTACCTGACCCCGATCGGCGAGAACGGCGCCATGCTGTCGGGCGGCCAGAAGCAGCGTCTTGCCATCGCCCGCGCCATCGTGCGCCGCGCCCCGATCCTTCTTCTGGACGAGGCGACGTCGGCGCTCGATTCCAATTCGGAACAGTTCGTTCAGGAAGCGCTCGAGACGATCACCACGGGCGTCACCACCATCGTCATCGCGCACCGCCTGTCCACGATCCTGAACGCGGATTCGATCTGCTACGTCGAAGACGGCCGGATCATCGAATCGGGCCCGCTGGCCGAATTGCTGGCCAAGCCCGACGGGGCCTTCCGCGCACTTTACGACAAGCAGTTCCGCCATTCCGCGACAACCGATGCCGATCGGACGGATGCAACCGTGGCCCCTGTCACGGCAGAGGATGCGGGGGCCGCCTGAACGGCCCCGCAGCCCGCCTCAGCGCGGGGTCAGGATCGCGGCGGCGGGGTCGAACTCCGTCACGCCCGACAGGCGCACCAGTTCGGCCCCGTCAAGGTAAAGCACCGTGTCGCCACCATCGACGGCCGCCGTCAGCTGCGGGTCGGGGTGGGATGCGGGATCATAGACCACGTTCAGGATGTCCGCGGCCGCATCGAAATCGGTGATCGTCGTCGGGCCGGACAGGAAGAACGTATCCGCCCCTTCCCCGCCCGAAGCCATGTCGCCCGCACCCAGCCAGAGCGCGTCGTCGCCATCGCCGCCATTGACGAAATCGGCTGCGGCATCGTCATCGGCAAAGATCGTGTCATTGCCCGCATTGCCATCCAGATCGTCCGATCCCGCCCCGCCGCGCAGCGTGTCATTGCCGTAACCGCCCATCAGGCTGTCATTGTCTGCCCCGCCTTCGGCATGGTCGTCGCCTTCGCCGCCGACCAGCAGATCGGCCCCGTCCTCGCCCGCGAGCAGGTCGTTGCCCGCGTGGCCGAAGACCGTGTCGGCACCGTCACCGCCATCCAGATCGTCGCGGCCATCCCCGCCATGCAGCGTGTCCGCGCCGATCCCGCCGGTGATCGTGTCATCCCCGCCTTCGCCGGTCAGGTGGTCATCCCCCGCCCCGCCGGTCAGCAGATCCCAGCCCCCCCCGCCCGAGATGGAATCGTCCCCGTCCAGCCCGAACAGCGTATCGTCGCCCGCCGTGCCGTTCAGGATGCCGGTCCCGTCCGCATCGTTCAGGAAGATGCCGTCCAGCACCGCGCCGGGGCCCTGCGCGGGATCGTCGTCCGTCCCGTCATCGATCGTGTCGTCCAGCGTATCGAGGATCGATCCATTGCCGAGGGGCGGCAGCGCACCCGAACTGCCCGTATCGCCATCGTCCAGCGAGGGGTCGTTGTCCGCGCCGTCATCCCCGTCCTGCGTGGGGGTGTCATCCGCGGCCGGCAGCATGGCACCGGCGAAGGCACTGGCAAGAAGCGCACCGAACAAAAGCCCGAGCATGTCACCCACTCCGAACAAGAAACGCGCCCCGGTGCTGCATACGCACCGAAACGCCACCCCCAATTGAATGTCTATCACGGGTGCACGTCCTGCGCCCGTCCTTTTCGTCATTTTGGTAAACGGCCGCCCCGCGTGGCTGTTTAGCGGGCGATTCCCGCTTTTCATCGGGGCGGTTTTCCCCTATAGGCGCGCATCCTCCGTGCATGCGGGGGGCCACCGGCCCTGCTGGACGACATCCCGGCTTGTGCCACCACCCTCTTAACAGGAGATACCGATGTCGATCACCGTCGAAGAAAAGACCCGCCTGATCAAGGAATACGCGACCAAGGAAGGCGATACCGGTTCGCCCGAAGTGCAGGTTGCGATCCTGTCCTCGCGCATCGCCACGCTGACCGAGCATTTCAAGTCGCACAAGAATGACAACCATTCGCGTCGCGGCCTGCTGATGCTGGTGGCCCAGCGCCGCAAGCTTCTGGACTACCTCAAGAAGACCGACGAAGGCCGCTACGCCTCGCTGATCGCGCGCCTCGGTCTGCGCCGCTGATCCGGCCCTTCCGGGTCTGATCCGACGCCCGTGCCGCAAGGCGCGGGCGTTCTGCATTGCGGGCCTTGCCGGATGTGGCCAAAGAAATGTAATAGTATAACATTGCATTTCCGAAGGGCCCCGCCATGACCGACCCCCGCCTTCCCGTGACCGTGCTTTCCGGCTTCCTCGGCGCGGGCAAGACCACGCTTCTGAACCATGTGCTGAACAACCGCGACGGGCGGCGCGTCGCCGTCATCGTCAACGACATGTCCGAGGTGAACATCGACGCCGACCTGATCCGCGCCGGCACCGATCTGTCACGTACCGAGGAAAAGCTGGTCGAGATGACGAACGGCTGCATCTGCTGCACCCTGCGCGACGACCTTCTGTCCGAGGTGCGCCGCCTGTCCGCCGAAGGGCGTTTCGACTATCTGCTGATCGAATCGACGGGGATCGCCGAACCCCTGCCTGTCGCCGCGACCTTCGATTTCCGCGATGCCGACGGCAACAGCCTGTCCGATGTGGCGCGGCTGGATACGATGGTGACGGTGGTGGATGCGGTGAACCTGCTGCGCGACTTCGCCAGCCACGATCTCCTGTCGGATCGCGGCGAAAGCCTTGGCGACGGCGACGGCCGCACGCTGGTGGCCTTGCTGACCGAACAGATCGAATTCGCCGATGTGGTGGTGCTGAACAAGGTGTCCGACGCCAGCCCCGCGCAGGTGGATGCCGCGCGCAAGATCATCCGCGCGCTGAACGCCGGCGCGCGGCTGATCGAGACGGACCGTTCCCGCGTGTCCCCCGACGACATCTTTGACACGGGCCTGTTCGATTTCGACCGCGCGCATCTGCACCCGCACTGGGCGCGCGAACTTTACGGCTTTGCCGACCATGTGCCGGAAACCGAGGAATACGGCATCACCTCTTTCGTCTACCGCGCCCGCGCGCCGTTCGATCCCGCGCGCATCCATGCCGTGCTGAACGGCCCCCTGCCCGGCGTGATCCGCGCCAAGGGGCATTTCTGGATCGCCACGCG
>JBEEOG010000234.1:0-2645 GCA_041191745.1 Pseudomonadota bacterium | reverse complement strand
ACCCGATCACCCGTCCGCCACGGCGACAGGGGGCCTGCCTCGACCACCTCGCCGCAGTATTCATGGCCGGGGATCGCGCCGGGCTTGACCTTGGGATGTTCGCCCACCCAGCCGTGCCAGTCCGACCGGCAGATGCCGCAGGCCAGCACCTTCAGCACGACGCCATCCGCCTCGCAGACGGGGTCGGGGACCGTCTCGATGCTCAGGTCTTCGCGGTAGGCTGTCAGGATGGCGGCGCGCATGGCTTACTCCGTTCGCAACGGGCAAAGCCAATCATCCCCGCAGGGCACGGGCAAGGCCGAAGCCGACCTTGCCGCGTCGCGGTCAGAGGATTTCGACGCGGTAGCTTTCGATCACCGTGTTGGCGAGCAGCTTTTCGCACATCGCCTTGACGTCCGCCTCGGCCTTGGCGGTGTCGGTTTCCGCCAGATCAAGCTCGATGACCTTGCCCTGACGCACGCCGTTCACGCCCGAAAAGCCCAGCGTGCCAAGCGCGTGGCGCACCGCTTCGCCCTGCGGGTCCAGAACGCCGTTCTTCAGCATGACGGTGACGCGGGCTTTCATCGGTTCCCCCAAGGCTGGTTCATCGTTCGGCGGTGCCTTAGCGCCCCTGCCCCGCAGGGGCAAGGCGTCAGTTGATCAGCGTGGGCTTCGTCGTATGCGTGACGTTCGACGGCAGAACCCCCAGACGACGGGCCAGTTCGGTATAGACATCCGCCATGGGGCCCGGTTCGCGCACCACGCCTTCGCGTTCCATCGCCTCGGTCGCGCCGCGGATGTCCCACAGGCGGCAACTGTCGGGGCTGATCTCGTCCGCGACGATCAGGCGCATGAAATCGCCCTCCCAGATGCGGCCGACCTCGATCCGGAAATCGGCAAGGCGGATGCCCACGCCCATCATCACGCCCGACAGGAAGTCGTTCACCCGCAGCGCCAGCGCCACGATGTCGTCAAGGTCCTGCTGGGTGGCCCAGCCGAAGGCGATGATATGCTCCTCGGACACCAGCGGCGTGCCGAGGCGGTCGTCCTTGTAGTAATATTCCACGATCGGGCGCGGCAGCGGCGTGCCTTCGGGGATGCCGAGGCGGGTGGAGATGTCGCCCGCCGCGAAATTTCGCACCACCACCTCGAGCGGGATGATCTCGGCCATCCGCACCAGCTGTTCGCGCATGTTCAGGCGGCGGATGAAATGCGTGGGCACGCCCACCGCATTCAGCCCCGACATGAAGAATTCCGACAGGCGGTTGTTCAGCACGCCCTTGCCTTCGACGGCGGCGGGGGACGGGATGGCCTGCGTCGGCGTGCTGTCATCCTTGAAATACTGGATCAGAGTGCCGGGCTCGGGGCCTTCGTACAGGATCTTCGCCTTGCCCTCGTAAACCTTCTTCCGGCGTGCCATGAACTCTCCGATGCAAATGGCAAAAGGGGCGACGAAGCGCCCCGCATTGCGTTGGGCTGGCTATAGTCCATGCCCGTCACGGTGACAAGCGAAGGCTGGCCCGCCGCGCCCGCCGCTCGGGCCGCTCCTCTTGCAGGCGCGGGACCGGAGGTGCATATGAGGCGGGAACGATTGCCAGAGCAAGGGGCACCGACATGACCACCTTCGACGACCGCGAGAACGCCTTCGAATCGAAATTCGCCCACGACGCCGACATGCAGTTCCGCGCCGAGGCGCGCCGGAACAAGCTGGCCGGCCTCTGGGCGGCCGAGCTTCTGGGCAAGTCGGGCGATGCCGCCGCCGAATACGCGATGAGCGTGGTCAGCGCCGATTTCGAGGAAGCCGGCAACGAGGATGTGGTCCGCAAGCTGGCCGCCGATCTGGGCGACAAGGCCTCCGCCGACACCATCCGCGCCAAGCTGGCCGAACTGCTGCCCGTCGCAAAGGCGCAGCTGATGTCCGAACTCTGACCCCGGACAGGGTCGCTTTCCGCAGGGGGCGCGCCTTGGTGCGCCCCTTTTGCGTTGCAACATCCGCCGGATCGAACAAGATCATGCGGAAAAGGAGTTTGCCCCGCGTCCTGTCGCATGGCAGAGGGGGGGCAGTCAGGGGCAACCGCCCCTTTTCGCGCACAGAATGATAGGTGTTTTGAATGTCCGACGACGCGCTTTCCCGCCTCCTCGCCTCGCGCGACTGGATCATGGCCGACGGGGCCACGGGGACGAACCTGTTCAACATGGGCCTGTCGTCGGGCGAGCCGCCCGAGTTGTGGAACGTGGACAAGCCCGACAACATCCGCACGCTCTACCGCAACGCGGTCGAGGCGGGGTCGGACCTGTTCCTGACCAACACCTTCGGCGCGAATGCCGCGCGCCTGAAGCTGCACAACGCGCAGTCCCGCGTGCGCGAGCTGAACCGCGCGGGCGTCGAACTGGGGCGCGAGATCGCCGACAAGGCGGGCAAGACCGTCGTCGTGGCCGGATCGGTCGGCCCCACGGGCGAGATCTTCGAACCGATGGGAACGCTGACCCACAAGGATTGCGTCGAGATCTTCCACGAACAAATCGAGGGCATGAAGGAAGGCGGCGTCGATGTCGTCTGGGTCGAAACGATCAGCGCGCCCGAGGAATACAGGGCCGCGGCCGAAGCCTGCCGTCTGGCGGGCGTGGCATGGTGCGGCACCATGAGCTTCGACACCGCGGGGCGC
>JBEEOG010000233.1:0-5922 GCA_041191745.1 Pseudomonadota bacterium | reverse complement strand
GCCCTGCGGCGGGGTTCACGGTCAGGCGGAATGCCCTTCCGAGTTTCCACCTCCCCGCGATGGTCTGCGGGAGGGCGAAGGGGTGACGGGTCGGGCGCAACCCGGGAGAAAGGGTCCTGCGGCCCCTCAGGGCCGGAAGATGTTGGGCGTGATCGATCCCGCCTCGCGCCAGGCGCGCGCCAGCGGACCATGCACCGGCAGGCGGCGCTCGATCAGCGTCTGGACGATCCAGGCTGCAAGGGCGAAGGGGATCGCCACGAGGAAGATCAGGGCGAAGTAGACGTAGAATTCGGCCTTGGGCGCACGGTGGCCGTGTTGGCCATGATCGCCGGCGGTATGGTCGCTCATGCAGTCCCTCCTACTGTTGTCTTGGATGCCGCGCCGCGCAGCGCCAGCACCGTTTCCTTCACCACCCGCTCTGCCCCCTGGTCGAGCGCGGCCTTCTCGGCCGCGTCGCGCAGGGATCGCGCGGCGGAAATCTGTGTCAGGACAGGGTGTTCCGCGACGATCCTGTCGAGTTCGGCCTGCGCGTCGACATCCCAGGGGAAGTCGCGGCGCAGGGTCGTGGGGGTGGCCGCGGCGCTGTCCATGTCGGACCCGAGCGGCAGGATGTGGAAGAGCGCCTCGAACAGGCCGTTGCAGACCTCTTGCAGGATCCAGACGCAGCCCGCGTAGCCCATGAAGGGCGTGCCCGTGTGCCGCCGGATCGCCGCCCCGGGGAAGGAGGCCGCGATGAAATGCGGCGCGGGACCATGGCCCGCCTTCAGTTCGGCCAGATAGATCTTCTCGTTGATCGACCCCATGACGACCAGCGGGCGGTGCTGGCGCATCAGCGCGCGCACCTGTTCGTTGTTCGTCTTGGCCCCCGCCTGCCGCGCCACGGCGAACGCGCAGGGCAGGCCGAGGTCGGTCTCGAGGAAATGCCGCACGCCGCGGGCATAGGTCTCGTTCGCGACGATGGCGAAATTCGCGGTGGCGAAGAAATCCTGCGTCACCGACCGCCAGAGGTCCCAGAGCGGCTTCAGCGTGGAATGCTTTTCCTGTGCGATGAAGGGTTCGGGGTCCAGACCCAGAAGCTCGCCCAGTGTCCGCAGGAACTTGGTCGTGGAGTCGAGCCCGATGGGCGCCTGCAGATAGGGCTTGCCCAGCACCTCGGCCAGACCGCGGCCGAATTCGCGGTACATGACGATGTTCACATCGGCATTCACGAGGTTCCGCATCTCGGCCAGATGGGCGCCCAAGGGCATGACCATGTTGACCTCGGCCCCGATCCCTTCGACCAGACGGCGGATCTCGTGCAGGTCGGAGGCCATGTTGAAGGTGCCGTACATGGGGCCAAGGATGTTGACCCGCGGCTTCGCCCCTTCGGCGCGCTTCGCCTCCACCGGCATCCGGCCCTTGGTCATGCCGAATTCGGTGAAGATCCAGGTCATGGCGCGGTCGGCGCACTGCCACTGGTCCTCGTCGATGGTGCGCGGCAGGAAGCGCTGGATGTTCGTGCCCATGGGCGTGACGCCGCCGCCGATCATCTCGGCGATCGATCCGGTCACCACCACGGCGGGCAGCGCGGGGTCGAGCGTCTTCCACGCCCGCCGCATCGCGCCTTCGGTGCCGTCGCGGCCCAGCTCTTCCTCGCCCAGACCCGTGACGACGATGGGCAGTTCATGCGGCGGCAGCGCGTCGGTGTAGTGCAGGACGGAGGTGACGGGCAGGTTCTCGCAGCCGACGGGGCCGTCGATCACCACCTGAAGGCCCTTGACGGCGCAGAAGGCATAGACCGCCCCCCAGTAGCCGCCCGCGCGGTCGTGGTCCTGGATCAGCATGCGCGCCCCCCTTCCACGGCAAGATTTTTCGGCGAAAAATCTTGGCTGCGAATGTTCTGCGAACATTCGGGGCGATCCTTCGCAGAAGGATCGGGGGTGCGATTTTTCGCAGAAAAATCGGGGCGGCGGATCAAATCATCTCCTCCGCCTTGGCGGCTTTCGCCAGCTTGTCGAGCTTTTTCTGGTGCGCGGCGCGGAAGTCGGGGCGCAGGTTCGGCGCGCCTTCCCAGATGCCCGCCGTATCCCCCTCGCCCACGCCTTCGAAGAAGGCCTTCATCCCGTCCATGCGGCCCTTGTTGGCCATGGCCGCGTTGATCACCTGCGCGAGGCTGCCCGCCCCCGCCGGCCCCATCAGGGGACGCGCCGAGATCAGGTTGGTGAAGTAAAGCGCGGGCAGCGCCAGTTCCTTTGCCTTCTGCACCACGGGCGTCGTGCCGATGGCCAGATCGGGGCGGAACGCCTCCATCGCGGCGCAGTCGTCCTCGAGGCTGGCGCGGTACTTCACCACCGTGCCCCGCGCTTCCAGCCAGTCACGGTCGGCGGCCGACCATTCCGTCCGCGCGCAGGCGGTGCCGACATAGGCGACCTCGGCCCCGCTTTCGACCAGAAGACGTGCGACGAGGAGTTCGGACCCCTCATAGCCCGACAGCGTGATGCGGCCCTTGATCGGATTGGCGGCGAGCGCGCCACGGATCGCCCCGCCAAAGGCGTTCTGGGCGGCCGCGACCTGCGCGGGGGCCACGCCATAGGCATCACCGATGGCTGAAAGCCATGCCATCGTGCCGTCATAGCCCACAGGAGCCGATCCCACGACCTTGCGCCCTGCGGCCTGAAACTCGCGGATCGCGGCGGTGTAGAAGGGATGGATCGCCGCCACCACGCCACTGTCGAGTGCCGCATAAAGCTCGCGCCATTCGCGGCAGGGCACGACGGGACCGGCGGCAAGGCCCAAGGGGGCCAGCATCGCGCCGATCATCATCGGGTCGGCGGGGAACATCTCGCCCAGAAGCGCCACGGTCGGGCGGTCCGACCGCCCGCGCTCGGGCGCGGCCACAGGGCCTGCCTCGATCTCGCGCCGCGCATAGTTCAGCATCGCGCCGGCCAGCACGTCCTTGGCTTCCGCATGGGTCGGCACGCCGAAGCCCGGCACGTCGATGCCCACGATGCGGACGCCGTTGATTTCCGACGGCAGAAGCTTCAGCGGCACGCCCGATGCGGTCGGCACGCAGAGGTTGGTCACCACCACCGCGTCATAGCGGTCGGGATCGGCCAGTTCGTGGACCGCGTCGCGGATGTCCTCGAAGAGCTTGCCCGTCACCAGCGTCTCGGAGTTGAAGGGCACATAGCCCACGCTGCGCCGTGCGCCGTAGAAGTGGCTGACGAAGGTCAGCCCATAGACGCAGCAGGCCGATCCCGACAGGACCGTGGCCACCCGCCGCATCCTGAGGCCCACGCGGAGCGAGCCGAAGGCGGGGCACATGCTTTGCGGCTTGTCATGCGGGCCTTGCGGATAGTCGGCCGCGTAGCGATCCAGAATGTCGGAATTCCCCGCTGCCCGCGCGGCGGCCTCCATCTCGGCGGCACCGGCGTGGCAGCCCATGCCATCCACGGCGACGGGCGCGGCATCCATGGCCGGGGCGCGCAGCCCTTCGGTCACGGGCGTCTCGGCACTGGCGTCGTAGCGGATCTCACGGGGGGAGTCGGACATCACTTGCCCCCTTTGGCGGCAAGGGCGCGCAGCGCCTCTTCCAGTTGTGCAAGGAGGTGCAGGTCAAACATCGTCATACACCACTTCCAGCGACTTCACCGCACCCGCGAACTTGCCGCGCATGTCGGCATCGTTTGCAGGCTCCAGCACGAAATCGGCGCCCGTGGTTTCGGCGTCGAACAGGCCCAGAAGCCCGTCCTGCGTCAAAGGCTTGGGCCGCAGCGGCGGGGCGTCGGCGACGTTGCCCGCCAGTTCCTCGAACAGCGCGCCCCACTGGGTCTGGTGGGTGCCCACGATCTGGTAATTGGCCGACTTGCGGCGCAGGTCGTCATCGGCGGGGATCGCGGCGAGGATCGGGATGTTCACCGCCTGCGCGAAGGCCGCGGCCTCGCCCGTGCCGTCATCCTTGTTGATGACCATGCCCGCGACGCCGACATTGCCGCCCAGCTTGCGGAAGTATTCGACCGCCGAGCAGACGTTGTTGGCCACATAAAGCGATTGCAGGTCGTTCGAGGCGACGACGATCACCTTCTGCGCCATGTCGCGCGCGATCGGCAGGCCGAAGCCGCCGCAGACCACGTCGCCGAGGAAATCGAGCAGGACATAGTCGAAGTCCCAGTCGTGAAAGCCCAGCTTCTCCAGCAGCTCGAAGCCGTGGATGATGCCGCGCCCGCCGCAGCCGCGGCCCACTTCCGGCCCGCCCAGTTCCATGGCAAAGACGCCGCCGCGCTTGAAGCAGACGTCGCCGATCTTGACCTCTTCCCCGGCCAGTTTCTTGCGGGTGGAGGTTTCGATGATCGTGGGGCAGGCCTTGCCGCCGAACAGCAGGCTGGTCGTATCGGATTTCGGATCGCAGCCGATCAGCAGCACGCGCTTGCCCATCTCGGCCATCATGTGGCTGAGGTTCGCGAGCGTGAAGGACTTGCCGATGCCGCCCTTGCCGTAGATCGCGATGATCTGCGTCTTTTTCGACGGCGGGTCCTGCGGGATTTCCAGCGAAGGATCCTCGTGCGCCTCGTCGCGCAGGCGGGCGTCGAAATCCTTCAGGTTCGGAACGTCGAGCGTCATGCGGTGCCCTTCCAGTCGAGGATCATCTTCAGGCAGGCCGCGTCTTCGAACGCGGTCCTGTAGGCGTCCGGAGCGTCGGCCGCGGGTCGGGTGTGGGTGATCAGCCCCTTGAGCGACAGCGCGCCGCTTTCAATCAGCGCGCGGGTCGCCACCAGATCGTCGGGCTGCCATTCGGAGGCGATGCGGATGCGCGCCTCTTTCATGAAGGCGGGCGGGAAGGCGAAGGCCACGGGTTCGGTGTAGAAGCCCGCCAGCACCACCTCGCCGCCCTTGGCAAGGCGCAGGATCAGTTGGTCGAGCAGCCCCTTGGCCCCCGATGCGTCATAGATCGCGCGGTAGTCGCGGCGCGCGTCGTCCTCGGGCGCGATGCAGGCGTAACCCTGCGCGCCGTCGCGGCGGGCGGGGTTCACCTCCCACACGGTCGGGGCGGGCGCGCCTGCGGCGACGGTCAGACGGGCGAGCAGACGGCCCAGCGTGCCATGGCCCACGATCAGGTCGGGCAGCGCGGTGTCGAAACCCGCCAGCGCATGGCGTGCGGTCGCGGCCAGCGCCAGAAGCGCGCCTTCGGCCCCCATCGCGCGGTCGATGCGCGCGACACGGGCCGCGGGCGTCACCAGATGGCGCGACGCACCGCCGAAGAGACCCTTCACCTCGCCCTCGAAGCAGTTGGCACCGGGAACGAAGACATGGTCGCCGACGGAAAAGCCCGACTCGGGGCCTGCCTCGACAACCTCGCCCGCGGCCTCGTAGCCCGGGACCAGCGGATAGCCCATGCCGGGAAAGGGCGGCATCGTGCCGGACCAGAACAGCTTTTCCGTGCCGGTCGAAATGCCGGAATGCGCGACTTCCACGACCAGGTCGCCCGGCCCGGGGGCGCGGATGCCGGTCTGGCGAAGCGAAAGCTCCTTCGGTGCAGACAGGATGACGGCAGTGGTCTTCACGGTTCTTCCCCCAAGCCCTCTCCCTGCGGTCACGAGCGAGACTCGCAATCAGGGTGGCTCTTGATGTGTAAGTCTAGCCTGACAATCGTCAGTGTCAATTTTTTTAGACAGTCCGCGTCAACTATCTGTGACAGGCCGTTGTGCCTCGACCACGGAGGTCACATAGGGGCGGTATCCCCGCACCGCGCGGATCGCGCCGAAACCGACGGCAGAGAGCAGTCCCGCGATCTCGTCCTGCGACCGGACTCGGCCCGTCCGCATCGCCATCGTGTAGACCGAGAAATAGACATCCGTCGCCGGATCGGGCCGGTCCCCCCCGCCCATCGGTTCTGAGACGACGATCCGCCCGCCTGCGGGCAGCGTGTCATGGACCGCCCGCAGC
>JBEEOG010000232.1:0-11069 GCA_041191745.1 Pseudomonadota bacterium | reverse complement strand
GCCCCTGAGGGCGGCCTCATTTTCTTGGCAAGAAAATGGATCGGAGTTTTGCAAAACTCCGGACCGATTTCTGGGAAGAAATCGGCTTACTCGCCTTACCCGTCGATGCGAATGCGGGCGTTCGACGGGTCGAAGGGGCTGTCCTCGACCACCACGGCGTCCCATTCCTTCAGCAGCATCTTGACCTTCAGCTTCGTGCCCACGGCCGACAGCGCCTCGGGCACATAGCCCATGCCGATCTGCTTGCCGAAGGCCACCGAATACCCGCCCGAGGTCAGGCGTCCGACCTTGATGCCGTCGTTCAGGATCGCTTCCTTGCCCCACGGATCGGCATCCTCCGGCCCGTCGATCAGCAGCGTCACGCATTTCGCGCGGATGCCGGTTTCCAGCATCTTCGCCTTACCGCGGAAGTCCTTGGACAGGTCCACGAACCGGTCGAGCGCGGCTTCCAGCGGGGTCGCGTCGCGGCCCAGCTCGTTGCCGAAGGCGCGGTAGCTCTTCTCCTGCCGCAGCCAGTTCTGCGCGCGGGCGCCGACGGCCTTCAGCCCGTGCTTTTCGCCCACCGACCAGATCAGGTCCCACAGGTAGCGGCCGAATTCGATCGGGTAGTGCAGTTCCCAGCCCAACTCGCCCGTATAGGCCACGCGCACCGCGCGGACGGGGCACATGCCCAGTTCGATGTCGCGGTACGAAAGCCACGGGAAGCGCTTGTTGGACAGCACCGTTTCGGGGTTCGCGTCCTTGACGATGTCCTTGAGCAGGGCGCGGGCATTGGGACCGGCCAGCGCGTAGACGCCCCATTGCGTGGTCACGTCATGGATGTCGATCCAGCCGCCGCCCTGCGCCATCCAGTCCTCGGCCGCCTTGATCAGGAAGTCGGCGTCATAGGCCGTCCATGCACCGGCGGAGATGAGGTAGTACTCGTGCTCCTTCAGCCGCACGATGGTGTATTCGGTCCGCGTCGTGCCGTGGTCGGTCAAGGCATAAGTCAGGTTGATCCGGCCCACATTCGGCAGCTTGTTGCAGGTGAAGTGGTCGAGGAAGGCCGTCGCGCCGGGGCCGCGCACCAGATGCTTGGTGAAGGCGGCGGCGTCGATGATGCCCACCGTGTTGCGCACGGCCTTCGCCTCTTCCACCGCATAGGGCCACCAGGTGCCGCGGCGGAAGGACCGCCCGTCATGGTCGAAGGTTTCGGGCGCGTCCTTGGGGCCGTAGTAGTTGGGGCGTTCCCAGCCGTTCACCTGCCCGAACTGCGCGCCCATCTCTTTCTGGCGGTCATAGGCGGGGGCGGTCCGCAGGGGGCGGCAGGCTTCGCGCTCTTCATCCGGATGGTGCAGGATGAAGACGTGTTCGTAGCATTCCTCGTTTTTGCGCGCGGCATATTCGGTCGTCATCCAGTTGCCGTAGCGCTTGGGGTCGAGGCTGGCCATGTCGATCTCGGCCTCGCCTTGGGTCATCATCTGGGCAAGGTAATAGCCCGTGCCGCCCGCGGCGGTGATGCCGAAGCTGAAGCCTTCCGCGATCCACATGTTACGCAGGCCCGGAACGGGGCCGACCAGCGGGTTGCCGTCGGGGGTGTAGCAGATCGGGCCGTTGTAGTCGTCCTTGAGCCCGACCGTTTCCGACGACGGGATGCGGTGGATCATCGACATGTATTCCGCCTCGATCCGCTCCAGATCGAGCGGGAAGAGGTCGGCGCGGAAGCTTTCCGGCACGTCATAGAGGAAGCGCGCGGGGGCATTGCGTTCATAGGGGCCCAGAATCCAGCCGCCCCGTTCCTCGCGCACATACCACTTGGCGTCGGCATCGCGCAGGACGGGGTGCTGCGGGTTGGTCTTGCGCCATTCCACCAGCGCGGGGTCGGGTTCGGTGACGATGTACTGGTGTTCCACCGGAATGGCGGGGATCTTGATCCCCAGCAGCCGCGCGGTGCGCTGCGCGTGGTTGCCCGTGGCCGTCACCACATGTTCGGCATGGATCTCGTAATGCTCTTCGGTGGGCAGCAGGTTGCCGCCCTTGTCTTCCATCCGCGTGACCGAGACGATCCATTCCGACCCCGTCCAGCGGTAGCCGTTGACCTGGATCTTGCGTTCGATCGTGGCGCCAAGCTGGCGCGCGCCCTTGGCCATCGCCTGCGTCACGTCGGCCGGATTGATGTAGCCGTCCTGCGGGTGGTAAAGCGCGCCGACGAGGTCTTCGGTCCGCACCAGCGGCCAGCGGTCCTTGATCTCTTTCGGGGTCAGGAATTCGTGGTAGACGCCCGCGGTCTCGGCCACCGACGAATACAGCATGTATTCGTCCATCCGTTCCTGCCGCTGCGCCATCCGCAGGTTGCCCACGACGTAGAAGCCGGGGTTCAGGCCCGTCTCGGCCTCCAGCCCCTTGTAGAAATCCACGCTGTATTTGTGGATGTGGGTCGTGGCGTAGGACATGTTGAACAGCGGCAGCAGACCCGCCGCATGCCAGGTGGAGCCTGCGGTCAACTCGTCGCGTTCGACCAGCATCGTGTCCCAGCCCGCCTTGGCAAGATGATAGGCGATGCCGTTCCCGACGGCACCGCCGCCGACGACAAGAGCTTTGACATGGGTTTTCATCGGGGCGACTCCGGCTGTCCTGTTTGCCCCCCGTTCTGCCCGAACCGCGCGCGGACGGGCAAGGCCGCCCGACATAAATGAGACGAAAACGACATGGGCGACGAAAGGCGACCGCAGCAGCCGTGACAGAGCAGTGACTGGCCCGTGCGCGTGGGCGGTGTCAGGCCTTTCGCATCCGCCCGAAAATGGCCGACAGCGCGAAGAGGATCGCCGCCATCGCCACGATCGAGGGGCCGGCGGGCGTGTCCTGCATAAGCGACAGTTGCAGCCCGCCAAGGGCCGAGGCCGCGCCGATCACCACGGCGAGCGCCGCCATCCCCTCGGGCGTGCGGGTCAGGCCGCGGGCGGCGGCGGCGGGAATGATCAGCATTGCCGCGATCAGCAGCGCGCCGACCACCTTCAGCGCCACGGCGACGACCAGCGCAAGCGCCAGCGTCAGGACCAGCCGCTCGCGGTCGGGATTGAGGCCCGAGGCATGGGCCAGATCGGCGTTCAGCGTGGCCGTGAGCAGCGCCTGCCAGCGCCAGAGCAGCAGCCCCGCCACCAGCACCGCGCCGCCCCAGATGAAGGCAAGGTCCGTCCGCGACACGGCAAGGATGTCGCCGAAGAGATAGGCCGAAAGGTCCATCCGCGCGCCGGGCACGAAGCTGACCGCGACAAGGCCGAAGGCCAGCGCCGAATGGGCCAGCACGCCCAGCGTCGTATCCATCGCCCAGCCCCGCGCGGCCAGCGTCGCCACGGTCGCGGCCATCGCCAGCGCGACGGCCAGCGTGCCCGCGCCGACGGGCAGGTCGGTCGCCAAGGCCAGCGCCACGCCGAGGATCGCGGCATGCGCGGTCGCATCACCGAAATAGGCCATGCGCCGCCAGACGACGAAGGCGCCGAGCGGCCCCGTCGCCAGCGACAGGCCGACACCTGCCAGTGCGGCGCGGATCAGGAAATCGTCAAGCATGGTGGTGATCGTGGTCGTGGTCGCGGGCGTGCGGATGGGGGTGATGCGCCGGATGGCCATGCCCCGCGTCGTGCCCGTGGCTGTGGTCATGGACATGCTGGTAAAGCGCCAGCGCCCCCTGCGTGCCCAGACCGAAGAGCGCGCGGTATTCGGGGGCCGAGGACACGACGCGCGGCGTGCCTTCGCAGCAGATATGCCCGTTCAGGCAGATCACGCGGTCCGATGCCGCCATCACCACATGCAGGTCATGGCTGACCATCAGCACCGCGACGCCGGTTTCGCGCCGCACCTCTTCGATCAGGCGGTAGAAGGCGGCCTCGCCCGGCTGGTCCAGCCCCTGCGTCGGCTCGTCAAGGATCAACAGATGCGGGCGCGCCAGCAGCGCGCGGGCCAGAAGCACGCGCTGGAACTGCCCGCCCGACAGGTCGGCCATCTGCTTGCCCGCCACGTCGGGCAGGCCCACGCGGACCAGCGCGGCGGCGGCATCCGCGTCAGAGACCCGCACGGGCAGCGACAGGAAGCGGCGCACGGTCATCGGCAGCGTGCGGTCGATGGCCAGCCGCTGCGGGACGTATCCGATCACCAGACCGTGCCGCCGCGCGACCTTGCCCGCGGCTGCGGGCAGGATGCCCAGAAGCGCGCGCAGAAGGGTGGACTTGCCCGATCCGTTGGGGCCGAGGATGGTCACGATCTCGCCCGGCCTGACCTGCATCGAGATGTCGGTCAGCACCTCGTGTCCGTCCAGCCGGACCGACAGGTGATCGGCGGAAAGCAGCGGCAGGGTCGTCATGCGCCCCCCTTCCGGCAGGCAGGGCAAAGGCCCAGCGCCTCGACGTTGGACCGTTCGATGGTGAAGCCCAGCGCCGCCGCCGCATCGTCGAGCGCGGCGCGGACGGGGGCGGCGGGGGCTTCGGCCACATGGTTGCAGGCGCGGCAGATCAGGAAGGCCGGGGCATGCGCCTCGCCCGGATGCATGCAGGCGGCAAAGGCGTTCAGGCGGCGGATGCGGTGGGCAAGCCCTGCCTCGACCAGAAAATCCAGCGCGCGATAGGCGACGGGCGGCTGGTTGCCGAAGCCTTCGGCGGCAAGACGCTGCAGCACGTCATAGGCGCCCAGCGCGCGGTGTTCCTCGAGCAGGATTTCCAGCACGCGGCGGCGCACGGGCGTCAGGCGCGCGCCCTGCTCCTGCGCCAGCGCCTCGGCCCGCGCCAGCACGTCGCCCGCGCAATGGCTGTGGTCATGGCGGGCAAAGGCCACGTCCGGCGCGGCGCAACCGGGGCAGGTCTCGGCATGGGAAGGATCATGCGGCATGGGTGGGCCTTGACATGTTATGGTATAACATACATAGCCCGTTGCCAGAAAATCCGAAGGGCCGAAAGATGCGTTATATCATATCCTCTGCCTTGGCGAGTCTCGCCCTCTCTGCCGCCACCTTCTCCACGCCCGCGCTGGCCGAGGTGCCGCGCGTCGTGACCGACATCCCGCCCGTCCATTCGCTGGTGGCGCAGGTGATGGGCGATCTGGGCACGCCCGAACTGCTTCTGGAACCGGGGGCGAGCGAGCATGACTTCCAGCTGCGCCCCAGTCAGGCGGCGGGGCTGGCCGATGCCGATCTGGTCGTCTGGATCGGGCCGGAACTGACCCCGTGGCTGACCCGCGCGCTGGAAGGGCTGGAGGGCGGCACGCGGCTGGCGCTCTTGGCCAGCGCGGGTACAGAGCTGCGCGACTATGCGGCAGGCACGGGCGCGCAGGACCATGGCGACCACGGGCATGGCGACGACCACGGGCACGGGGATGGGCACGCCCACGGGGATGACCACGCGGACGACCACGGGCACGGCGACGACCACGCCCATGACCACGGCCATGACCACGGCCACAGCCACGAGGGCACCGATCCCCACGCCTGGCTCGATCCGGCCAATGCCGCGCATTGGGCCGGCGTGATCGCGGCGGAACTGTCCGCGCTCGACCCCGCAAATGCCGCGACCTATGCGGCGAACGCGCAGGCGGCGGCGGCGGCCATCGCCGCGACCGATGCCGAACTGGCGGCACTGCTTGCCCCCGTACGGGACCGTCCCGCCATCGTCTTTCACGACGCCTACGGCTATTTCGCCGCCCATTACGGGCTGACGCTGGCCGGTGCCATCGCGGCGGGGGATGCCACCGCGCCGGGTGCGGCGCGGCTGGCGGCGCTGCGCGACGAGACGGCGCCCGTCTGCGTCTTTCCCGAAGCGCAGCACGACACGCGCCTTGCCGAACAGCTGGCCGAGGCGACGGGGGCACGGCTTGGCGCGCCGCTCGATCCCGTGGGGTCGTCGCTGGTGGCAGGCCCCGCGCTGTACGGCGATCTGATGCGCGCGCTGGCTTCGGCGCTTGCCGGCTGTCTGGCGGGCTGAGACGCGGTCGGGGGTTGACCCCCCGCGCGGATCGGGCGACGACTTGGGCCGGTTCAGGGGGTCGCCATGGCGCAGTCAGGCATCGGTGTTTCTGGGTTCGGCACGACGGCGGACGGCCACCCCGTGCAAAAGGTGACGCTGGGTTCGGGCGATTTCACCGCCGCGCTGCTGACCTATGGCGCGATCCTGCAATCGGTGCGCCTTACGGGCGTGCCGCATGACCTGACGCTCGGCTCCGACCGCATCGCCGATTACGAAGGCCAGATGCGCTATCACGGCAGCCTGATCGGGCCGGTCGTCAACCGCATCGCCAATGCCGCGGCGACGCTCGATGGCCGCCCCTTGCGGTTTCAGGCCAATCAGGACGGGCGGCACTGCCTGCATTCGGGCAGCACGGGCAGCCAGCACCGGCACTGGCGTCTGGCCGAGGCCACCGATGTCACCTGCGTGATGACGCTGGCCCTGCCCGATGGCGAGGGCGGCTTTCCCGGCAACCGCCGCATCACCGCGCGCTGGGAGGTGGAACGCCCCGCCACCCTGCGGCTGGAACTGACCGTCACCACCGATGCGCCGACCTTCGTCAACTTCGCCAATCACAGCTACTGGAACCTCGACGGCTCTGACACATGGGCGGGCCACAAGCTGCGCGTCGCGGCACCCGAGGTCCTGCGCCTGACCGAAGCGCTGATCCCGACCGGAGAGATCCTGCCCGTGGGGGGCGGGCCGCTCGACCTCAGGCGGGGCAAGCTGATCTCGCCCGGATCGCCGGCACTCGATACCTGCTTCGTCCTTGGCCGCGGGCGCGAGATGCTGCGCGATGTGCTGTGGCTTGACGGCCTGTCGGGCGTGTCGATGACCGTGGCCACGACGGAGCCGGGGATACAGGTCTATGACGGGCGCGATGCCATCCGCCCCGGTCGGCGCGCCTTCGAGGGGCTGGCGGTCGAGGCGCAGTTCTGGCCCGACGCGCCGAACCACCCCGCCTTCCCCCCGATCCGGCTGAACCCCGACGAGGCTTCGGTTCAGGTCACAGAATGGCGCTTCCGCGCCTGATCCCGCGCCCGCAGGGGATTTCGGATCACATCATGTTGCAGCCATTGAACCCGCCCTGACCGCATGGTCTGTCAGGCCCGAGGGTCTTGCAGGGGGGGGCGCGGCATGCGCGTGTTCATCAACGGGTTCGGCCGGATCGGACGGTCGGTGCTACGGGCATGGATGCAGGCGCCGGAACGTTGGGCGGGGCTGGAGGTGGCGGGGATCAACGATATCGCCGCACCCGAAATGTGCGCCTATCTGTTCGAATATGACAGCGTCTTCGGCCCGTGGCGCGGGACCGTGGCGCTGGAGGGCGGCGCGCTGGCGGTGAACGGACGCGCGATCCCGCTGCACCGCACGCCCGATATCTCGACCCTCGATCTGTCGGGCGTGGATGTGGTGATGGAATGCACGGGCCGCGCTGACGCGCGGGACATCGCGGCGCGCGGGCTGGCGGCGGGGGCGCGGCGGGTGCTGGTGTCGGGGCCGTCGGGGGCGGCCGACCTGACCGTGGTGCTGGGGGCGAATGACGGGGCGCTCGGCGACCAGCGGATCGTGTCGAACGCCTCTTGCACGACGAATGCGCTGGCCCCGCTGGCGCGGCTGATCCACGAGACCTGGGGCGTGGTCACGGGGTCGATGACGACGATCCATTGCTATACCGGATCGCAGCCCACGGTGGATGCCCCCGCCGCCGATTATCCCCGCTCGCGCGCGGCGGCGCTGTCGATGGTGCCGACGACGACATCGGCGCAGCGCCTGCTCGACCTCGTGCTGCCCCAGATCGCGGGCCGGATCCAAGGCTCGGCCGTCCGCGTGCCGACGGCCAGCGTGTCGGCCGTCGATCTGGCGGTGATGACGGAACGGCCCGCCACGGCCGCGGCGGTGAACGACGCCTTCCGCAGCGCGGGCGGCGTGATCGGGGCGACGGACCGGCCGCTCGTGTCGTCCGACCTGCGGGCGCGGGGCGAAAGCATCGTCATGGCCTGCCCCGAGACGCGCGTCACGGCGGGGGGCCTGCTGCGCGTCTTCGGCTGGTATGACAACGAATGGGGCTTTTCCAACCGCATGCTGGACGTCGCGCTGCGGATGGGCTGACGGGTCAGACCGCGACCCGTTCCCCCAGTTCCACCACACGGTCGCGCGGCAGGTGGTAGAAGTCGGACGGATCGGCAGACAGCCGCGCCAGCTGGGCGAAGATCCGGTCCAGCATGCGTGACAGGCCGAAGGGCCCCGAAACCACGGGCCGCCTGCGGCCAAGGAAGAAGCTCGACGTCATCACGTCGAAGCGCAGCCCCGCCTTGCGGGCATGCACCATCGCGCGCGACACGTTCGGCGTTTCCATGAAGCCGAAGCGAAGGGTCAGGCGGGCGAAACGGTCCCCGACCTCTTCATAGGTGGCGCGTTCCTCGGGCGGGGCGACGGGGATTCGCAAGGTTTCGACCGTCAGCAACACGTTGCGGTCGTGCAGCACGCGGTTGTGCTTGAGATTGTGCAACAGCGCGGAAGGCACGACCGTGGGGTCGGGCGTCAGGAAAAAGGCCGTCCCCGGCACGACATGCACGGAACTGTGCCGCATCGAGCGTGCGAAGATATCGAAGGGGATCAGTTGCTTGTGGCTTTTGGCAAGGATGTTCTGCGTCCCGCGCCACCAGGCCCACATGCACATCGACAGCGTCGCCGCAAGCATCAGGGGCACATAGCCCCCGTCCCCGATCTTGGACAGGTTCGCGGTCAGGAATGCGGCCTCGATCAGCGCGATGGGGGACACCAGCAAAAGGGCGGCGGGCAGGCCCAGATAGCCCGACCGGACGATATAGATGACCACCAGCGCCGTGGTGACGACCATCGTTCCCGTCACCGCGATGCCATAGGCCGAGGCAAGCGCACCGGAGGAGCCGAACTCCACCACCAGCCAAAGGACCCCGAAGAGAAGCGCCCAGTTGACCGCGCCGATATAGATCTGTCCGCTTTGCCCGTGCGAGGTGTGGCGGATCTTCATGCGCGGCAGGAGACCAAGCTGCATCGCCGCCCGCGTCATCGAATAGGCCCCCGAGATCACCGCCTGCGCGGCGATCACGGTGGCCATCGTCGCCAGAACGACCAGCGCGGGAAGGAACGGCTCTGGCGCCAGTGCGAAAAAGGGGTTCTCGATCGTCTCGGGGCGGGCAAGGACCAGCGCACCCTGCCCGAGATAGTTCAGGATCAGCGCCGGAAAGATCAGCACGAACCAGGCCAGCATGATGGGCCTGCGTCCGAAATGGCCAAGGTCGGCATACAGCGCCTCGGCCCCCGTGACGGCCAGAAAGACCGCCCCAAGCACAAGAAAGGCCACCATGCGATGGTCCAGCAGGAAGGCCACGCCATAATGCGGGCCGAAGGCGGCAAGGACGGCAGGGTTCTGCACCACCTGCCACAGGCCCAGACCGGCCATGACCAGAAACCACAGCGCCGTGATCGGGCCGAAGGCGGCGGCGATGCGCGCCGTGCCCTGCCGCTGCAGGACGAAGAGCAGCGTCAGGATCACGACCGTCAGCGGCACGACCCATCCCGCAAGCGCGGGCAGCACGAGTTCGGCCCCCTCGACGGCGGAAAGGACCGAAATCGCGGGCGTGATGATCGCATCGCCGTAGAACAGCGCCGCCCCCGCGATGGCAAGGCAGAGCGTCGGCACAGAGCGCCGCCCGATGGCCAGCCGCGCCAGCGTATAAAGCGCGAGCACCCCGCCTTCGCCCCTGTTGTCGGCGCGCAGCAGGAACAGAACGTATTTGACCGTGACGACAAGGACCAGCGTCCAGATCAGCAGCGACAACAGGCCCAGAACCTCGGCCTTGGCCAGACCGTCCTGTGCAACGGGGCGCAGCGCCTCGCGCAGGGCATAAAGCGGCGAGGTGCCGATATCGCCATAGACCACCCCGACCGCGCCGATGGCCAGCGCGACAAGCGAGCGTTCCGCGGGCCCGTGGGGGGAGTCTTCCGCCTCCTCGCGCAGGTAATCGGCGATGTCGAGTTCGGCCTCGTCGAAAAGACCGGGTTGGTCGGGAGTGGAAGACGACGCAGCAGCGCGCCCGTGAACTGGTTCTGACATGATCTCGTGGGGATGTGCCGATGGTCCGGGCCGCAAGGCAAAGGCAGATCGGCAGGGTGGAACCGGGCAGGGTTCCGGGATGCTCCGGGGGCGGGCCGCTGGACGGCCACGGGGACCCAGACCTTACGCCTTGGCGCGCAGCGCGGCAAGGTGAGTCGGGGTATGGCCGCGGGATCAGCCGTCGTGTCGCACGACCCGCCACGGTTCGGCGAAGCGGTGTTCCTCAAGGTTCGGCGTCGTGCCGATCCGGTCCACCACCGCGAACAGGCCCGGCGCGGCGAGGGGGGTCAGCACCCCGTGCCATGTGCCGCGGCGCAGGTTGATGCCCTGCGTCCCGTCGGTCAGGAAGGCGCGCGGCGCGGCGTCCGGCCCGTCGGCCACGATGACGAGGAAGGGATCGCCCGTCATCGGGATGAAGGCCTGCGATCCGTCGGGATGGCGTTCGATCAGGTCGAAATCATAGGGCAGCGCGCGGGGTTCGGCCTTGAAGATCGAGATGCCGGCGCGGCCTTCGGGGCCGAAATCCATGTCGGCGCGGTCATGGTGGCGGCGGCAGAGGCCCGCATTGATCAGGCGGAATTCGCCCGTGGCCTGAAGCACCTCGCCATAGGGGGCGAAGGCTTCCGCGGTCAGCGGTTCGGTCTTGATCATCTGCATCGGGTGCCTCTGTCTGGCCGGAGAAGCGGGGGTTTCACACCCCCGCACCCCCGTGGGATATTTGGGAACAGATGAAGTCAGCGCGCGGGGCCGAAAGCACCCGGCCCGCGCAGTTTGGCATGGCGGTTGACGTCCTTGTAGAGCAGGTAGCGGAAGCGGCCCGGACCGGCGGCGTAGCAGGCCTGCGGGCAGAAGGCGCGCAGCCACATGAAATCGCCCGCCTCCACCTCCACCCAATCCGTGTTCAGCTTGTAGACGGCCTTGCCTTCGAGGACATAGAGCCCGTGTTCCATCACATGCGTCTCCTCGAAGGGGATGACGCCGCCGGGCTGGAAGGTGACGAT
>JBEEOG010000231.1:0-3381 GCA_041191745.1 Pseudomonadota bacterium | reverse complement strand
CGGCCAGACTTCCGCCGAGGAAGGTGATGGGCGCAAGCCGATACCAGAGACCGAATTCGTTCGTCGAATCCGCGATATAGACCTCTGTCTCGGGATCGGGTTCCTGCTCTTCTGCGCGCAGGGCGACCGTCCAGCCCTCTTCCTTCTCCATCTTCGTGGCGAGCGGGGCGACGCGCGCGGGATCCTGCGGTACGACGATCAGAAGCAGGCGATGCGCAAGGCGCAGCGCTGCACGATGCGCCGCAATGACGGCGGCTTCTTCGGCCTCGGGCAAGGCGGCGGCAAGCCAGACCGGGCGGGTGGCGAATTGCCGGGCGAGCGAGTCGCGCTCGGCCTCGAGGCAGGGCAGGGCAGCGCTTTCCTCTTCCAGCTTGCCCGTCACTTCGACCGCTTCGGGTGTCGCGCCCGCCTTGCGGAAAGCGCGGGCCGAGGGTTCGTCGACGGTCAGGACGGTGCGGAAATGGCCCAGCAATCCCCGCATCAGGCCGGGGTACCAGCCATCCCTTTCCTTTATGAAACAGGGGTTTCGTCCGCCGACCATCATCAGGGGCAGCCGCCGTTCCACCGCTTCGTGCAGCAGGGCGGGGCGCAGTTCGCCTTCGGCGAAGATCGCGACATCGGGGCGCCAGTGTTCAAGGAAGGCACGGGCGTCGGCCGGGTTGTCGGCGGGGGGAGGCTGGATCACCAGACCGTCCCGTTCGGGCAAGGGGTCCGGGCAGGTCAGCAGCACCGGCACCCCATCCTCATCGGCCAGCCGCCGCCCCAGTTCCAGCATCGCGCGTGCCGGTTCCGCCGCCGGCGCGTGCAGCCATACAAGCGATCCGGCCGGCCGCGGCGGACGCTCCGCCACGGGCGACCCCGCACGTCGCGATGCCAGGTTGTAAAGCGTGAGGCCGAGGGAATAGGCCATTTACATGAAGGACTTACGCGCCAAGCTCTTCGGTCGCGGAAGTGGCCTGCGCTTCGTCGCGCAGGCGGTGGATATGGGCGATGAAGTAGCGCATATGCGCGTTGTCGACGGTCCTCTGCGCCTCGGCCTTCCAGGCGGCGAAGGCAGTGGCATAGTCGGGGAACATCCCGACGATGTGAATCTGCGACACGTCGCGGAAGACGTTCCTTTCGGGTGTCACAAGCTCGCCGCCGAAAACGAGGTGAAGGCGCTGCGTCATGGTTTTCCGCTCCGGGAGGTGAGAGTCGTAAAAGGCGCGCGCAGGGTAGCGAGGCCGGGCGCGGGGTCAAGGGAGGGGCTGCGACGCCTGTACCGGAATGCGTACCGGAAACCGTACCGCAATCCGTCAGCACGCAGCGGACGGTGGTGGCACGGTTCGTGAAGATGCCAGACAGGAACCCCCAAAACCATGCTGCCTGATGATCAAGATTGCCTTCCTTTCTCTTCCCGTTGCCATCCTGCCGCTTCTGGCCGTTCAGGCACTCGAATCCCTGATGACCCATTCCGGCCTACCCGAGGTCGCATCCGCGCTGCAGAACGCGGTCGTGGAGCCCGCGGGACAGCGGTCGCAATCCGCTGTCGGGACTGCGGCGGCGGAGGGGGACGAGGCGCTTGCTGTCCGGCTGGCGCTGACCCTGCAATTCTGAAGCGGGTATACAAGCCCTGCGTTTTGCCCTATGCCCGCCGCACGGCCCGAGGATTCCGGGGCAGGCGGCGGTTTGGGAGGCCGGTCCTGCGAAGGGGAATGAGGTGCCGAATTTTGGTGCTTCATGGGCGCATGTGTCGCCCCTTCAGGAAATGACATGACAGACAAGACGATTGCCGCGCCTCTGGCCGCGGCCCTTTCGGCCAAGGGATACGAGTCCCTGACGGCCGTGCAGACTGCCGTTCTGGGCGAAGGCGTGGCGGGGCGGGACCTGCTGGTTTCGGCACAGACAGGTTCGGGCAAGACGGTCGCCTTTGGCATCGCCATCGCCGACGACGTTCTGGCCGGGCAGGACCGCCTGCTGTTCGCAGACAAGCCGCTTGCGCTGGTCGTGGCGCCGACGCGGGAATTGGCGTTGCAGGTGCGGCGCGAGTTCGAATGGCTGTATGGCGAGGCGGGGGCGATGCTGGCCTCTTGCGTGGGCGGGATGGATTACCGCAACGAGCGCCGCGCGCTGGAGCGGGGCGCGCATGTCGTGGTCGGAACGCCGGGGCGACTGCGCGATCATATCGAGCGCGGGTCGCTGGATCTGTCGGGCGTGAAGGCCGTCGTTCTGGACGAGGCGGACGAGATGCTGGATCTGGGCTTTGCCGAGGATCTGGAGTTCATCCTTGCCGCCGCGCCGGAAGAGCGGCGCACGCTGATGTTTTCGGCCACCGTGCCGAAGGAGATCGAAAAGCTTGCCGGCACCTTCCAGCGCGATGCGCTGCGGATCGTGGCGCAGGGCGAGGCCAAGCAGCACGTGGACATCGAATACCGCGCGCTGTCCGTGCAGGCGCGGGACAAGGAACACGCGATCTTCAACGTCCTGCGTTTTTACGAGGCGCAGACGGCCATCGTCTTTTGCAAGACCCGGGCGAATGTGAACCACCTTTATGCGCGGATGCAGAACCGGGGCTTTCAGGCCGTCGCGCTTTCGGGCGAGTTGAGCCAGTCGGAGCGGATGCACGCGTTGCAGGCCCTGCGGGACGGTCGGGCGCGGGTCTGCATCGCGACGGATGTCGCGGCGCGGGGGATCGACCTGCCGGGGCTGGAGCTGGTGCTTCATGCGGACCTGCCGTCGAATTCGGAAACACTGCTGCACCGGTCGGGCCGGACGGGCCGCGCCGGGCGCAAGGGCGTGTCTGCGCTGATCGTGCCGCCGGCGGAGTTCCGCAAGGCGCAGCGGTTGCTGACCGGTGCCAAGGTCGTGGCGGAATGGGGCAAGGCCCCGGGCGCGGATGAGGTACAGGAGCGCGAGGATGCGCGCCTGATGGACCATCCGGCGCTGGCCGATGCGCCGGGGGACGAGGGCGAGATGGGCGCCGCCCTTTTGGCGCGCTATGGCGCCGAGCAGGTTGCGGCGGCCTTCGTGCGGCTGTGGCGCGAGGGGCGCTCGGCCCCCGAGGTGCTGTCTGACAGCCTGCCGCCGCCCGCGCCGCTGCCGGTGCGCGAGCGGGGCGAGTTCGGTCCGTCGGTCTGGTACCGCCTGTCGGTCGGCCATACGGGCCGGGCCGAGGCGCGGTGGCTGCTGCCGAAGATCTGCGAGACGGGCAGCATCGCCAAGGACGGGATCGGCGCGATCCGCGTGCAGCAGGACCATACGCTGGTGCAGATCGCCGAGGCGGTGGCCGGGCGGTTCGGCGCAATGGTGGAGATCGAGCCGGGCCTGATGATGGAGCGTCTGGACGGCGAGCCGTCGATGGAGCGGCCGGAGCGGCCCCAGCGGGCGGAACGGCCGCAACGC
>JBEEOG010000230.1:0-3685 GCA_041191745.1 Pseudomonadota bacterium | reverse complement strand
CCGCAACCGACGCCGCCGCCGCCACGGGCGGCCATGCGACCGCCGACTGGGTGGCGGATGGCGTGTCGATCGACACCCGCACGCTGCAGGCGGGCGACCTTTTCGTTGCATTGAAGGATGTGCGCGACGGCCATGATTTCGTCGCGCAGGCGCTGGCCCGTGGCGCGGCGGCCGCCCTCGTCAGCCGCATCCCCGACGGCCTGGCCCCCGACGCGCCGCTGCTGGTCGTGCCCGATGTGCTGGCGGCGCTGTCGGCACTGGGGGCCGCGGCGCGCGCGCGCACGAAGGCGCGGGTCGTCGGCGTGACGGGATCGGTGGGCAAGACCTCGACCAAGGAGATGCTGCGCGCGGTTCTGGGCGGGCAGGGCCGCGTCCATGCCGCCGAGGCGAGCTACAACAACCACTGGGGCGTGCCGCTGACGCTGGCGCGCATGCCCGCCGATGCCGATTTCGCCGTGATCGAGATCGGCATGAACCACCCGGGCGAGATCGCGCCCCTTGCCCGCCTGTCGCGGCTGGACGTGGCGCTGGTCACGACCGTCGCGCCCGCGCATCTGGAGGCCTTCGAGTCGATCGAGGGGATCGCGCACGAAAAGGCCTCGATCATGGATGGCCTGTCGGCGGGCGGCATCGCGGTGCTGAATGCCGATATCGCCACCACCCCGATCCTGACCGCCAAGGCGGCGGCGGTGGGCGCGCGGCCCGTGATGTTCGGCACCTCTGACGCGGCCGACTGGCGCATCCTGTCGGTGCAGCTGGCCGAGGATGCGACGGTGGTCCGCGCGACGCGGCGGGGCGCGCCGCTCTTGTTCAAGGTCGCCTCGCCGGGGCGCCATTTCGCCGCCAATGCCATCGCCGCGCTGGCGGTGGCCGAGGCGATGGGCTGCGATCCCGCCATCGCCGCCTGCGATATCGGGCAATGGGCCCCGCCCGCCGGTCGCGGCACGCGCGAGCGGATCATGATCGACACGCTGGAAGACCACGGCTTCGACCTGTTCGACGATGCCTTCAACGCCAACCCCGCCTCGATGGCGGCCGCGCTCGACGTGCTGATCGCGGCCACGCCGCAGGACGGGGTGGGGCGCCATTCGGCGGGCCGCCGGATCGCGGTCTTGGGCGACATGCTGGAACTCGGCCCGACCGAGGGCGCGCTGCACGCGGCCATCGCCGCCCATCCCGGCCTTGCCGCGATCGGCACGATCCACTGCGTCGGGCCGCGGATGAAGGCGCTCTGGCAGGCGCTGCCGCGCGGGCAGCGGGGCGAATGGGTGGAAACGGCCACCGAACTGGCCCCGCGCGCGCGGTCGCTGGTCGATGCGGGGGATATCGTGCTGGTCAAGGGCTCGAAGGGGTCGAAGGTCAGTCTCGTCGTTGACGCCCTGCGGAAATTGGGGCAGGCGGTCGCGGCAAAGAAAGCAGGGGTAGAGTAGATGTTCTATTGGTTGACCGCCTTTTCGGACGGGGGCGACATCTTCAACCTGTTCCGCTACCAGACGGTGCGGGCGGGCGGCGCGTTCCTGACGGCGCTCGTCTTCGGCTTCGTCTTCGGGCGGCCGCTGATCGATTTCCTGCGCCGCAAGCAGAAGAAAGGCCAGCCCATCCGCGATGACGGGCCTGCCTCGCATTTCGTCAAGGCGGGCACGCCCACGATGGGGGGGCTTCTGATCCTGACGGCACTGCTGGTGTCGACCCTGCTCTGGGCGCGGTGGGACAACCCTTATGTCTGGATCGTGCTTCTTGTGACGCTGGCCTTCGGGCTGATCGGCTTTGCCGACGACTATGCCAAGGTCACCAAGCAGAACACCAAGGGCGTCTCGGGCCGCGTCCGCATGGCGGCGGGGCTGGTGATCGCGGCGCTTGCGGCCTTTGCGGCGGCGGCCTTCCATCCGGCCGAGCTGACGAACCAGCTTGCCGTGCCCTTCTTCAAGGATGTGCTGCTGAACCTCGGGATCCTGTTCGTGCCCTTCGGGATGATCGTGATCGTGGGCGCGGCCAATGCCGTGAACCTGACCGACGGTCTGGACGGGCTGGCCATCATGCCGGTGATGATCGCGGGGGGCACGCTGGGGGTGATCGCCTATGTCGTGGGCAACGTGAACTTCACCGACTATCTGGGCGTCCATTTCGTGCCCGGCACGGGCGAGCTTCTGATCTTTGCCGCGGCGCTCTTCGGCGGGGGCTTGGGCTTTCTGTGGTACAACGCTCCGCCCGCGGCGGTCTTCATGGGCGATACCGGATCGCTGGCGCTGGGCGGCGCGCTCGGGGCCATCGCCGTCTGCACCAAGCATGAAATCGTGCTGGCCATCGTCGGCGGCCTCTTCGTGGTCGAGGCGCTGAGCGTGATCATCCAGGTGCTCTACTTCAAGCGCACGGGGCGGCGGGTCTTCCTGATGGCCCCGATCCACCACCATTTCGAAAAGAAGGGCTGGGCCGAGCCGCAGATCGTCATCCGCTTCTGGATCATCTCGCTCATCCTCGCGCTGGTGGGGCTGGCGACGCTGAAGGTGCGCTGAGGCGTTTCCTTCGGCAGTGAAAACGGGCATGACGGCGCGACCCTTGGGACTGCCGCCATGCCCGCCGCGCTGAAATCCTTTCTGGCCATCGGCTGGAGCTTCCTTCTGATCGGCGTGACCTTCGCGCTGTGGTTCGTCCATATCCCCGTCGTGGTGGAGAGGCTGGCGCTGGAGCCGTGGCTTCTGGGGATCGCGCTTCTGTCAGGCTCGCTCGGGGGGCTTCTGGCGATGGCGCCCTCGGCGCTGATCGTCATGCGGCTGGGCGCGTCGCGGGCGGTGGCGCTGACGCTGCCCCCGTTCGCGGTTCTGGTGCAGGCCCCGATCCATGCGCCCACGGTGCCGCTGCTGTTCCTGTCGCTGGCCGCCTGCGGGATGGTGATGGGCGTCCTGAACACCGCCGCCAACACCCGCGCCGCCGACTGGGAGGGCGAGACAGGCCGCCCGATGATGTCGGTCTTTCATGCCTTCTATTCCGGCGGGGCGCTTCTGGGCGCGCTGCTGGGCGCGTGGATGCTGGCGCGGGCGGGCGGATCGACCCCGCCGCTTCTGGTGACGCTGGCGGTCACGGTGGCGCTGTCGGTGGCGATCCTGCCGTGGCTCGGCCCCTCTGTCCCCCACCCGAAGGGCGATGGCGCCCCCCGCGCGCGGGCGGCGCTGAAAAGTCCCTTCCTCGTCGCGCTGGCGGGGATCGCGCTCTTTTCGGACAGCGTCGAAGGCGCGGTCAACGAATGGAGCGCGCTTTACCTGACCACCATACGCGACCTGACCGAGGCGCAGGCGGCATGGGGCTTTGCCGTCTTTTCCGCCGTGATGACGGCGATCCGCCTGTTCGGCGCGCTGGTGGTGGCGCGTCTGGGCGAGAGGCGCGTGCTTCTGGGCGGGGGCGTGCTGATCGCGCTGGGCTTTGCCTGCATCCTGACGGCCCCGCATCCGTGGCTGTCCATCGCAGGCTTCGGCGTGGTGGCGCTGGGCAGCGCGAACCTGGTGCCGGTCCTGACCTCGCTCGGCGGGCGGGCGGGGGATGTGCCGCCCGCCGCGGGCATCGCCATGGTCGCCGCCGCCTGCACGGCGGGGATGCTGATGGGCCCGCCCGTGATCGGCTTTGTCGCGCAGGGCTTCGGCCTGCCCGTGGCGCTGGCGGTGGTGGGCGGCTTCGGTCTGGTCGTCGCGGC
>JBEEOG010000229.1:0-4104 GCA_041191745.1 Pseudomonadota bacterium | reverse complement strand
CTTGTAGAGCGCCTCGTTCTCGGGCCGCGGCACGGGGTAGTAGGGATCGCCCGTGTCGGAGGGGTATTCATAGGTCAGCGCGGTCTTCGAATGGACCTGCCCCGTCAGGTGCTTGTATTCGGTGACGCGGGTATAGTCCTCGGTCTGGGGATAGTTCACCACGCCCACCGGCTGGTGCCATTCCTTGTCGAGCGTGACATGCCGGAACCGCAGCGACCGGTAGGGCAGCCGCCCGAAGCGGAAGCCGAAATATTCGTCGACCGGCCCCGTGAAGATGACGCGGCGGAAGCCCCCGCCGTCCTTCACCTCGGCCCAGTCGGTGCCAAGCCGCAGGTCGATGTTGGGATGGTCCAGCATCCGCGCGAACATGGCCGTATAGCCCTGCGCGGGCATCTTCTGGAACCTGTCGGTGAAATAGCGGTCGTCGCGGTTCGTGCGCGTGGGGATGCGGGCGGTCACGCTTTTGGACAGTTCCGACGGGTCGAGCCCCCATTGCTTGCGCGTGTAGCCGCGGAAGAACGTCTCGTAAAGCGCCCGCCCCACGACGGAAACGACCATGTCCTCGGCCGTCTCGATCCGCGCGGGCACCTCGCGGCGGGCGGCAAGGAACGCCTCCATCCCCGCGCTGTCGAGCGTCAGGCCGTAAAGGCGGTTGATGGTGTCGAGGTTGATGGGAATGGGCAGCAGCTTCCCGTCCACCTGCGCCAGCACGCGGTGTTCGTAATCGCGCCAGTCGGTGAAGCGCGACAGATAGGCCACCACCATGTCCGAATTGGTGTGGAAGATGTGGGGACCGTAGCGGTGGACCAGCAGCCCCGCGGCATCGGCATGGTCGAAGGCATTGCCCGCGATGTGGTCGCGCCGGTCGATCACCAGCACGCTGTCGCCGCGATCCGCGGCCAGCCGTTCGGCAAGGACCGATCCCGCGAACCCCGCCCCCACGACAAGCCAGTCATGCATCGCGCACCTCCAGCCCCGCGGCGCGGGGGATGGGGGCCAGCAGCGGCAGCGGCGCGCTGCGGCGGGCCAGCGCCATCATCTCGCGCCGCATCGCGGCCCAGGTGCGGTCCCAGGAGCCTTGCGCCAGATGGGCATCGACCGCGCGGCGCCATGCGGGGGGCGGGCGGGACAGGCTGGCCTGAAGCGCGCCGGCCATATCCGCCGGTCCCGCGATGCCGACCAGATCGCCCGCGCCATAGGTCCCCACCACATCGGGCACGGCGGTCGATGTCAGGGCCAAGCCCGCGGCAAGGAATTCGGGCGTCTTCGTCGGGCTGATGAAGCGCGTCGCTTCGTTCAGCGCGAAGGGCATCCAGCCCGCATCCCAGTTGGCCAGATAGGCGGGCAAGTCGGCATAGGATTTCGGCCCCAGCCAGTGGATGTTCCACGCGCGCGGCAGGTCGGCATCCGAGATCTTGACCACGGGGCCGAGGAAGACGAACTGCACCCGCGGCAGCGCCGCCGCCATCGCGGCGACCAGCGGCAGGTCCATGCGTTCGTCGATCACCCCGAAAAAGCCGATGCGCGGACGGCCGATGCCGCTCTGGTCGGCCGGATCGGCCAGCGCGGCCCGCGCCCGCCCGAAATGGGTGGCATCGACCGACGAGGGGTAGCAGCGCACGCGCGGATGGCGGTCGCGCTTGGCCGCATAGAGGCTCTGCCCGCCGGTAAAGACGATGTCGGCCCTTGCGAGCAGGCGCGTCTCGGCCTCCAGCAGCCCCGGCGGCGGGTCCTTGAAGGCAGACAGCTCGTCCATGCAGTCAAAGACGGTGACGGCGGGCTTCAGATGGTCGGTGAAGGCCAGCGCCATCGGCGTGTAGTACCACAGGAACAGCCGGTCATGCCCGCGACGGGCAAGGAAGGCATCGAGCAGGCGGCGCAGCACCGCATCGCGCGCGGCCTGCCCCACGGCGCGATCGGCCCCCAGCATTTCGGGCAGCACGGGGGTCAGCACGGTGACGCCCGAGATGTCGCGGCGCGACCGCAGCTGCGGGGTCACGCCTGCCTCGGTCACGGGCTCCTCGACATAGACCACGTCGAAGTCGCGCGCGGCGCGGGTCAGCAGGTGCTGGGGCCGCTGGAACACCAGATCCCAGCGCAGATGGGACAGACACAGGAAAAGGCATGCGGGCGCAGGACCCGGACCGCTGGTCAGGATGTTCATGGAGAGGCTCCGCTAAGGGTGGTCCCGCCGCGCGGATCGGGGGCGGGCTGGTCCTTGAACACGGCGCGGCGGCCTGCGGTTCCCCTGCCCTGCGGGCGGGTCCGGCGGGGTTGGCCGGAACCCGCCCAAGGCCGCCCGGCCCCGCCACGCGCGGGCTTTCCTTTGCGGCGCTGTCGCTTAAGCTGCAGGAGAAGTGGCCACTCGCGCATTGCGGGTGGTGTTTGGCGGTTGACGTGGGCGGGAATGCGATTGACACGGCGCGCGGCGGTTTCGGGAATGGCGGCGGGGCTTCTGTCGGCCTGCGTGGGGGGCGGCGCGCCCGTCGCGCGCGGCGGGGCGGCCGATCCGGCGCTGCGCCCCGTGCCGAATGCGGGCTGGGATGCCTGGGTCGCGGGCTTCCGCGACCGCGCCCTGTCGCGCGGGATCGCGCCCGCCACCTTCGACGGGGCCTTCGCGGGGGCGGGCTTCCTGCCTGGCGTCATCGAACGCGACCGCAACCAGACCGAATTCACCCGCACGCTGGAAGACTATCTTGCCATCGCCGCATCGGACGACCGCATCGCGCGGGGCCGCGCGGCGCTGGCGCAACACGGCGGCACGCTGCGCGCGATCGAGGCGCGCTACGGCGTGGACCCCGAAACCGTCACCGCCATCTGGGGGCTGGAAAGCCAGTACGGCACGCGGCGGGGGGATATCCCCGTGATCTCGGCGCTGTCCACGCTGGCCTATGACGGCAGGCGGGGGGCGTTCTTCGAAAGCCAGCTTTTCGCCGCGCTGCGGATCCTGCAGTCCGGCGACACGTCGCCCGACCGCATGGTCGGAAGCTGGGCGGGCGCGATGGGGCATACGCAGTTCATCCCGACCTCCTATCTGGACTTCGCGGTGGATTTCACCGGCGACGGGCGGCGCGACATCTGGTCCGAGGATCCGACCGACGCGCTCGCCTCGGCCGCGGCCTACCTGAACCGGTCGGGCTGGCAGACGGGCCAGCCCTGGGGGATGGAGGTGGTGCTGCCCGCAGGCTTCGACACGGGCCTTGCGGGGCGCGACCGCAACCGCGCCAGTGGCGACTGGGCCGCGATGGGGGTCCGGCCTGCCACGGGAGGCGCCCTGCCCGATCACGGCGCGGCGTCGGTGCTGCTGCCGCAGGGCGCGGCGGGGCCCGCCTTCGTCATCTGGCGCAACTTCACCGTGATCAGCCGCTACAACAACGCGGTCAACTACGTGATCGGCGTGGGCCACCTGTCCGACCGGCTGCGCGGCGGCGGGCCGATCCGCGCGGCCTTTCCGCCCGACGCGCAGGGCCTGACGCTGGCCGACCGGCAGGACTTGCAGCGCCGCCTGACCGCCGCGGGGTTCGACACGCAGGGGACCGATGGCGTGATCGGCAACAACACCCGCGCCGCCATCCGCGCCTACCAGTCCCGCGCGGGCCTGCCCCCGACCGGAGAGGCCAGCGCCGACCTGCTGGCCCGTCTGAGGGGCGGTTGAGGGGCGGCTGGCAGCCACGGTCGCGTCAACCCATCCGCGACAAAGGTGCTGACAGGTTTGGTTGACACTATCTTTTCGCTGCGCTTCGATTACCATAAAGACGCAAGGAACCCGGAACCGTCCGCCACCTGCACAGGCGGACGGGGCCCCAGAAGACCGACCACGTGCAGCACGACCCGAAAGTCACAGCGCGCCCGCCATGACGAACGAACCGGAAGATACCGAGGGCCAATCCCGGCCTTTGCCCGAATTTGCGGGCCTTTCCGGCCTGTTGCCGGAACGGCCCGTTGTCGCGCATCTGGCGACCGAGGTGCTGAACCTCGTCGCGCGCCGCGCCGTGGAACTGCGCCGCGTGAAGGACAAGGCCGCGGTCATGGCCGCCTCTGTCGCCCTGACCTCCGGCTCCGAGGACGAGGCCGCGCGCGCGCTGGAATCACTCGACGACGCGT
>JBEEOG010000228.1:0-3183 GCA_041191745.1 Pseudomonadota bacterium | reverse complement strand
ATTTTTCTGCGAAAAATCAGGGGGGCTTTCCGCCCCCCTCGCCCCTTCGGGGCTCACCCCCCGAGGATATTTGGGCAAAGAGGAAGGGCAGGCGGTGATCTTCACGGTGGCGATCGACGGGCCGGCGGCGGCGGGGAAGGGAACCATCTCGCGCGCGGTGGCCGCGCGCTTCGGGTTCCGGCATCTGGATACGGGGCTGCTTTACCGTGCGGTCGGGGCCAAGGGCGGCGATCCCGTGGCGGCGGCGCTGGGGCTTTCGGCCGAGGATCTGGCGCGCGGGGACCTGCGGACGATGGAGGCCGGACAGGCCGCCAGCCGCGTCGCGGTCATCCCCGAGGTGCGGGCGGCGCTGGTCGACTTCCAGCGGCGCTTCGCGCGTGCCGAGGGGGGCGCGGTGCTGGACGGGCGCGACATCGGCACGGTGATCTGCCCCGAGGCGGAGGTGAAGCTCTTCGTCACCGCAAGCCCTGAGGTGCGGGCGCATCGCCGCTGGCTGGAGGTGGGCGGCGAGGAGGCGCGCGTTCTGGCCGAGGTGGTGGAGCGCGATGCCCGCGACATGGCCCGTGCCGAAGCGCCGCTGCGGGCCGCCGCCGATGCGCTGGTCATCGACACGAGCGCGCTGTCGGTGGAGGATGCCGTGGCGCGGGCCGTGGCCGCCGTGGCTTCGGCGCTGGAGGAGAGGGCAGGGACATGACGACGCTTCGCATACCCGATCTGGCGGGAAAGGCCGTGCTGGTGACGGGGGCATCGACCGGCATCGGGGCGGCGCTTGCCCATGCCTTCGCCGCGCAGGGGGCGCGGGTGGGGCTGCATTACAACGCCAGCGAGGAGGCCGCGAAGGCCGTGGCTTACGAGATCGGCGCGGCGGGGGGCGAGGCGGTTCCGATCCGCGCCGATGTCTCGACCGGCGCGGGGGCGCGCTCGGCGGTGGAGCAGGCGCTGGACGCGTTCGGCCGGCTGGACGGGCTGGTCAACAACGCGGGCGGGATGGTGCGCCGCGTGCCCTATGCCGAGGCGACCGAGCAGGACTATGACGACATCATGGACCTGAACGCGCGGTCGGTGATCGTCGCAAGCCAGGCGGCCATCGCGCCGATGAAGGCGGCGGGGGGCGGGTTCATCATCAACACCACCTCGGTCGCGGCGCGCAACGGGGCGTCGGGCGGGGCGGGGCTGTATGGATCGTCCAAGGCCTTTGTCCACAACGTGACGCGCGGGATGGCGAAGGAGCTGATCCCCTTCGGCATCCGCGTGAACGCGGTCGCGCCCGGGGTCATCACCACGCCCTTCCACGAACGCTATTCGACCGAGGCGCAGTTGCAGGCCCAGCTCGCCACCATTCCGGCGGGCCGTCTGGGCGTGGCGGCGGATTGCGTGGGGGCCTATCTCTTCCTCGCCAGTGCCGCGCTGTCGGGCTACATCGTCGGGCAGGTGATCGAGGTGAATGGCGGGCAGCTGATGCCGTGACGGGCGCGCCGTCAGGCCGCGTTCTCGGCGGCCTGCGCGTCGAAGGCGGCGCGGGCGGCATCGATCGCGGTCTGGTTCGTCAGGGCCCAGTCCGCGAGGATGCCGACCGGTCCGCGCAGCGACTGTCCGAGCGCGGTCAGTTCGTATTCCACCTTGGGCGGGATCGTCGGGTGGTAGTGGCGGCTGACGAGGCCGTCGCGTTCCAGATCGCGCAGGGTGAGCGACAGCATCCGCTGCGAGATGTCGAGTTCGCGCTTCAGCTCGTTGAAGCGGCGGCGGCCGTCGCGCAGGGCGAAGATGACGAGCACGCTCCACCGGTCGCCGACGCGGGACAGGACCGCGTTGATCGTCTGGCAGGTGCCATGGGCCTTTGGGCAGGTGGCGGGGGCGTGCATGGGGCGGTTTCACCGATGTGACCTGCACACAAGAATGTGCGTTCTTGCGGTGCCTGTCCAGTGCCCTTAAGTTATCCGGTATCGAAAGTATACCGAGTGTGGGATCGATCCCGCCGGTAACAGAAAAGGACCTGACGATGAGCCTGCATGACCGACTGAACTGGCGCTACGCGACCAAGAAGATGGACCCTGCCCGCGCGGTGCCGGAAGAGAAGGTGGCGCGCATCCTCGAGGCGATCCGCCTTGCCCCGACCTCGAGCGGGCTGCAGCCCTTCGAGGTGCTGGTGGTGACCAATCCCGGGCTGCGCGCGCAGATCCGTGCGGCGGCATGGGATCAGGCGCAGATCACCGACGGCTCGCACCTTCTGGTCTTCGCCGCTTGGGACACTTACACCGAGGCGCGGATCGACGCGGTGGTGGCCGATATCGTCGCGCAGCGCGGGGCGGCGGCCGAGGCGGCGGTGAAGGGCTATTTCGACCAGCTCAAGGCCAGCTACCTGCCCCGCAGCGCGGAGGAGAATCACCAGCATGCCGCGCGTCAGGCCTATATCGCCTTTGGCCTTGGCCTGACGGCGGCGGCCTTCGAGGAGGTGGACGCCACCCCGATGGAAGGGTTCGACCCCGCCAAGGTGGACGAGATCCTCGGCCTGCGCGAACAGGGCCTGCGGTCGGTGACGCTGCTTCCGCTCGGCTACCGCGCGGCCGAGGGCGACTGGCTGCAGGGTCAGGCCAAGGTGCGCCGCGATCTGGACCGGCTGGTCAGGCGCGTCGCCTGACGGCCCTGCGCCGCGGGGCAGGGTTGCCCTTGCCTCGGCGCGGCTTTTCCCCTATGGGACCGCCAGCCGTTCCGCCTGCGCCCCGTGCGCGGGCGGCATGGCATTTACAAAGACCGGCGGAGCCAACCGCATGGCCTGAAAACCATGACAAAGGACAAACTGCATATGTGCGCTAAAGCATCCATGGATGAATTCGAAGCCCTCCTGAAGGAAAGCTTCGAGATCGACACCCCCGAAGAGGGAACGGTTGTCAAAGGCCGCGTCATCGCCATCGAGGCGGGACAGGCCATCGTCGATGTCGGCTACAAGATGGAAGGCCGCATCGACCTGAAGGAATTCGCAAATCCCGGCGAAGCGCCGTCGATCGCCGTCGGCGACGAGGTCGAGGTCTACCTTGACCGCGTCGAGAACGCGCGCGGCGAAGCCGTGATCAGCCGCGAGAAGGCCCGCCGCGAAGAGGCATGGGACCGTCTCGAAAAGGCCTATGCGTCGGAAACCCGCGTCGAAGGCGCGATCTTCGGCCGCGTCAAGGGTGGCTTCACCGT
>JBEEOG010000227.1:0-4928 GCA_041191745.1 Pseudomonadota bacterium | reverse complement strand
GCGCCCGTCTTCGGTCAGCACGAAGACATCGCGGCCTTCGATCACCACCGCCGTCAGCGGCCCGCCATAGGCGGCGGAGGTGTCGATGTTGACGCGGTTGCCGTAATGCGTGGCGGTGTCGAGCGCGGTATGCCCGTGCACCACCAGAAAGCCGTGGTCGCGCCTGTCCTCCAGCCAGTCCACGCGGATCCAGACAAGGTCGGTCTCGTCCTGTTCCTCGACCGCGATGCCGGGGCGGATGCCTGCATGGACAAAGACCACCTCGCCGCGGCGCAGCCATGCAGGCCGGCTGTCGATGAAGTCGCGGTGTGCCTGCGGTACGGCGGCCACGGCTTCGGCATGGACGGGGGCAACGGGACGGTCGGCCGCGTTGCGGATGCCGTAGCTTGCCAGCGTCGCGGCCCCGCCGAGGCGGGGATGCAGCCATGACAGGTCCGCCCGAAGGCCCGGCTCGCGTTCTGACGGGTCGCGCAGGAAGCGGGTGAACATCCGGTCATGGTTGCCCTTGAGGACATGCCACGCCTCTCCCGCCGCGATGCCCGCCATCAGATGCGCGATCACCCCGCGGCTGTCGGGCCCACGGTCCACCAGATCGCCCAGATGGATCACGGGGGCGTCATGGTCGCCCGTCATCGCGCGGTCCGCCGCGATCAAGGCATGCGCGCCTTGCAGCAGGGTCAGGTGCCCGTGGATGTCGCCGATGGCATAGGTTCTGGTCATGCTGCGCTGCCGTTCCTGACAGGAGCGGGGGGTTTCACACCCCCCGCACCCCCCGTGGGATATTTGGACGAAGAGGAAGGGGGAAGGGAAAAAGGAAAAGGGCGGGGAAGCCCCGCCCTCTCGCTCCGGTTCGGCCCGTCAGGCCACGTCGAATTCCAGCGGCTTGACCTGCTGGAACATGCCCGTCGCCTCCAGCGTGTCCACGACCTTGGGGTCGATCGCCTGATCGAGGTAGAGGATCGCGATCGCATCCTGACCCACGCCCGAACGTCCCAGCGTGAAGTTCGCGATGTTGACGTTGTTCTTGCCCATGGTCATGCCGAGAAGGCCGATGATGCCCGGCACGTCCTCGTTCGTGGTGTAGAGCATGTGGCGGCCGATCTCGGCATCGATGTTGATGCCCTTGATCTGGATGAAGCGCGGCTTGCCGTCCGAGAAGCAGGTGCCCGCGACGGAGCGTTCGCGCTTGTCCGTCACCATGGTGACCTTGATGTAGGCGTCGAAGGTGCCCGTCTTGTCCTGACGGGTGGTCGAGATCTGGATGCCGCGTTCCTTGGCCACGATGGGGGCCGAGACGAGGTTCACGTCCGGATTGTGCGCCTTCAGCACGCCCGCGATCACCGACTGGTTCAGCGCGGCAAGGTTCATCGCCGCGACCGAGCCGTCGTAGAGGATGTTGATCGCCTTGATCGGCTCGTCCGTCATCTGGCCGATGAAGGCGCCCAGATGCGCGGCAAGCTTGACCCACGGGCCCATCACGGCGGCCTCTTCGGCCGTCACGTTGGGCATGTTGAGCGCGTTCGAGACCGCACCCGTCAGCAGGTAGTCCGACATCTGTTCGGCGACCTGCAGGGCGACGTTTTCCTGCGCCTCGGTCGTGGACGCGCCGAGGTGGGGCGTGCAGACGACATTGGGCAGGTTGAAGAGCGGGTTCTCGGTCGCGGGTTCGACCTCGAACACGTCGAGCGCGGCACCGGCGACATGGCCCGAATTCAGCGCGTCGACCAGCGCGGCCTCGTCGATCAGGCCGCCGCGGGCGCAGTTGATGATCCGGACGCCCTTCTTGGTCTTGGCGAGGTTCTCGCGCGACAGGATGTTGCGGGTCTTGTCGGTCAGCGGCACATGGAGCGTGATGAAATCGGCCCGCGCCAGCAGTTCGTCCAGTTCCACCTTGGTCACGCCCAGCTGCTTGGCGCGTTCTTCGGACAGGAAGGGATCATAGGCGATCACCTTCATCTTCAGGCCCACGGCGCGGTCGCAGACGATCCCGCCGATATTGCCCGCGCCGATCACGCCCAGCGTCTTGTTGAAGAGTTCGACGCCCATGAAGCGCGACTTCTCCCACTTGCCGGCATGGGTGGAGGCGTTGGCTTCGGGGATCTGGCGCGCCACGGCGAACATCATGGCGATGGCATGTTCGGCGGTGGTGATGGAATTGCCGAAGGGCGTGTTCATCACGATCACGCCGTTCTTCGACGCGGCGGGGATGTCGACGTTATCGACGCCGATGCCCGCGCGGCCCACGACCTTCAGCTTCGTGGCCTTTTCCAGCAGGGCGGCGGTCACCTTGGTGGCCGAGCGGATGGCAAGGCCGTCATACTGGCCGATGAGTTCGGCCAGCTTTTCCTTGTCCTTGCCGAGTTTCGGCATGTAGTCCACCTCGACCCCGCGGTCGCGGAAGATCTGGACGGCGGTTTCGGAGAGTTCGTCGGAAACGAGAACCTTGGGCATGGGATCACCTGATCTGTTCTGGGGCATCGCGTCCCGGGCTTGACCCGGGACCTCGCAGATGGGGGGAGGCCCCGGGTCAGGCCCGGGGCGCGTGTGATGGCTTAGGCCGCCTGCGCCTGTGCGGCGATCTCGGCCTCGAAGGCGTGGGCGATCCACGGCATCAGGGCGGCGACATCGGCGGTTTCCACCGTCGATCCGCACCAGATACGCAGGCCCGCGGGGGCATCCCGATAGGCGCCCACGTCATAGGCCACGCCTGCCTTTTCCAGCCGCTTGGCGACGGCCTTGGCGAAGGCCTCGCCATCGGTGATGCGCGCATCGACGAATTTCAGGCAGACCGAGGTGGTCGATGCCGTCGCCGGATCCTCGGCAAGGTTCTGCAGCCACGGGTTGGCGGCGCAGAAATCCCAGACGACCTTCGCGTTCGCCGCGGCACGGTCGATCAGGCCGCGCAGCCCGCCCACCGATTTCGCCCATTTCAGCGCGACGAGGTAATCTTCCACCGCCAGCATCGAGGGCGTGTTGATCGTCTCGCCCACGAAGATGCCGTCGATCAGCTTTCCCTTCGACGTCAGGCGGAAGATCTTGGGCAGCGGCCATGCGGGGGTGTAGGTTTCCAGCCGCTCCACCGCGCGGGGCGACAGGATCAGCATCCCGTGCGCGCCTTCGCCGCCCAGCACCTTCTGCCAGCTGAAGGTCACGACGTCGAGCTTGTCCCACGGCAGGTCCATGGCAAAGGCGGCAGAGGTCGCGTCGCAGATGGTCAGGCCCGCGCGGGTGGCGGGGATGGCGTCGCCGTTCGGGACGCGCACGCCGCTGGTCGTGCCGTTCCAGGTAAAGACCACGTCCTTGTCGAAATCGACCTGCGCGAGGTCCACGATCTGGCCATAGGGGGCCTTGCGAACGGTGGCGTCAAGCTTCAGCTGCTTGACCGCATCGGTCACCCAGCCTTCGCCGAAGCTTTCCCACGCCAGCATTTCCACGCCGCGCGCGCCGAGCATCGTCCACATCGCCATCTCGACCGCGCCGGTGTCGGACCCAGGGACGATGCCGATGCGGTAATCGGCGGGCACGTTCAGGATTTCGCGGGTGAGGTCGATCGCCTCTTTCAGCTTTGCCTTGCCGACGGCGGCGCGGTGCGACCGGCCCAGCGGCGCATCCGAAAGGTGATCGAGAGAGAAACCGGGGATCTTCGCGCAAGGGCCCGAAGAAAAGCGCGGGTTAGCCGGCCGCGCGGCCGGAACGGTCGTATCCGTCATGGCATCCTTCCAGAGTGCTGCCCTACGTTGGGGTAGGGTGTCCCGCCGACGGGGTTACAGGACGGGCACGCACTGGCGCAAGCCGGAAAATCGTCGTAAAGCGCCGCTTGTCCGCGCAAAAACGACGCGCCCCTCCACTATCGGAAACTTCGCACCTATGTTCATCGCCACGCTGCTGACCGCCCCTGACCGCCCCGTCCTCGACCGTGCCACGGTCGAATCGGTGCGAAACGCCTGGGGCGGGGGGGATGCGGTCTGGCTCGATCCCGGGGTGGCGGCGGAGTTTCCGCTGGACGCCATGCCCGCCAACCGCTGGGAGGTGTGGGAGGGGCTGCAGTCGCTGCGCGTCGATCTGGTGGTGCAGAAGGCCGAGGGGCGCAGGAAGCGCCTGCTGCTGGCCGACATGGATTCGACCATGATCCAGCAGGAATGTATCGACGAACTGGCCGACGAGGCGGGGGTGGGCGCGGTGGTGGCCGACATCACCGCGCGGGCGATGAACGGGGAACTCGATTTCGAAGGGGCGCTGCGCGAACGGGTGGGGCTGCTGCGCGGCCTGCCCGTGGCGGTGATCGACCGCGTGATCCGCGACCGCATCACCCTGATGCCCGGGGGCCCCGCGCTGCTGGCGACGATGAAGGCCAACGGGGCCCATGCGGCGCTGGTGTCGGGGGGGTTCACGGCGTTCACCGCCCGTATCGCCGCCACGCTGGGCTTTGACGAAAACCGCGCCAATACGCTGCTGACCGATGGCGAGACGCTGTCGGGGCAGGTGGCAGAGCCGATCCTTGGCCGTCAGGCCAAGGTCGATGCGCTGCACGACATCACCGCCCGTCTGGGGATCGGCCTGTCCGAGGCGATGGCCGTGGGCGACGGGGCGAACGATCTGGGGATGCTGAAGCTTGCGGGGGCGGGCGTGGCGCTGCACGCCAAGCCCGTCGTCGCGGCGGAATGCGATATCCGCATCAACCACGGCGACCTGACGGCGCTTCTCTACATCCAGGGCTACGCGCGCGAGGACTTTGCCGCCTGACCGTCAGCCATCCTGCGGCACATCAGGGGTCAGCACGCCCGCGGCCTGCATCTCGGCGCGCGAGGGGTACCACATCGTCCCGATGCCAAGCGTCACGACATCCAGCGCGAAACCGGCATCCACCCCGCGTTCCACCATGAATTCGGCCATGCGGTTCGCGTCGCGCTGCCCTTCGCGATAGACCC
>JBEEOG010000226.1:0-4155 GCA_041191745.1 Pseudomonadota bacterium | reverse complement strand
CGACGGATTTGCCCGCCGCCTTGAACTGGCTGGCCAGCTTGCCGATGGTCGTCGTCTTGCCCGATCCGTTCACGCCCACGACCAGCACGACCTGCGGGCGCTTGGGATAAAGCGGCAGGGGTTTGGCCACGGGGGTCATGATGCGCGCGACCTCGTCCGCCAGCGCCTGTTTCAGCTCGCGCGTCGAGATGCGCTTGCCGAAGCGCCCCTCGGCGATGTTGGCCGTGACGCGGACCGACGTCTCCACCCCCATGTCGGACTGGATCAGCAGTTCCTCGAGGCTTTCGAGCATCGCGTCATCGACCAGACGGCGCGGTTCGTCCGTCGCGCCGAAGAGACGGCCGAGGAGGCCGGGCTTCGCCGCCCCTGCCGCGGATTCGGGCGCAGGTTCGGGCGTGGGTTCAGGCGCGGCGGGGTGCGGCGGGGCGCCGTGCGGCGCGGATGTTCCGGCGGCGGGGGCGGCATCGTCACCGACCAGCGCATCCAGCCCCTCGGCGATCTTGTCGGAGGACCGGAACATGCGGTCGCGCAGTTTCTTGAAGAAGGACATCGGTCCCCTTTCCTCGGAAAACCTGTTCCCACCTAATCCCTATGCGACAAAAGGGGAAGGGGCTGGCATGGCCCGCGGCGGATGCTAGATTCGGGATGTGATGAGTGAGCGCGCCCGCATGATCCTGTTTTCCGCCCTGTCGCTGGCCCCTTTGGGCCTGCTGGCGCTTGCGGGGTGGCAGGGCGGCCTCTGGGTCTGGCTGGCGGTGCTGGCGCTGTCGGCCATGGTCGTGGCGCTGGACCTGCTGCTGCCCCCCTTGCTGGACGCCGCGCCCGAGGGGGCGGAATTTCCCGGCTCCGACGCGCTTCTGGTCGCGGCGGGGGCGGGGGCGCTGCTTCTGCTGCCGCTGGCCGTCGCCGCCGTCGCCACGGGGCGGACGGGCTGGGTCGAGGGGGCTGCGCTGATGCTGGCTTCGGGCTGGTGGCTGGGACAGGTCGCCCATCCCGCCGCGCACGAACTGATCCACCGCGCCGACCGCCGCCTGTTCCGGCTGGGTCAGGCGGTCTATGCCGCCTGCCTGATGGGCCACCATGCCTCGGCCCACCGGCTGGTGCATCATGTCCATGTGGCGACCCCCGACGATCCGGCCACCGCACGGGCGGGCGAGGGGTTCTGGCGCTTCCTCCTCAGGGCCGAGGTGGCGGGCTTCCGCGCGGGGCTGGCGGCCGAGAACGCGCGGCGGGCCCGTGCCGCGCGGGCGGGGCTGCATCCCTACGCGCTTTATGCCGCGGGCGCGGGGCTGGCGCTGGCGCTGGCCTTTGCCATCGGCGGGGGGACGGGGGTGGCGCTCTGGCTGCTGCTGGGGCTGCATTTCACGGTGCAGGTGCATCTGTCGGATTATGTCCAGCATTACGGCCTGACCCGCGCCCGCCTGCCGGACGGGCGGGCAGAGCCCGTCTCGTCCCGCCATTCGTGGAACGCGGCGCAGTGGTATTCGTCGCACATGATGCTGAACGCGCCGCGCCATTCCGACCACCATGCCCACCCGTCGCGCCCCTATCCCGCGCTGCGCGTGGCGGGGCCGGAGGAGGTGCCGCACCTGCCATGGCCGCTGCCGCTGGCCTGCATGATCGCGCTCTTCCCGCCGCTCTGGCGCAGGCGGATGAAGCCGCTCGTGGCGCGCTGGCGCGAGGCGGGGCCCGCAGGCCCCACGGCGGCGTGACTGGCCAAGGACCGCGCGCCCTGCCATGCTGGGCCCTGCCGCGACCCAAGGATTGCCGCCCAGGGATTGCCCGCGAAGGAGTGCCCCATGTCCCCGCCCATGTCCACCCTTGCCCGCGCCGTCGCAGCCCTTTCCCTCTCGCTGCCGCTTGGCCTGACGCTGGCCGCGCCCCTGCGCGCCGCACCGGCCGAACCGATGACCGCCGAGGCCTTCGAGGCCTATGCCACGGGCAGGACGCTGTCCTACGCACAGGGCGCGCAGGTCTGGGGGAGCGAGCAATACCTGCCGGGCCGCCGCGTGATCTGGGCCTTTGCGGACGGGGCCTGCCAGCACGGCACATGGTATCCGCAGGGCGAGGAAATCTGCTTCGTCTATGAAGGCGACCCCGCCCCGCAATGCTGGACCTTCTGGCAGCAGGCGGATGGCCTGCGCGCGCGCTTTGCGGGTGATCCGTCCGGCACCGAACTGGCCGAGGTGGCGCAATCCGAGAAGCCGCTGTCCTGTCCCGGCCCCGATGTGGGGGCGTGAGCGCTAGAAGAGCGAGCCCTGTTCGGGCGCATCGCCGCCCTTGCGGGGTTTCAGCCTGCTGCCGAGCGGCAGGCGGCCGTCGGCGAATTCGACCTCCAGCGTCGCGGCGCGTTCGGCGGCCTCCCTCGTCGTGACCACATGGCCGTCGCCGCGCACCACGGCAAAGCCGCGCTTGAGCGTCTCGGCATAGCCCAGCGTCTGGCGCATGCGGTCCAGCGCGTCGAGCGTCTGGCGGCGCTGCGCGATCTGGGCGGGCGGCAGCGCATCAAGCCGTGCCGAAAGCTGGGCGAGCCTTGCCCGCCCCTCGCGCCCCTGCCGTTCGGCATCGGCGATCAGGCGGTTCAGCGCGGGCGACAGGCGCGCGGCCAGCCCTTCGACACGGGCATGGGCCCGTTCGCGGCGGCGTTCGAAGAAGATGTCCAGCGCGCGGCCGCGTTCGGCCATCTCGCGGCGGCGGTGCAGGGTCAGTCCCGCCAGCAGGTCGGGGCGCAGCCGCGCGGCGAAGCGGTCGAGCGTGCCGCGCTTGCGGGCGGCGGCAAGGCCGAGCGCCTGCCCCAGACGCCCCGACCACAGGTCCAGCCGCTGTGCGGCGGATTGTGTCAGCGCCTCGGGGCGCGGCAGGGCGCGGGCCATGTCGCGCAGGCGCTGGCGGCGGATGCCGACGCCCTGCACGGCGGCCCGCGTCAGCCGCGCGCCCATGCCGTCGGTCTGGGCCAGAAGCTCCAGCCGCACGGGCACGGCCATCTCGGCGGCCGCGGTGGGGGTGGGGGCGCGGCGGTCGGCGGCGAAGTCGATCAGCGTCGTGTCGGTTTCGTGCCCCACGGCGGAAATCAGCGGGATGCGGCTGGCGGCGGCGGCGCGGACGACGATTTCCTCGTTGAAGCCCCAGAGATCCTCGAGGCTGCCGCCCCCCCGCGCGACGATGATCAGGTCTGGGCGCGGGATCGGGCCGCCCGGTTCGATGGCGTTGAAGCCGCGGATGGCGGCGGCGACCTCGGGCGCGCAGGCCTGTCCCTGCACGGCAACGGGCCAGACCAGCACATGGCGGGGAAAGCGGTCGCGCAGGCGGTGCAGGATGTCGCGGATCACCGCGCCCGAGGGCGACGTGACGACGCCGATCACGCGGGGCAGGAAGGGGATGGGTCGCTTGCGGGCGGGATCGAACAGCCCTTCGGCCATCAGCGCGGCCTTGCGCTTTTCCAGCATCGCCATCAGCGCGCCCGCCCCTGCGGGGGCGATGTCATCCACGATCAGCTGGTATTTCGACTGGCCCGGAAAGGTCGTCATGCGGCCGGTGACGACGACCTCCATCCCTTCCTCGGGGCGGACCTGCAGGCGGCTGGCCTGCCCCTTCCATGTGATCGCGGCGATGACGGAACGGTCGTCCTTGAGGTCGTAGTAGAGATGGCCCGAGGCAGGGCGCGAGACGCGCCCCACCTCGCCCCGCACGCGGACGAGGCCGAATTCCCCTTCGATCACCCGCTTCACCGCGCCGGACAGCTCCGAGACGGTGAATTCGGGCTGGTTGCCCTGCGGGGCGGGGGCGGGGTCTTCGAAGAGGTCCATGGGCGGCTCCGGCTGGTGCGGGAAGGATAGGGGGCGGGGGGCGGAAGGGGAAGGGGTGCGAGGGCGAGACGGCGTCAGTCGCGCGGGGCAAGTGACCCGCGCGCGGCGCGACGTCGACCCCTTGACCGCCCGTGCGCCCCGCACGGGCCGCGCCCGGCCTGCGGGGGGCGGGCGCGATACATCGCACCCGCCGGGCGGGCGCGCCCCGTGCCGGATCGGTCAGGACTGCGGACCACCCCTTGCGGCTTCGTTGCCTCAGCCGCAATCGGACCGTCGAAACGCTCCATAGGAGCGTTTCGCGTCGGTCCTCTGGTCCTGTCCCCCTTGCCCGTACCCCCCCCGCCCCCCA
>JBEEOG010000225.1:0-10485 GCA_041191745.1 Pseudomonadota bacterium | reverse complement strand
AACGTGACCCACAAACCGTGAAGCTGACACCTACATCATCGGGTAACCCCTAGTAGGCCGATATGCTAGACGTCCGACGCCGATGCGCCCAAACCGCCCGCATATCCCTTCATTTCATCATTTTGTCAAAGAGCGATCGTCCGAACAAAAATGAACCGAGCCGCCAGTTTCCCAGCGTATCCCCGTCCGCCTGCCCTTCTGATTTTCCGGAGCGTCGTTCCGGCATCTGCCGTCGTTCCGTTCCGTCACCGTCCCGTTTCCGCTTCGGTGAGGCGGTGTTTACGGAAGCCCGCCGGAAGCCGCAAGAGGGAAAAATCAGGGTCCGGCGATTTTTTTCCGGCGGGCAGGAAATCCCGCTAAATCTTGGGGTTGCGCTGGCTCTGGCACACTAGACGACGGCGGTTCGGCATGTGCCCCCCACGGCCCGGCGGGTTATCCACAGACTCAGGCCGCTTGCGCCACGGCACGCAGGCGGGCGCGCAGGAAGCGCGCCAGAAGCAGGCCGCCGACCGCCGCGGCATAGAGGAGCTGCTCCACCTCGACCACCTTGACGATCAGAAGGACATGCACGACCCCCGCAACCCCCGCGGCATAGGTCAGGCGGTGCAGCCGCCGCCACGCCACGGGGCCGAGCCGCCGCAGCGACAGGTCGTTCGAGGTGAGCGCCAGCGGAAGCATCGCGGCAAAGCCCGCCATGCCCACGATGATGTACCAGCGCTTCACCAGATCGCGGGCCATCTCGTCCCAGCGCAGGCCCATGTCCAGCGTCACCCAGGCCAGAAGGTGCAGCACGACATAGAAGAAGGACAGAAGTCCCAGCGCGCGGCGGAAGCGGATCAGGTTCAGCCCCGCCCAGCGCAGGGGCGTGACCGCCAGTGTGGCGATCAGGAACTGCAGCCCCAACTCGCCCAGCCGCAATTCGATGGCCTTGACCGGATCGGCCCCGAGCCCCCCGCTTGCCGCAAGCCAGACGATCCAGCCAAGCGGCAACAGGCCCGCCAGATAGACGGCCAGCGGCGGGACCCGCCGGACAAGGCTGTTCACGCCATCCATCAGAAATCCCTGGCCAGATCCTGCCCGGCATAGAGGCTGGCGACCTGTTCCGCGTAGCCGTTGAACATCAGCGTGTCCTGCCGCCCCGCGAAGATGCCCGCGCCGACACGGCGTTCGCTGGCCTGGCTCCAGCGGGGATGGTCCACCTGCGGGTTCACGTTGGAATAGAAGCCGTATTCCTGCGGCTGCATCATGTTCCACGTCGTCGGCGGCTGGTCCGCGACAAGGCTGATCCGCACGATCGACTTGATCGACTTGAAGCCGTATTTCCACGGCACGACCAGCCGGATCGGCGCGCCGTTCTGCTTGGGCATCTCTTCGCCGTAAAGGCCGGTGGCGAGGATGGTGAGGGGATGCATCGCCTCGTCCAGCCGCAGCCCTTCGCGGTAGGGCCATTCGAGGATGGGGCGCTGCTGGCCCGGCATCTCTTCGGGGCGGACCAGCGTTTCAAAGGCCACATAACGCGCGCTCGGCTGCACGCCCACGCGGTTCAGCAGACCCGAAAGCTCGAACCCGATCCACGGGATGACCATCGACCACGCCTCGACGCAGCGGAAGCGGTAGATGCGTTCCTCGAGCGGCTGGTCCTTCAGCACATCGGCGATGTCATAGGTGCCGGGGCGGTCCACCATGCCGTCGATGACGATCGACCACGGGTCCGTCGTCAGCGCACCGGCATAGCGCGCGGGGTCGCCCTTGTCGGTGCCGAATTCGTAGAAATTGTTGTAGGTCGTGATCTCTTCGAAGGTGTTGGGCGTCTCGTCGGTCGAGAAGGGGCTTTTGGCCGCCTCGATCCGGGCAAGGGCGGGGCTGGCAAGCGCCATCGCCCCCGCAGCCGCGCCCGCGCCCGCCAGCAGCGCACGGCGGTTCATCCACATGGCGCGGGGCGTCACGTCGGACCAGTTCAGATCGTTCTTCCAGCGCATCTCGTCACCCTCCGCTTCGGCCTTGACGACAGGATGGGGCTTTCGGCGCCAAAGGCAAAGCAAACCCTGTCACGTCTGTGATACGGGCCGGAGGGGCGTTTTGTTTCATTCACGCGTGGTAAATCCCTCTCACAGGTATTTCATTGGCAACCGCCGGGGTGCGCGGCTTAGGGCGCGGAGGGCGGCAGGCAAGCTGTCGTCACGCGCAGTTCAGCCTGATCCGGCGGGGCATCCCACCCATAGAAGCCCTGCCAATTCCGGCATGGACCAAAAGGGAGTGACGCCCATGATCCGCAGAACCTTTCTCGCGCTGACCGCCTCGACGATGCTGGCCGTTCCGGCCTTTGCCGAAACCAAGGATATCGTGGATACCGCCATCGGCGCGGGCTCCTTCGCCACGCTCGTCGCCGCTGTCGAGGCGGCGGGGCTGGTCGAGACGCTGAAAGGCCCCGGCCCGTTCACCGTCTTCGCGCCGACCGACGCGGCCTTTGCCGCGCTGCCCGCCGGCACGGTGGAAGACCTGCTCAAGCCCGAGAACAAGGACCGGCTGACCGCGATCCTGACCTATCACGTCGTTCCGGGCGCGGTGATGTCCACCGACCTGACCGAGGGCATGAAGGCCGCGACCGTGCAGGGCGCCGAGGTGACGATCACGCTGGAAGGCGGCCCGAAGGTGAACGGCGCCGTGATCTCCGGCCCCGATGTCGCGGCGTCGAACGGCGTCATCCACGTCATCGACGCGGTGATCCTGCCGCCGGAAGGCTGAGGTCAGGACTGAAATGCGGAAGGGCAGGCCACGGCCTGCCCTTCCTGAATTGGTCCCGACCCCGACGGCATGGCCGAAGGAAGTCGGGGGGGCATACGCTGCCCAAACTCGTCTGTCACAGCGCCTTGAATCCATACTTTCGGCGAAATTCCAATCCCCAAAGGTATGTTTTCCGCGCAAAAGCCGCGCAACGGACAGGATTAGTTGCGCCGTTGCCACGGGCCGTGGCGGAACCGGGGCCGACCTTGCGCGTTATGCCCCCTTTTCGCACAGTCCGGGCGGGCATCGTCCGCTTCGCCAGCGATGGCGGAAGCGAGTCCGCCGCAGGGCCGATTCGACCGCCCCTAACCGCCCCCGCTCGACCGCCCCCGTCAGTGCACGATGGCCTGCGCCGGCCGTTCGCGGCGCGAGGCGCTGACACGGTCGCCGATGATCAGCCCCTCGGCCCCTGCCGTGACATGCACGGTCGCGCCGTCCATCACATCGCCCGACAGGATCATCTCGGCCAGCGGGTCCTGCAGATGGCGCTGGATCACGCGCTTCAGCGGACGCGCGCCGAAGACGGGATCATAGCCTTCCTCGGCCAGCCACGCCCGCGCATCGCGGTCGAGGTCGAGCGCGATCTTGCGCGTCGCCAGCCGCTTTTCCAGACGGCGCAGCTGGATATCGACGATCCCGCCCATGTCGGCACGGCCCAGACGGTCGAAGATGATCGTCTCGTCCAGACGGTTCAGGAATTCGGGGCGGAAATGGCCGCGCACCGCCTCCATCACCTCGCGCTTGGCGTCGGCGGCATCGGCCCCGTCGGGCAACTGGCTCAGCGCATAGGCGCCAAGGTTCGAAGTCAGCACGATCAGCGTCTGCTTGAAATCGACCGTGCGCCCCTGACCATCGGTCAGGATGCCGTCATCGAGCACCTGCAACAGCACGTTGAACACATCGGGATGGGCCTTTTCCACCTCGTCGAACAGAACGACCTGATAGGGGCGGCGGCGCACGGCCTCGGTCAGAACGCCCCCTTCGTCATAGCCGACATAGCCGGGCGGCGCGCCGATCAGACGGGCGACGGCGTGCTTTTCCATGAATTCCGACATGTCGATGCGGACCATCGCGTTTTCGTCGTCGAACAGGTATTCGGCCACCGCCTTGGTCAGTTCGGTCTTGCCCACGCCGGTGGGGCCAAGGAACAGGAACGACCCAAGCGGGCGGTTCTCGTCATTCAGCCCCGCACGGGCGCGACGGACGGCATTGGCCACCGCGACCACGGCCTGACGCTGGCCGATCACGCGCGTGCCCAGCTCGTCTTCCATCCGCAGAAGCTTTTCCCGCTCGCCTTCCAGCATCTTGGTCGTGGGGATGCCGGTCCAGCGTTCCACCACTTCCGCGATCTGTTCGGGGCGCACGGCTTCCGACACCAGCGCCTCGCCCTCGCGCGCCTCGGCCTCGGCCAGCGATTTTTCCAGCGACGGGATGCGCCCGTATTGCAATTCGCCCGCGCGGGCGAAGTCGCCCTCGCGCTTGGCCAGTTCCAGTTCGGCGCGCGCACGGTCGAGCTGTTCCTTCAGGTCGCGCGCCTTTTCCAGACTGTCGCGTTCGGCCTGCCATTTCGCCGTCATCTCGGCCGATTGCTGCTGAAGCTCTGCCAGTTCCTTTTCCAGCTTCTCCAGCCGGTCCTTGGATGCGGCGTCATCCTCTTTCTTCAGCGCCTCGGCCTCGATCTGGCCCTGCAGGATCTGGCGGTCCAGCGCGTCCAGTTCCTCGGGCTTGGAATCCACCTCCATCCGCAGGCGGCTGGCGGCCTCGTCCACAAGGTCGATGGCCTTGTCGGGCAGGAAGCGGTCGGTGATGTAGCGGTGCGACAGCGTCGCCGCCGCGACAAGGGCCGAGTCCGAAATCCGCACGCCGTGGTGCAGTTCGTACTTCTCCTTGATCCCGCGCAGGATGCTGATCGTGTCCTCCACCGTCGGCTCCGACACCATCACCGGCTGGAAGCGCCGGGCCAGCGCGGCGTCCTTCTCCACATATTTGCGGTATTCATCCAGCGTGGTGGCCCCAACGCAGTGCAGCTCGCCCCGCGCCAGCGCAGGCTTGATCAGGTTCGCGGCATCCATCGCGCCATCCGATTTGCCCGCGCCCACCAGCGTGTGCATCTCGTCGATGAACAGGATCACCTCGCCCTCGGCGCCCGTCACCTCGTTCAGGACGGCCTTCAGGCGCTCCTCGAACTCGCCGCGATACTTTGCCCCCGCGATCAGCGCGCCCATGTCCAGCGCCATCAGCTTCTTGTTGCGGAGGGATTCGGGCACGTCGCCATTCACGATCCGCAGCGCCAGACCTTCGGCGATGGCGGTCTTGCCCACGCCGGGTTCGCCGATCAGCACGGGGTTGTTCTTCGTGCGGCGCGACAGCACCTGCATCGCGCGGCGGATTTCCTCGTCGCGCCCGATGATCGGGTCGATCTTGCCCTGCGCCGCGGCCTCGGTCAGGTCGCGGGCGTATTTCTTCAGCGCGTCATAGCTTTCCTCGGCGCTGGCCGTATCGGCGGTGCGGCCCTTGCGGATGTCGTTGATCGCGGCGTTCAGCTTCTGTGCGGTCACCGCACCCGCATCCAGCGCCTGCTTCGCCGCCCCCGGCACCAGCGCCAGCGCCATCAGGATGCGTTCGACCGCGACGAAACTGTCGCCCGCCTTCTTGGCTAGCTTCTCGGCCTCGTCCAGCACCTTGACCAGACCGGGATCCATGAAGGGCTGGGCATCGCCCGACACCTTGGGCAGCTTGCCCAAGGCCAGCGCCACGCCTTCGGACACGCGGGCCGGTTCACCCCCCGCGCGGCGGATCAGGTTGGCGGCCATGCCCTGATCGTCATCCATGATCGCCTTCAGCAGATGCTCGGGCGCCAGCCTCTGGTGGCTTTCCCGCATCGCGATCGTCTGCGCGGCAGACAGGAACCCGCGCGACCGTTCCGTGAACTTTTCAAGGTTCATCGGCAATTCTCCTTTTCCCAGCACCGCCCGCGGACGCCCTGAAAAGGCACGCCCGCTCCGGCCTCGGGTCCAACATGGGCCCCACCCTGCCCTGTTGCAAGATTGCCGCAAGCCCTGCGACAGAATTTCCGCGCCCCGCACCGCGCCCCGCCGGATGGATGCCCCGCGCCCATCCGCCTGTCGCCTGCACCCCCGCCGCCAAAGCGGGCAGGATCGGCGCACAGGCAAGACCAACAGACCAAAAAAAGGCAGGTCAGGACATGCTCACCATCACCTCACGCGCGCTGCGCGAGGTGACCTTCGATCCGGCGGGGAACCTTTTCCTTGGACGGGTAGAGGTCGCCTTCCGCCATGCCCCCGACGAACCCCGGCACGAGGCGCGGCTGCTCGTCCGCCTTGCGCTGTCCCATCGCAGCCGCTTCCACCAGATCGAGACCGCGCTGCTGGACGAGGCAGAGCGCCAGCTTCGCCAGCGCCTTGCCCAGCACGACGAAGGTCCGAAGAACATCTTCGCCCCGCGCGTCCATGTCGTCGTGGCCCCCGCCCGCAAGGCGGCCTGAGGGCATGTCAGGGCTCATAGCGCATATAGGCAAAGGCCGATCCGTCGGGTGCCCATGACGGCACGTTGATCGTGCCCTGACCGCCGGTGAATGCGCGGATGCGGCGGCGGTTGCCGCCGTCGGGATCGCAGAGCACCAGCGCCACCGGCAGGTCCGCCGGATGCCCCGTCGTGCCCGGCGGATAGGCAAGGTAGACCAGATGCCGCCCGCAGGGCGAGGGGTGGGGAAACCAGTTCACCTGATCGTCGGCGAAAAGCTTTCGCTGCCCCGACCCGTCCGCCGCCATGACCCAGATCTGGGCATGCCCGTCGCGGTCGCAGTTCCAGTAGATGCGCTGCCCGTCGGGGCTGTAGTCCGGCCCGTCGGAATGGCCTTCGCCAAAAGTCAGGCGCGTCTCCCCGCCCCCGGCGGCGGGGCAGGTATAGACATCGATCACCCGCCGCCCGCCCCGCGCCGCGACATAGGCCAGCCGCGCGCCATCGGGCGACCAGCCGTGCCACCAGCTGGGGCTGTCGGCCGTCACGGGGCGCGCGTCACCACCCGCGCGCGACATGACGAAGATTTCCGACCCCGCACCGCGATGGATGGAAAAGGCGATCAGGCCGCCATCGGGGGAATAGCCGTGGTCGTTGTTGCAGGACCCCTCCACCCCCAACGCCAGCGGCTCCAGCCGTGGCGCCGCCAGCGGCACACGGAAAAGCCGCCCCGCGCCATTGACCAGAAGCGCCCCGCCGCGCGGGTCCCAGTTCGGGGCCTCGATCCGCGCCTCGGGCGCGGAGTCGTGGCACAGCACCACGGTCACGCGGCCCGTGGCCACCTCGTAGAGTTCAAGGACGGATTTCACGGCCTCTCCTTCGGCTTCAGAAGCCGCGCGGGGCGCATCGCCTCGGCCGCCTTCATCAGGCCGAAGGTCTGGTTGACGTAATTCACCACGCCGCCGATCTTTTCCATATAGGCCGTCAGCTCGGGCGTGCGTTCCGCCTCGACCATCTGCACGGGGCGGTCGGGGCCGTCATGTTCGAACTGGCAGTAGAACAGCGGCTCGCCCCGCCGCAGCACCAGATCCTTCTCCGGCTCGTGCCATTCGAAAGCCCACATCAGGGGGCGCGGCCAGATCGACAGGGGGAACCGCCCGCCGAAGGTAAGACCGGGCAACGGATCCTTGCGGTAATGGGCAAAGGGGCCAAGCTGCGTCATCCAGACGGGTTCGTCGGCGATGAAGCAATAGGGAAGCTGCAACTGGATCGTGGGCCGGTCGGGGTAGCGCCACTCCGCCTCGTTCACCAGCGTCAGGATCTGGCCCAGCTTGCTGCCCCGCACGGACGAGGCCGCGCCCGCGCGGTTGACCAGCACCGCCTTGCCCTTGTCATCCCGCGAAAAGCCCAGATGGATGTCATAGGGGCATTTCACCGCGAAATAGCGGCTTTCCATCTGGATCACGGCGGGACAGCGGCTGGCGCTTTTCGCATGCGTCCGGCTGACCTGCCGCGACACCAGCCGCTCCGGCGGATCGAAGAGCACCGCGCCCTTGTCCTCGGTCAGGAACCAGCCGACCTGGACCGGCCCGCTTTCCGGCCCGTGGCCGGGACGGTCGTAACTCAGATGGATCTCCATCCCTTGTGCCTCACTCGCCATACCCTGCCCGCGATGGAACACGACCCCCCGACCCCGCGCAAGCATGCCGCGACGCTTGACAGCCACGCCCCCCCGCCCCATGACCCGCCCGACACATGAAACGCGGAGATGCCCCATGTCCGATGACCGCCTGATCGTCGCCCTCGACGTGCCGAACGTGGTGCAGGGCCTGCATCTGGCGGACCGGATCGGCGATGCGGTGTCCTTCTATAAGATCGGCCTCGGCATGCTGACGGGCGGAGGCCTCGCGCTTGCCAACGAGCTGAAGCAGGAACGCGGCAAGCGCGTCTTCCTCGACATGAAGTTCTTCGACATCGGCGCGACGGTCGAGGCCGCGGTCAGGGGCATCGCGCAATACGACCTCGACTTCCTGACCGTCCACGGCGACCCGCAGGTGGTGCGCGCGGCGGCCGAGGGGAAGGGCGGCACGGGGCTGAAGATATTGGCCGTGACGGTGCTCACCTCGCTCGACCGTGCCGATCTGGACGCGAACCTGATCAAGGCGGGCGACATCCGCGACATCACGCTGGAACGCGCGGCACGCGCGCTCGAGGCGGGGGCGGATGGCGTGATCGCCAGCCCGCAGGAAGCCGCGCTGATCCGCGCCCTGCCGCAGGCGAAGGGACGGCTGATCGTGACCCCCGGCGTGCGCCCCGCAGGGGCCGCGGCGGGCGACCAGAAGCGCATCGCCACGCCGCATCAGGCCATCGCCGACGGCGCCGACCACATCGTCGTGGGCCGCCCCGTCTGGCAGGCCGACGACCCCGCCGCCGCCGCCCGCGCGGTCATCGCGGAACTGCCCGCAAGGTGATCCGCCCGCGGTGATCCGACAGCGCGCGCGGGCAGGCCCGCGCGCAATCCTTTCCTCTCGCCTGCGCGCATCCGCGCTCCGGCTCGGTGGCGGGGCCAGCCCCGCACCCCGGGATATTTGGCGAAGGGGAAGACCCCTCCATCCCCTTCGCCAAATATCCTGCAGGGGGAGTCCGCCGCTTGCGGCGGACGGGGGCTGCACAAGCCCCCCTTGCCCGTATCGCCGCCCCGGCGGCGGTACGGGAAAAAGGGCGCAGGCGCGGGCCCGCCCGCGCCTTCCGCCTAGTTGTCGTTGATGTCGCGGTCCCAGACCTTCACCTGACCGCGCCGCACGCCCATCGTGCGGCGCAGGGCCAGCCACGCCAGAAGCGACAGGATGGCAAAGACCAGCACCAGCCAGGCCGGCCCGCCCGTGACGACGCCAAGCCCCAAGAGCGCGCCCGTCAGCACCGCGCCCGTGGCAAAGCCGAGGAAGATGTACCCCGGCACCGCCACTTCCAGCAGGCCGAGGACGAAGCCGCCCGCGACCCAGACCCACCAAGTCGCCCACATCTCAGCCCCGCCCCTTCAGCATCTTGAACGCATCCGAGAAGGCCTCGAGCGCGGTCGCGGGGACGAGGATTGTCTGGTTGCCCGGTTTCGCCGCCACGGCGGCCACCGCCTCCACCTGTTTCAGCGCGACCTGATATTGCGCCGATTCGATCCCCGATTCCTTGATCGCCCCCGCGATGACGGCGGTGGCATAGGCCTCGGCCTCGGCCGTGATGCGCTTGGCCTTGGCCTGCTGTTCGGCGGCATAAAGGTCGGCATCCGCCGCCAGTTCCACCGCGCGCTTCTTGCCCTCGGCTTCCGTCACCTGCGCGCGGCGGGCGCGTTCGGCGTTCAGCTGCTGCAGCATCGCCGCCCGCGTCGCATCGTCGAGATTGACGTCGAGGATCTCGGCCCGCGTCACCTCCACCCCCCAGTCATCGACCATCGCGCTGACCTGTTCGCGCACGCGGTCGATCAGCTGGGCGCGGTTCGACTGCACCTGATCGAGTTCCAGCTTGCCGATCTCGGACCGCACGATCCCCGCCACGGTGGTGGCGATGGCGCCATCCACGTCGCGGATGCGGTAGACCGTCTTTTCCGGTTCGGTGATGCGGTAGAAGACCGATGTCTCGACCTTCACCAGCACGTTGTCGGCGGTGATGGCATCCTGCGTCGCGTTGGGCAGCTGGCGTTCGAGGATCGAGATCTTGTGCGCCACGCGGTCGAGGAAGGGGATGATGAAGTTGATCCCCGGCCCAAGCACCACCCGCAGCCTGCCGAAGCGTTCCACCACATGCTTTTCCGACTGCGGCACGATCCGCACGCCGAGGAAGATGCAAAGGATGATGAATGCGGCAATGGCGAGGAAGACCGCATTGCCACCCAGAAACTGACCGTCCATCGAACACCCCGAAGCAAAGGAATGCGCTCAATGTGGGATACAACCCCCGGGCACGCAACGGGGATGTGATTCGGGCGACATTATCGGGGGGATGCGCCGCGGGCCACCGCGCCGCCGTCGCCGGAAACGCGAAGGGCCGCCCCGAAGGACGGCCCCGCGATCTGTTCGCCTTTGCGAAGCGATCAGCCCTGACGGGCCTTGTAGCGCTTCTGCGTCTTGTTGATCACATAGACGCGGCCCTTGCGGCGCACGACTTGGCAATCGCGATGACGCGTCTTGAGCGAGCGGAGCGAGTTCGCAACCTTCATCGTTCTTCTCC
>JBEEOG010000224.1:0-13475 GCA_041191745.1 Pseudomonadota bacterium | reverse complement strand
ACTTCCTGTTCGCGCTGGAGGATCACGCAGAAGTCGGGCTTGTGGGTCGCCATGTCGATGGCGGCATCGAGGAGCGGTTTGTAATGCACGACGCGCGAGGGTTCGATGCCGCAGGAGGCGGCGATGATGGCCTTGGGCGTGCAGTCGTCGATCCGCACCGCCAGTTCGTTCGCGGCGAAACCGCCGAAGACGACGGAATGGATCGCGCCGATGCGGGCGCAGGCCAGCATCGCCTCCAGCGCCTCGGGGACCATCGGCATGTAGATGATGACGCGGTCGCCCTTGGTAACGCCCTTGGCCTTCAGCGCGCCGGCCAGACGGGCGACGCGGTCCTGCAGTTCGGCATAGGTGATGACGTGCTTCGTGCCCGTGACGGGGCTGTCATGGATGATCGCAGGCTGCTTGCCGCGACCGGCAAGGACATGGCGGTCCACCGCGTTCCAGCAGGTGTTCACGCGGGCATCGGTGAACCATTCGTAAAGCGGCGCGCGGTCGGCGTTCAGCGCGCGGGCGGGCTTCGTCACCCAGTCGATGGCACCTGCCGCCTCCAGCCAATAGGCTTCGGGGTCAGCCTTCCACTTCGCATAAAGCTCACGGTATGCCATTGTATGCCCTCCTCCACGAGATGCGTTTTGTTACGCGAAGGGGCGCGCGCCGCGCAACGCTGTTACCGTGAACAGCGGGCCGATGCGTCAATTTGTTTTGCAGATTTCGCCCATGCGGGCTGCAAATTTTTGCAAAGACCGCAGGATTTCGCGTCTGCAAGCGAAGAGTGGCAGGGTTTGCAAACTTCCCCCGACTCAGGCCGCGCACCGGCCATCGCCCCCCTCACCCCGACCCTCTCCCCCGCGGGGAGAGGGAGGCGTGCCCTGTCCTGCAGGGGCGGGGAACCAAGACGACGGTTCGGGGCCGGGCCCCCTCTCCCCACGGGGGAGAGGGGAGGGTGAGGGGGCGACCCCTCAGCCGTAATGCGCGACGGGCGTGCCCGCGATGGCCGACATGTTCAGCAGGCCCCGCGCCGTGATCGACGGCGTCACGATATGCGCCTTGTTGCCCATACCCATCAGGATCGGCCCGACCTCCAGACCGTTCGCCTTCATCTTAAGGATGTTGCGAACGCCAGAAGCGCTGTCGGCATTTGCAAAGACCAGCACATTCGCTGCCCCTTCATAACGCGACCCCGGAAGCAGGCGGTCGCGCAGGCCCTGATCCAGTGCCGCGTCGATGTTCATCTCGCCCTCATAGGCGAAATCGGGTTCGCGCGCGTCCAGAAGCTCCAGCGCCGCGCGCATCCGGCGGGCATTGTCGTTGTCCATGTTGCCGAACTGGCTTTGCGTGCAGAGCGCGATCTTGGGCACCAGCCCGAAGCGGCGCACATGGCGCGCGGCCCCCATGACCGTCTCCATGATCTGTTCGGGCGTCGGCTGCGGGTGGACATGGGTATCTGCAATGAAAAGCGGCCCGTCCTCGAGGATCATCAGGCTCAGCGCGCCCACCGGATGCAGGCCGCCCCGCGCCAGCACCTGCCGGACATAGCCCAGATGCCACAGGTATTGCCCGAAGGTGCCGCAGATCAGGCTGTCGGCCTCGCCGCGATGCACCATCACGGCGGCGATGGCGGTCGTGTTCGTCCGCATCACCGCCCGCGCGATATCGGGCGTCACGCCGCGCCGCGCCATCAGTTCGGCATAGGTGCCCCAGTAATCGCGGTAGCGGGGGTCGTTCTCGGGGTTGACCAGATGGAAGTCGCGCCCCGGACGGATCGGCAGGCCCGCACGTTCGCAGCGCATCTCGACCACCTCGGGGCGGCCGATCAGGATGGGCAGGTCGTTCGTCTCCTCCAGCATCGCGTTGGCCGCGCGCAGCACGCGCTCATCCTCGCCCTCGGCAAAGACGATCTTGCGGGCGGCAAGGCGGCTCGCCTCGAAGACGGGGCGCATCAGTAGGGCGGAACGGAACACCGACCCGTCCAGCTTCTGCTTGTAGGCGGCGATGTCGTCGATGGGCCGCGTGGCGACGCCCGATTCCATCGCGGCCTTCGCCACCGCGCTGGCCACCACCCCGATCAGACGCGGATCGAAGGGCTTGGGGATCAGGTAATCCGCCCCGAAGGACAGCTTCTCGCCCGAATAGGCGGCGGCCGCCTCGGCGCTGGTGGTGGCGCGGGCCAGCGCGGCGATGCCTTCGATGCATGCGACCTTCATCGCCTCGTTGATCTGGGTCGCCCCCACATCCAGCGCGCCGCGGAAGATGAACGGAAAGCACAGGACGTTGTTCACCTGATTGGGAAAATCCGACCGCCCCGTGGCGATGATCGCATCGGGTGCCACCGCGCGCACCTGATCGGGCAGGATTTCGGGCGTCGGGTTGGCCAGCGCGAAGATGATCGGGCGCGGGGCCATCCGCGCCACCATTTCCGCCGTCAGCACGCCGGGGCCCGACAGGCCAAGGAACAGGTCCGCCCCTTCGATCACATCGGCCAGCGTGGCAGGCGTCGTGCCCTGCGCGTAGGCCGCCTTCTGGTCGGTCATCTGTTCGGTCCGGCCATGATGGACCAGACCGGCGAGATCGCAGAGCCAGACGTTTTCCCGCTTGACCCCCAGCGTCAACAGCATGTTCAGGCAGGCGATGCCCGCAGCCCCCCCGCCGGTGGAGACGACCTTGATCTCCTCGAACCGCTTGCCCGCGACGATCAGCGCATTGGTCGCCGCCGCCCCCACCACGATCGCCGTGCCGTGCTGGTCGTCGTGGAAGACGGGGATGTTCATCCTCTGGCGGCAGAGTTCCTCCACCACGAAACAGTCGGGGGCCTTGATGTCCTCAAGGTTGATGGCGCCGAAGGTCGGCTCCAGCGCGCAGACGATCTCGGCCAGCTTCACCGGATCGGGCTCGTTCAGCTCGATGTCGAAACAGTCGATATTGGCGAATTTCTTGAAGAGGACGGCCTTGCCCTCCATCACCGGCTTCGACGCAAGCGCCCCGATATTGCCCAAGCCCAGCACCGCCGTCCCGTTCGACACCACGGCGACAAGGTTACCGCGGCTTGTGTAGCGCGCGGCGGTGGCGGGATCGGCCTTGATCTCCAGACAGGCCTCCGCCACGCCGGGCGAATAGGCGCGGCTCAGGTCGCGGCCATTGGCAAGGGGCTTCGTCGCGCGGATCTCGAGCTTTCCGGGCTTGGGAAACTCGTGGTAATCCAGCGCCGCCTGCCGCGCATTGTCCTGCCGCGTGTCGTCCATAACCTGCCCTCCCAAAGTTTGTTTAGCCTTAAACCATTTTTCCCGACGCGCCAACCTGTGCCGGGCCGGAAGCAGTTTTCCGCCCGTCTTGCAAATCCCGCCCCGCCCGCCATTGTCACGGCAATGCTGACAGGGACCTGACATGTTCGAACCGCCCTCCACCGACATCCGCGCCGAAGTTGTCCTGCCCACGCCCGAACTGCGCGACGACCTGCCCTTCTGGACAGGGCGGCTCGGCTTCCGGCTGGACATGATCTACCCCGCCGACAACCCCGAGGTGGCGGTGCTCTCGGGCCACGGCCTGCGGCTGCGGCTGATGAAGGGCGCAGCCACCGCCCCCGGCCTTGTCCGCATCCTGACCGACGATCCCGCCTTTGCAGGTGGCGAGCGCGCGCTGACCGCGCCCAACGGCACGCGGGTCGAGATCGACGCGCTGAACCCGCCGCTCGTCCTGCCCGCCACCGAACATGCCTTCGTCGTGCGCCGTCTGGCCGATCAGGCCCCGTGGGTGATCGGGCGGGCGGGGATGATGTACCGCGACCTCGTCCCCTCGCGTCTGGGCGGCGCGATGATCGCCAGCCATATCCGCATCCCCGACGGCGGGCCGGTGCCTGACATGGTCCATTTCCACAAGGTGGGCTTCCAGCTGATCTTCTGCATCAAGGGCTGGGTCGATGTCGTCTATGAAGATCAGGGTCCCCCGATCCGCCTTCAGGCGGGCGATTGCTTTATCCAGCCGCCCGAAATCCGTCACCGCGTGCTGGAAGCCTCCGATGGGATCGAGGTGATCGAGATCGGCGTTCCCGCCGAACATGTGACCGAGATCGATCACGTGATGACCCTGCCCACCCCCCTCCTGCGCCCCGACCGCGAATGGCAGGGCCAGCGCTTCGTCCACAACGTGGGGGCAGGGGGAAGCTTCCACCCCCACCGCCTGCCGGGCTTCGTCGCGCGCGACACGACGATCCACGAAGGCACCAAGGGCGTGGCCTCCGTCATGGTCGTGCGCCCTGATGGCCGGCCCACACGGTGGACGCGCCACGCGGGCGACATCCTCTTCACCTTCGTCATGGCCGGCGGAATGACGCTGGAAGGCGAAGGGAAAGACCCCTTCCGCCTCTCGCCCGGCGATGCCTTCGTCATCCCGCCGGGGCTGGCCACGCGCTACGGCGATGCCACGCCCGATCTTGAACTGCTCGAGGTCACGCTGCCCGGCAACCCGCCGACGACCCCGCTCTGACCCCATCCCCTTCGCCAAATATCCCGCAGGGGGAGTCGCCCGCCTGCGGGCGACGGGGGCCGCGCAGGCCCCCTTCGCGCCGGAGCGCGCAGGCGCGGAGGCGCGGCAAGGGGAATGCGGGCGGAACGCCCGCGCCTTCGGATTGCCGCCCCCCTGCGCGCCGCCGCTTGCGGTTCGCGCGGCCTGCGCGCAACATGTGACCGTCCGGTCAAAAAACCGAAAGGGGCCAAGATGTCGTTGAAGGATGCCGCCACCCGGGTGCGCGAACGCGCCTATGCCCCCTATTCCCGCTTCAAGGTGGGCGCGGCGCTGCGCTCCACCGCCGGAAACCTCCATGTCGGCTGCAACGTGGAAAACGTGGCCTATCCCGAAGGCACCTGCGCCGAGGCAGGCGCCATCGCCGCGATGATCGCGGCAGGTGACGCGCGCATCGCCGAGATCGCCGTGATCGCCGACAGCCCCGCGCCCGTGCCGCCCTGCGGCGGCTGCCGCCAGAAGATCGCCGAATTCGCCGATCCCGACGTGCGGGTGACGCTGCTGACGACCGACGGCAAGGAATTCGTCACCACCGTGCGCGACCTCTTGCCCGGCGTCTTCACCGCCGCCCATATGGAAAGGACCTGATGGACGCCCGCGCCATCATCCAGCGCCTGCGCGACGGGGGGCAGCCCTCGTCGGATGAACTGGCGTGGTTCGCGAACGGCTTGGCCAGCGGCCATGTCACCGACGCGCAGGCGGGGGCCTTCGCCATGGCCGTCCTGCTGAAGGGGCTGGGAGAGGCGGGCCGCGTCGCCCTGACCCGCGCGATGCGGGATTCGGGCCATGTCCTGCAATGGGACCTGAACGGCCCCGTGATCGACAAACATTCGACGGGGGGCGTGGGGGATTGCGTCTCGCTCCTCCTTGCGCCGGCGCTGGCGGCCTGCGGGGCCTATGTGCCGATGATCTCGGGCCGTGGCCTTGGCCATACGGGCGGCACGCTCGACAAGCTCGAATCCATCCCCGGCTTCCGCACGGCGCTAGCCGAGGAGCAACTCCGCCGCCAGATCGCCGACACCCGCTGCGCCATCGTCGCGGCGAGCGCCGAGATCGCCCCCGCTGACAAGCGCCTTTACGCCATCCGCGATGTGACGGGGACGGTAGAATCGGTTGACCTGATCACCGCCTCCATCCTGTCCAAAAAGCTCGCCGCGGGGCTTGAGGCGCTGGTGCTCGATGTCAAATGCGGCTCGGGCGCCTTCATGGACACCGTGGAAAAGGCCGAGGCGCTGGCCCGCGCGCTGGTCTCCACCGCGCAGGGGGCGGGCTGCATGACCTCGGCCCTGATCACCGACATGTCGCAACCCCTCGCCACCGCGGCGGGCAACGCGCTCGAGGTGATCGAGGTGATGGAGACGCTGACCGGCACATCCGTCAACGATGCCCTGCGCGGCCTGACCATCGCGCTGGGGGGTGAGGCGCTGGCGCTGGGCGGCATCGCCGCCGATGCCCGCGATGGCGAACGGCGCATCGAACAGGCGCTGGACTCGGGGCAGGCCGCCGAATACTTCGCCCGCATGGTCGCAGCACAGGGCGGGCCCGCCGATTTCGTGGAACGCTGGCCCGACCGCCTGCCCTCGGCCCCCCTGATCGCCGAGGTGGTCAGCGACAGCGACGGCTTCGTCGTGGGCATCGACACCCGCGCGCTGGGCGAGGCGGTGGTGCATCTGGGCGGCGGCCGCCTGCGCGAGGGCGACCGGATCAACCCCTCGGTCGGCCTGTCGGACATGGCGGGTCTGGGCGAAGGCGTCAGCCGCGGCCTGCCCTTGGCCATGATCCATGCCGCGACCGAGGCCGACGCACAGGCGGCCGCGCGGCGTGTCGCGGCGGCCTACCGGATCGGGACGACCCCGCCCGAGGAACCGCCGCTCGTGCTGAAAAGGATCGCCTGAGTGACCCGCGCCTTCCTGATCGTCCTCGATTCCGTGGGCTGCGGCGGTGCGCCCGATGCGGCGGACTTCGGCGACGAGGGGGCGAATACCCTTGGCCACATCGCGCGGGAATGCGCGGCGGGGCGGGCCGAACAGGGGCGCACCGGCCCCCTGCACATGCCGAACCTCGGCGCGCTGGGGCTTGGCGCGGCGATCCGGCTGGCCAGCGGGGCCGATGCCCCGGGGCTTGCCGCCACGCCCGCGGGCCGCTGGGGGGCGGCGACTGAAATCTCGAACGGCAAGGACACGCCCTCGGGCCATTGGGAACTGGCCGGCGTTCCCGTGCCGTGGGACTGGACCTATTTCCCCGATACGACCCCCGCCTTTCCCGATGATCTGGTCCGCGCCGTCTGCGACATCGCGGGGGTGGAAGGCATCCTCGGCAATTGCCACGCTTCGGGGACGGAAATCATCGACCGTCTGGGGGCCGAGCATCTGCGGACGGGCTGGCCCATCTGCTACACCTCGGCCGACAGCGTGTTCCAGATCGCCGCGCATGAGGACCGCTTCGGGCTGGAGCGTTTGATCGCGCTGTGCGAACGGCTGGCCCCCATGCTGCACGCGATGAAGGTAGGCCGCGCCATCGCGCGCCCCTTCGTCGGGACCGAAGGCGCGTTCCGGCGCACCGGCAACCGCCGCGATTTCGCCATTGCACCGCCCGCGCCGACGCTGCTTGACTGGGCGGCGGGGGCGGGGCGGGCGACCCATGCCATCGGCAAGATCGGCGACATCTTCAGCCACCGCGGCATCGGCAGGCTGTGGAAGGCCAAGGACGATGCAGGACTTTCCGCACATCTGCTGCATCTGGCCGACACCGCCGAGGAGGGTTCGTTTACCTTTGCCAACTTCGTCGAGTTCGATACCAATTTCGGCCACCGCCGCGACGTGGCGGGCTATGCGCGGCAGCTGGAATGGTTCGACGCGCAGGCGGGGGAATTCCTGGCCCGCCTGCGCCCCGGCGATCTGGCGATCTTCACCGCCGATCATGGCAACGACCCCACATGGCGCGGCACCGAACACACGCGCGAACGGGTGCCGGTCCTCTGCGCGGGGTTGGGCGCGGGGGCATTGGGCCTGATCGGCTTCAGCGATGTCGCGGCATCGGTCGCGGCGCACCTTGGCATTCCGGCCCAAGGGCCGGGGAGGAGCTTTCTGTGACCATCCGCGACCTGCCGAAGGTGGAACTTCATCTGCATCTCGAAGGCGCGGCCCCGCCCGCCTTTATCCGCGGCCTTGCGGCCGAGAAGAAGGCCGATATCGGCGGCATCTTCGACGCGCAGGGCAATTACCGCTACAGGGATTTCTGGGATTTCCTGAAGGTCTACGAGGCCGCGACATCCGTCCTGACCAGCCCCGAGGATTACCGCCGCCTGACGCTCGCGGTGCTGGAGGAAAGCGCGAAATCCGGCGTCGTCTATTCCGAAACCTTCCTGTCGCCCGATTTCTGCGGCGGGCGCGACGTGGGGGCGTGGCGCGAATACCTGCACGCCATCCGCGATGCGGCGGACGAAGCCGAACGCACGATGGGCATCACGCTGCGCGGCATCATCACCTGCATCCGCCATTTCGGCCCCGAAAAGGCGCGCGAGACTGCGCTTTGCGCGGCGGAAACCGCCGGCGACTGGATCACGGGTTTCGGCATCGCGGGGGACGAGAAGGTGGGCCAGCCCAAAGACTACCTCTGGTCCTTCGACTGCGCGCGCGAGGCGGGGCTGCGGCTGACCGCGCATGCGGGCGAATGGGGCGGGCCCGACAGCGTGCGCGACGCCATCCGCGATCTGGGGGTGGAACGCATCGGCCACGGCGTGCGCGCCATCGAGGATCTGGCGCTGGTGGACGAGATCGCCGAACGCGGCATCGTGCTGGAGGTCTGCCCCGGATCGAACATCGCGCTGGGGCTTTATCCCGAATGGCGCAGGCATCCCATCGCGGAACTGGACCGGCGGGGGGTGAAGGTCACGATCTCGACCGACGATCCGCCCTTCTTCCACACCACGATGGCGCGCGAATACGACCGGCTGAACGACGCCTTCGACTGGGACGAGGGGATGTTTTCGACCATCGCGCGGCGGTCGCTTGACGCGGCATTCTGTGACGCCGATACGAAGGCGAAGATCGCCAAGAAACTGTGACAGGGGCTGCCATGCTGGACCATCTTACCGTCGTCAAACATCCGCTGGTGCAGCACAAGCTGACCCTGATGCGGGAAAAGGACACCTCGACCGCGTCCTTCCGCCAGCTTCTGCGCGAGATCAGCCTGCTGCTCGCCTATGAGGTGACGCGCGAACTGCCGATGACGACGAAGCGGATCGAAACCCCGCTGGAAGAGATGGACGCCCCCGCGATCGAAGGAAAGAAGCTGGCGCTGGTGTCGATCCTGCGGGCGGGCAACGGGCTTCTGGACGGGATCCTCGAACTCATCCCCGCCGCGCGGGTGGGGTTCGTGGGGCTGTACCGCGATCCCGAAACGCTGCAGCCCGTGCAGTATTACTGCAAGCTGCCCGACCAGCTTGAGGACCGGATCTCGATCGTGGTCGATCCGATGCTGGCCACGGGCAATTCCAGCGCCGCCGCTGTTTCCATTCTGAAGGAGAAAGGCGCGAAGAATATCCGCTTCCTGTGCCTGCTTGCCGCGCCCGAAGGGATCGCGCGCATGAAAGAGGCCCATCCCGACGTGCCGATCGTGACAGAATCTGTGGACAGCCACCTGAACGACCACGGATATATTGTGCCGGGCCTAGGGGATGCGGGCGATCGGATGTTTGGCACTAAATAACGGATAGGCCCCTTTACTCGGAAACAATCCTGCCCCATGCTGCCCCCACGCTACTTGGGGGTAGTCATGTTCGTGAAGGTTTGGTCGGCCGCCGCCGTGGTGGCCCTTGGGTTGTCATCCACCGCTCTGGCGCAAAGCGTCGCCGATATCGGCGGGCCGCGGGAAATGCCCCCCGCGGGCTATACGCAGCAGCAATATGTCGACAGCCGCGGGTGCGTCTTCCTGCGCGCGGGGCTGGGCGGGCAGGTCCGCTGGGTGCCGCGCATCGGTGACAACCGCCGCCCGATCTGCAACGCCACCCCCACCTTCGGGCGCGCGGCGCGGGATGCCGTGGCCGCGCTCGACGCCGCCGAAGAGGGCATGACCGCGCCCGCGCCGGCCGAAGCGCCGCGCGTCGCGGCCAACACCGCGCGCGCGACGCCGGTCGCGCCCGCAGCACCCCGCCCCGCCGCCACGGCGCGCGTTCCGGCGGAAAGCTACGTCCCCGCCCCCGTCGCCAATGTCGCGCCCGCGCCGGTCCTTCGCCCGCGCCCCGCCAGCATCGCGCCCGCACCCGTGACGCGCCTTGCCGCGACCGGCAGCACCGGACGGCGGATCGCCTGCACCACCGCCGCCCCCGTGGCCGAGCGGGTCGCGCTGACGAATGGCGGGTCCGTCATCGTCTGCACCCGCGGCGATGGCACGCTGGACGGCTGGCGCGCCCCGATCTACCCCGATGGCGCGCCCGTCGGCGCCTCCATCCTGCCGCCCGAGCATCGCGCGGCGGGCACGCGGATGGCAGGCTACGCGCCCCTCGGCCAGCCGCAGCACGCCCCGCAGGCGGGCACGGCGCGCGCGCCTGCCGTCGCCGCGACGATCCCCGTCCCCGAAGGCTACAAGCTGTCATGGGATGACGACCGGCTGAACCCGCTGCGCGGTGTCCGCACCCTGCAGGGCGAGGCGCAGCAGGATCGGGTCTGGACGCGCACGGTGCCCGCCACCGCCGTGGCCGATGCCCCCCGCCCGCGGGCGGATCGGCAGGCCGTGGTGACGGTTTCGACCAAGGGCCAGCCGCAGGCGGAGCTTCCCGCCCCCTCGGCCCGTCCGCTGTATATCCAGGTCGGCGCCTTCGGCGATCCGGCCAACGCGCAGGGTTCGACCGCGCGGCTGCAGGCGGCGGGGCTTCCCGTCGCGATCAGCCGGTCGCGCGGCCTGCAGGTCGTGATGGCCGGACCCTTCGGGTCGCAGGCCGAAGCGGCGCAGGCCCTGTCCATCGCGCGGGGCGCGGGGTTTGGTGACGCGTCCGTAAGGTAGTGCAAATCGTCGGGCAGAAAGACCCTGACCCCCCGGCATACGGGGGGTCTTTTTCCTTCCGGCCCGCCTGCCGCCTTCAGCCCGCGCAGATGGTGCGGATGGCGTCCCAATCCGCGGGCTCGAGCAGCGGGCGGGGGCTTTCGCCGCGGAACGGATCGGCCTCGATCAGGGTCAGCGTCGTCTCGCCCGTGGGATCGAGCGCGAAGGCATAGGCGGTCGATGCCACCTCGGCCTGCGCGAAGGCCGCCAGAAGCGTCTCGTCGGCAAGGGGCAGGGGGGCGGCGCGCAACAGCGCCTCGCCATAGCCCTCGGCCACGCCATCGGGCAGGCTGCCCGTCGCCAAGAGGCGGATCGTCGCCATCATGCCCGCGTGATCCAGAAAGGCCAGCGTCGGATCGGCGGCCCTTGCCCGTTCGGTTTCGGCCAGAACGTAGCCTGCCAGCACCTCGGGCGCGGCGGCCGTTTCGACCAGCGCGCGGGGCAGCAGGGTGAAGCGGCCCGGCAGATGGGCGGGCGCGGCCAGCCCGTCGCGCAGGACAAGGATCGTGGGCCCCCCCGCCCCGAACAGCCGTTCCGACAGAAGCCCCAGCCCCCGCGCGCCCAGCGGCGTCGCACAGGGCGTGCCGGTCAGGCGCGTGACATCGGCCAGCGCCGCGGTGCCGATGGCCAGCCGCGTCGCCGTGGGCAGCACCGTCGCCGTGTGCCGCGTCAGCGCATCGGGCAGGAAGAACAGCCCCACCGCCAGCACCGCCAGCATGCCGCCCCCCAGAAGCGACCCCCGCAACCGCCCCGGGCGCGACTTGCCGCGGTTCACCGCGCTGCGGATCTGCTCGATCGCCTCGATCATCACCGTATCCTCGATCTCGAGCGACTCGGCATCTTCGGGGGCGGGGACGAAGATCGCCGGCAGCACGCCAGGATTGGCCCGCTCGATCGCGGGCAGCGACCAGTGGCTGAGCGGGGTTTCCGTCCGCGGATCGAAAAGGACAAGCGTCGCCTCGCGAAAGGCGACCACGACATCGCGTCGCTGGGCATCGGGCGACTCGCGCCAGAGGCCGGGGCTTTCCAGCCGCTGGTATTTCTTCAGCGCGGTCATGCGCGGATGTGGTCCCTGCCGCCTTTTGGCAATACGGGAACAAGGATAGCCCAGCCAATAGCGCGCCACAACCTGCGCTCTGGCTGCGCTCTGGCTGCGCTCTGGCCGCGCTCGGGCCGCGCTCGGGCGGGCGCGGGTGCCGGAACGGGATCACGGCTTGCCATTTCGGCGCGGGTGCGTCGCTTTCGGACGTGCCGGGGCAGGGGCGTTCGGGCATGTCTGCGGCAGGGCAGGAGCGGGACGATGACACAGAAAGACAGCACGCTGGCCGCGGTCGGGTTGATCGGGGTCTATGCGATGGTCATCGGCTTCACCGACAACTATGTGCGCGTGATCGCCGAGGGTGCGGGACTGTGGCAGTTCCACTTCACCCGCACGGTGATGGCGATGGCGATCCTCGGCGTGGTGGCGCTGGCCTTCGGGATGCGGCTGCGGCCCGTGAACCTGCGCGCGGTGGTGGCGCGGTCGGCGATCCACGGCGCGGCGATGGTGATCTATTTCGGGGCGCTGGCATTCCTCGATGTCGCGCTGGTGGCGGCGGGGCTGTTCACCGCGCCGATCTGGGTGCTTCTGATCTCGCGCTTTGCCTATGGCCAGCGGATCGGGCCCTTGCAGGTAGCGGCGGTGGCGATCGGCTTTCTGGGCGTGATCCTCGTCCTCGGGCCCGAGGCGATGGGCGGGGCGTCGCTGCCCGCCGTGCTGCCCGTCCTGGCCGGCGCGCTTTATGCGATGGGCAACATCGCCACCCGCGAATGGTGCCCGCAGGAAAGCGCCGAAACGCTGCTGGCGGGGTTCTTCCTTGCGCTCGGGGTGATCGGGGCGGTCGGGATGGCGGTGCTCTGGGCCTTTCCGCTGGAGGTGCCCGCGGGGCCGGACGGGTTCCTGATGCGCGGGCCGGTCTGGCCCGATGCCACCTTCTGGTTCTGGACCTTCGTGCAGGCGGCGGGGTCGCTTCTGGGCGTGGGGATGATGATCCGCGCCTACCAGATCACCGAGGCCGCGAAGGCGAGCGTGCTGGAATACATTATCCTGCCCGCATCCGCCTTCTGGACATGGCTGCTCTGGGGCAAGGGGCTGGAGCCGGTGGCCGTCATCGGCATGGCGCTGATCGCGCTGGCGGGCGCGGTGATCGCGCTGGGCGGGCGCCGCGCGGGGGCGGCGGCCTGACGCGCGCAGGCGCGGGGGGCGTCAATCCCCGACCGCCTCGCGCCAATGCTTGCGGCAGAGGCTGACATAGGTCTCGTTCCCGCCGATCACGACCTGTTCGCCCGCCGTCAGCGCGCGCCCGTCGGGGCCGCGGCGGATGACCATCGTGGCCTTCTTGCCGCAATGGCAGATCGTGCGGACCTCGCGCATCTCGTCGGCCCAGGCCAGAAGGGCGGCGGAACCGGGAAAGAGGTTGCCCTGGAAATCGACGCGCAGCCCGTAGCACATCACGGGCACCTTCAGATCATCCACCGCGCGGGCCAGTTGCCAGACCTGATCCTTGGATAGGAACTGCGCTTCATCGACAAAGACGCATGCCACAGGGCCCTGTTCCAGCCGCGCCCTGATCTTTTCGAACATATCCTCGGACGGGGCGAAGGTGTCGGCCTCTTCGCCGATGCCGATGCGGGATGCGATCCGCCCCGCACCCGCGCGGTTGTCGAACTGCGCGGTGACCAGATAGGTCGCCATGCCCCCCTCGCGGTAGTTGTGCGAGGCTTGCAGGAGCAGGGTCGATTTCCCCGCGTTCATGGTCGAATAATGGAAGTAGAGCTTTGCCATGCCCGCGGATTAGCGCATCGCGGCGGGCCTTGGAAGGGTGGATGCCCCGGGAGGGTTTTCCACCCTCCCGGACCCACCCGAGGATATTTGGACA
>JBEEOG010000223.1:0-6648 GCA_041191745.1 Pseudomonadota bacterium | reverse complement strand
TGGCGGGGCGGTCGTAAAGCTCCAGCGGGGGGCCGACCTGTTCGATGCGCCCCCCCTGCATGACGACGATCTTGTCGGCCATCGTCATCGCCTCGATCTGGTCATGCGTCACATAGACGGTGGTCGTCTTCAGCCGCTGGTGAAGCTCGCGGATTTCGGTCCGCATCTGCACGCGCAGCTTGGCGTCGAGGTTCGAGAGCGGCTCGTCGAAGAGGAACACCTGCGGATCGCGCACGATGGCGCGGCCCATGGCGACGCGCTGGCGCTGGCCGCCCGACAGCGCGCGGGGATAGCGGTCGAGATAGGGCGTCAGCCCCAGCACCTCGGCCGCGCGCTTGACCTTGGCCTCGATCTCGGCCTTGTCCATGCCGCGCATCTTCAGCGCGAAGCCCATGTTGGCGGCCACCGTCTTGTGCGGGTAGAGCGCGTAGTTCTGGAACACCATGGCGATGTCGCGCTCGCTCGGCGGCAGGTTGTTCACGCGGCGCGGGCCGATCATCACATCGCCCGAGGTCACCTCCTCCAGCCCCGCGATCATCCGCAGCAGGGTCGATTTCCCGCAGCCCGAGGGGCCGACCAGCACGACGAATTCGCCATCCGCGATGTCGAGGTCCAGCCCGTGGATGACCTGCAGGCCGCCATAGGCCTTTCTCAGCGCACGGATCGTGACTTCGGCCATGCTCGCCCCTTTCCCAGTCTCCTGCAGATTAGCTAGCGGGTCGGATCGGGTCTGTCCACGAACTAATCATACTAACATGTTAGAATCTTGACAGGGCCGAAACGCAGGGCCAAGCTTGCCGATGTGAGGATCGCTGCCTTGGGGTTGGGAGGCCCCGCACCCGCGACCCGCCGCGCCATCGCGCGACGGCGGGCTCTCACCGGTGACGACAAGACCAGATCAAATGCAAAGCGGGCCGGCGCGCCGCGCCAGGACCCCGAAACGGGAGGAAACGTCGTGAAACTTGGACAATACGAAGTGCTCCGCGCGCGGATGAGCCGGCGCAACATGCTGCAGGGCGCGACCGCGCTGGGGGCCGTCGCGGCGATGGGCGGCCTTGGCGGGCTGCGCCCCGCGCTGGCGCAGGACGGCAACATCCGCGCCGAGATCCTGAAGATCCCGGGCGTGGGCGCCGGTTCGCCCACCGATGCCGACTGGCAGAAGGTCGGCGAGATGTGCCTTGCCGCGACCAAGGCCAACGTGGCCGAGGGCGAATTCGCGGGGGTGGAGCTGACCTTCATGGGTCTGAACAACCAGAACCTGCACAACTTCCTGTTCCGCGGCTTCCTGAAACCGTGGGAGGCCTATACGGGGGCCAAGATCAACTGGATCGACCTTGCACAGGCCGATTACAACGCGCGCCTGCAGCAGTCGATCGCCACCGGAACCGTCGATTTCGACATCCTCGAGATGGGCGCGCCCTTCGAGGGCGACACGGCGGGCAAGGGCCTGCTCGATCCGATGCCCGACTGGGTGGCCGCCCAGATCGAGGCCGATGACCTCGTGGGTTACCTCAAGCCGCCGGTCGGCACATGGGACGGCAAGCAGTACCGCGTGACCATCGACGGCGACTGCCACACCTTCGCCTACCGCACCGACTATTTCGGCGAGGGCGCGATCGGCGGGGCCGAGGTGCCCAAGACCTGGCAGCAGGTCAATGCCGTGACCAAGGCGCTGGTGGGCCAGACCGACCCGCTGACGGGCCAGCCCGCGCATGGCTACCTCGACCCGCTGAAGGGCTGGGGCGGGTTCGGGATGTACTTCATCGCCAACCGCGCGGCGGCCTATGTGAAGCATCCCGACGATCCGGCATGGCTGTTCGACCCCGACACGATGAAGCCGCGCGTGAACAATCCGGGCTGGGTGCAGGCCATCCAGGACGTGATGGACCTGATCGCCACCGAGGGCGCCTATCCGGCCGACCAGATCAACGCCGACCCCGGCACCACGGGCTTCTCGCAGTTCCTCGCCGGAACCGGGTCCATGCTGATGTGGTGGGGCGACATCGGCTCGTCCGCGCGCACCTCGGACACCTCGGTGGTGGGCGATGTGGTGGGCTTCGGCATCAACCCCGGATCGGAGCGCCGCTACAACTCGGCCGCCGGCGCGTGGGAGGACACGCCGAACGAGGCGCCGCTGATGGCCTATATCGGTTGGGGCATCTACGTCACCAGCCGCGTCTCGGGCGACGAGAAGAAGCGCAAGGCAGCATGGTCTGCGGCGGCCCATCTGGGCGGCAAGGACCTGTCGCTTTGGACGGCGGCCTATCCGTCGGGCTTCCAGCCCTACCGCAACTCTCACTTCGACTATGCAGAGTGGGAAGCGGCAGGGTACGACCGCGCCTTCATCGAGGATTACCTCGGGTCCAACGCGGACAGCTACAACCACCCGAACGCGGCCATCGAACCGCGCATCCCGGGCATCTTCCAGTACTACTCGGTGGCCGAGGACGAACTGTCCAAGGGCTTTGCCGGCCAGTACGCCAGCGCGCAGGAGACGGCAGACGCCATCGCCGCGGCATGGGAGAAGATCACCGACCAGATCGGGCGGGACAGCCAGATCGCGCTGTACAAGGCAAGTCTGGGGATGTGAGGCCCTGATCGGATGAAGTCAGAGCGCCCGCTGCGGGGAACCGTGGCGGGCGCTTCCTTTCAGGGCTGCTGCACGGTCAGGGTCTGCCATGCCTCGAGGTAGCTTTCATAGTCCATCTTCACCCGTAGGTGCTGGATACGCGTGAAGCGCTTGAAGGCGGTGTCGTCCGATTGCGTGCGAGCGCCCAGATGATTTCGGATGAAGTCCAGCGCCTCCATCGCCTGATCCAGTTTCGTGCCATAGATCGGTTCGTGATGCGCCGCGCGATTGCGCGCTTCGTGAATGGCAGCCAGCGCCTTTGACAGGTCGGCGCGCTGGAGTGACTTGTCGGGAAAGACGCGCTTGAGCGAGCGTTTCCACAACGCTGCTTCGTATTCGTCGGAATAGAGCCGTCGCCAAAATGCGAACGTCGTCTGTGACAGGACCTGTCCATGCGACACGGCAACTGGCGCAGGACGGCGCGGGACGGGTTGGCCACTTGCACGAAGCTGGTCGTCCAGCTTGGACTGTGCGGCGCGGCGGGCATATGTCACAGCATCTGCAACCGTTGCCTGTTCTCTCGGTTTCAGCGGAACGACGCTATGTCCGGGAAGAAGCCAATCGGCATCGCCGAAATCGTCGATCAGCCGCTGGTTCGTGCTGTTGCGGAGTGCCAGTTCCAACAGGGCGATCAGCGACATCAGGGATGCGCCAAGTTGGAGGGTGTGGTTGTGCAAAGCGACGGCACGCGCCTGCGTGTCGGTCTGGCGTTCAAATGTCCGAAGCCGTTCGGCCGAGATCAGATCCACAACCTGCACGATACACCACGCCGCTCACTTCACCTTGAATAGCAGCCGCCAACCCGCTATGTCTATCCGTGTCGGGCCGGGGAACATGGTCGGCAGCGCCGCGCAAGCGGTGACGGACCCCCCGTCCTACCGATCAAGGCCCGCCCATCGTGGCGGGCCGCTTGTTTTTCGTCCCCTCGATGCCGGCACGCTTGCCACCTGCCCCGCCCCCGCACTAACATGCTAGCATGATGCGGGCGCGGCCATCGCGCACCACCTCGGAGGGCAATCGTGAGCGGCGGCGACCTTCTCCATGTCGTGACGAACGACAACATCTCCGACGGGCGCAGGCGCTTCGGGCGGGCGATCGTCTGGGGCACGGCGGGGCTGACCTGCCTTGTGGGCCTGTTGCAGTTCCTGCAGGCCACGGGCCGCGCCGATTTCGGGTTCGAGACGTGGCGGCCCACGCTCTATGCCTTCTGCACATGGTCGGTCGCCGTCTGCTGGGCGCAGGTGCTGGTCAAGGGCGAGGCGGGCAAGCGCACGCTCTTCGTCCTGCCCGCCGCGATCTTCGTCGGCGCGCTGACGCTGTTCCCGCTGCTCTTCGGGCTGGTCATCGCATTCAGCGACTGGAACCTGTCCAGCCCCGACGGGCGGCAGTTCAATGGCCTCGACAACGTCCGGCAGATGTGGGGCGACCCGTTCTTCTGGAACGCGCTGGGCAACATGGTCCTCTATTGCGCGGCGATCCTTGTGGAATACGCCATCGCCTTCGCCCTTGCGCTGATGCTGAACGCGCAGATCAGGGCGCGCAAGTTCTTCCGCGTGGCCTTCCTTCTGCCCCTGATGCTGTCGCCCGTCGCCGTGTCCTGGATGATCGGCAAGTCGATGCTCGAGGCGCGGTTCGGCCCGCTGGCGCGGCTGGCGCGCTTCTTCGGGGTGGAGAACCCCTCGTTCTTCGGCAGCCCCGAGATCGCGCGCGCCACGATCATGGTGATGGATGCCTGGACCTATATCCCCTTCATGATGATCATGATCCTCGCGGGCCTTCAGGCCATCCCGAAGGAGCTGAACGAGGCGGCGAAGGTCGATGGCGCGAATGGCTGGCGGAATTTCTGGGAGGTGACCTTCCCCCTGATGCTGCCCGTGTCGATCACGGCGATCCTGATCCGCATCATCTTCAAGCTGAAGCTCGCCGATATCGTGATCAACGTCACCTCGGGCGGGCCGGGGGGGGCGACGGATACCGTCACCAGCTTCATCTTCCGCGAATACCGCGAAAGGTCGAATGTGGGGTACGGCACGCTCTTGGCCTTCGTCTACCTCGTCTTCATCGTGATCGGGATGACGGTGCTGATGAAGCTGGCCGACCGCCTGACGAAACCCCGGACGTAAGGTGCGCCGATGACCGCAAGCCCGCAAATCTTCCGCGACAGCACGGCCGACCTGACGCATCGCGCGAAATGGTGGACCAGCCGGATCGTGATCTACGGGGTCCTGATGCTCTGGGCCGTGATCTGCCTGTTCCCGATCTACTGGACCATCACGACAAGCTTCAAGATGGCCCCCAACGTGATGAAGGGGAACATGATCCCCTGGGTCGATTACACCCCCGCCTGGCTGGGGTGGAAATCGCTGGGCCTGTCGCCCGACACGATCTGGACCGAAAGCACCGTCAGGGCCGAATTCCTGAAGCGCTTCGCCAATTCGGCCATCGTGGCCTTCACCTCTTCGGCCCTTGCCGTGGCCTTGGGCAGCCTTGCCGCCTATGGCCTGTCGCGCTTCCGCTACAAATGGGCGTGGATGAAGAATGACGACATCAGCTTCTTCTTCCTGTCGCAGCTGATCCTGCCGCCGGTCGTCCTCGCCCTGCCCTTCCTCGTCCTTTACAAGGAGCTTGCGCTTCTGGACACGCGGATCGGGCTGATCCTGCTTTACACGCTGTCGGTGCTGCCCATCGTCATCTGGATCATGCGCGACCAGTTCGGATCGATCCCGACCGAGCTGGAAGAGGCCGCGCTGGTCGACGGCCTGTCGATCTGGGGGGCGTTCCTGACCATCATCCTGCCCATCGCCCTGCCCGGCATGGTCGCGGCCTTCATCCTGAGCCTCGTGCTGACATGGAACGAGTATTTCTTCGCGGCGCTGCTCACCTCGACCCATGCCAATACGCTGCCCGTGATGGTGGCAAGCCAGACGGGAAGCCAGGGGATCTCGTGGTGGTCGATGGCGGCCCTGTCCTTTGCCGCGATCCTGCCCTTGATCGTGATCGGCGTCCTGCTGGAGCGGTTCATCATCAAGGGGATGGCGGCGGGGGCGGTGAAATGACGGCGCGGCGCGCAGGGCTTGGGGCAGAAGAATTTTCTTCGAAAATTCTTCGGGTGCGCCCGTGCTGAAGGGCATCGACCAGCGCCTGTCGGCCGAGGTGGTCCATGTCCTGATGCTGATGGGGCATGGCGACGATCTGGTGATCTGCGACGTGAACCATCCGGCCGCGACCATCGCCGCCGAAACCACCTATGGCCGTCTGGTCGACATGGCGGGCTGCGACATCCCCACGGCGGCACGGGCGATCCTGTCGCTCATGCCGCTCGACAGCTTCGTGCCCGCCCCCGTCGCGCGGATGCAGGTGGTGGGCGACCCCGACGCGCAGGTGCCCGTCTTCGCGCGGATGCAGGCCGTGGTCGATCAGGCCGAAGGGCGGCCCGTGACGATCCGCGCGCTGGAGCGGTTCGACTTCTATGCCGAGGCCAAGCGCAGCTTCGCCATCCTCCGCACCGCCGACAGCGGGCCCTACGGGTGCTTCATCCTGAAGAAGGGCGTGGTGGATCTGCCGCCCCTTGATTAACCGCGCCTTAACCGCAGCCGTTGCACCGTCGCCCCATGCCCACGGTGTTTCGGGAAGATGGCTTCCGTTTTTTCTTCTACTCGAACGAGGGCGATCCCCGCGAGCCCGCCCATATCCATGTCGAGCGCGGGGGTGCCGTTGGAAAACTATGGCTGCGGCCCTTCGTGACCGTCGCACATGCACAGGGCATGGATGACAAGACAGCGCGGCGGGTCTGTGCTATCGTCCTGAAGAACCGCAACAGGATCGAAAGGGCCTGGCATGCTCATTTCAGCCCTTAGCGCGCGATGCGATGACCGGACGCTCTGGGTCGAACTTGCCGACGGGCGCATGCTGGGCGTGCCGCTGGAGTGGTTCCCCCGCCTGCAGGCGGCAAGCCCGCAGGAACGCGCGCGGATCGACCTGATCCCAGGCGGGCTGCACTGGCCCGAGATCGACGAGGA
>JBEEOG010000222.1:0-3963 GCA_041191745.1 Pseudomonadota bacterium | reverse complement strand
TGCCGCAACGGGCGGGCATCGGCCATGGTGCCGAGGTGCCGGTCGAGGGGCGGCTGCTGGCGATCGCCCCGATGACGGGGCGGGGCGTCAGGATCGCGGGCGATTCGCTTCTGGTGGGCGGCGATCCGGCCACGGCGGGCGCGCGGGTGGGGGCGTTCCTGAAGGCTTTGGCGCGCGAGCGGCTGGTGGCGGCATCGGACCGCTATGCTGCGATGATCGGGCGGCAGGTGACGCAGGTCACGCTGCGCGACACCCGTTCGCGCTGGGGGTCCTGCGCGCATGACGGAAAGCTGATGTATTCGTGGCGGCTGGTGATGGCCCCGCCCTCCGTGCTGGACTATGTCGCCGCGCACGAGGTGGCGCATATGGTGCAGATGAACCACTCGCCCGCCTATTGGGCGGTGGTCGAACGCCTCTATCCCGGCTGGCAGGCGCAGCGCAAATGGCTGCACACCGAAGGGCAGGCGCTGCATGCCTACCGTTTCGGGGATTGATTTCCACCCCGCGCCGGTGCTTCGCTGCGCCCATGCCGATCACGCCCCGCCAGACCGACCCCAACGCCGCCGCGCATGAACGGCTCTATCGCACGCTGCGCCAGCAGGTCATGCATGGCGAGCTTGCGCCGGGGCAGGCGCTGACGCTGCGGGGGCTGGCCAAGCAGTTCGACGTCTCCATGACCCCCGCGCGCGAGGCGGTGCGGCGGCTTGCGGCCGAGGGCGCGCTGACCATGTCGTCCTCGGGCCGCATCTCGACGCCGGAACTCAGCCCCGAGCGGATCGAGGAACTGGCCGCCATCCGCGCGCTGTTGGAGCCCGAGATGGCCTCGCGCGCGCTGCCGCGGGCGCATTTCGCGCTGATCGAACGCCTTGCCGCGATCAACGCGCTGAACGCGGAAGCCGTGGTGAAGCAGGACGCGGTCGCCTATGTGCGGACGAACCTCGAATTCCACCGCACGCTTTACCTGCGCGCGCAGGCCCCCGCGATGCTGGCCATCTGCGAGACGGTCTGGCTGCAGCTTGGCCCCACCATGCGGGCGCTTTACTCCAAGCTGCGCCGGAAGGAGCCGCCCCAGCACCACCGCATGATCCTTGCCGCCCTGCGCGCAGGCGACGAGCCGGGGCTCAGGCTGGCGGTCAGGACCGATGTCACCCAAGGGCTGCGGCATCTGGCGAGCTGACGGCATGCGCTTTCCCCCCATCGTGCTGTTGACGGCGGCGGTCGCGCTCGTCGGGTCGAACTCTCTGGCGCTTGCCCCCATTGCGCTGGAGGTCGGGCGCGGCTTCGGTGGCGCAAGCGCGCAGGATGTGCTGGTGGCGGCATCGCTGTTCGGGGCGGGAACCGCGCTGTCGGCCGTGGGGCTCGCCCCCTTTGCCGACCGGATCGGGCTGTCGCGGGCTTTGGTCGCGGCCCTTGCGCTGCTGGTGGCGGGGATGGCGGCCACGGCGCTCGCCCCTGCGCTTTGGCTCTTGTGGCTGGCGCAGGCGGTGGCGGGGGTCGGGTCGGGGGTGGCCCTGCCCGCGACCTATGGGCTGGCCGCCGAGATCGCGCCCAAGGGACGCGAGAGCACCTTTCTGGGCCGCGTGCTGATGGGCTGGACCCTGTCGCTGGTCTTTGGCGCCTCGGCCGCCGCCCTGATCGCCGAGGTGGCGGGCTGGCGGGCGGTCCATGCCGCGCTGGCGGGTCTGGGCCTGCTGGTGCTGGCGGCCATCGTCCTGTCGCCGCGGATGGGTACGCCGCGCCCGCCGCAGGGCGGGTCGATCTGGTCGGGCCTGCGCGTGCCGGGGATCGGGCCCTCGCTTGCGGTGGCGGGGGGCTACATGGCGGCCTTCTACGGGCTTTACGCCTATGTCACCACGCATCTGCAGGCGGGGCTGGGCTGGCCCCTGTGGATGGCGGGGGCGGTGCCGCTGGTCTACGGGCTGGGCTTCGGCGCGGCGGCGGTGGCCGATCCGTGGATCGACCGCCGTGGCGCGCGGCGCGTCGCGCCCTTTGTCTACGGCGCGCTGGTGCTGCTCTATCTGGCGCTGGCGGCGGTGTCGGGATCGGCGGGGGCGCTGGTTGCGGCCTGCCTGTTCTGGGGGATGATCAACCATCTGGGGCTGAACCTGATCGTCGGCCGCCTCGCGGGCCTCGATCCCGCGCGGCGGGGGGCGGTGCTGGGGCTGAACTCCGGCGTGACCTATCTGGCGATGTTCGTGGCCACCCCCGTCTTCGGCTGGGTGGAGGCAGGGTTCGGCTTTGCCGCCTGCGCGGTGCTGTCGGCGGTCTGCGTGCTGCCCGCGCTGGCGGACGGGCTGGCGCGGCGGAACCGGTGAGGCAGGCCTGACGCCGCGGACCGGGGGTTTCACACCCCCGGACCCCCGTGGGATATTTGGGAACAGATGAAGTGCAAGAAGGGGCGATGCGCGCGGCACCGCCCCCGTGTTCCGCTCCGGTGGCGATCAGGCGTGGATCGCGCCGTCGCCGCAGGCGAGCGCGGCTTCGCGCACGGCTTCGGAATAGGTCGGATGCGCGTGGCAGGTGAGTGCCAGATCCTGCGCCGAGGCGCCGAATTCCATCGCCACGCAGATTTCGTGGATCAGGTCGCCTGCCATCGGGCCGATGATATGCGCGCCGAGGATGCGGTCGGTGGCCTTGTCGGCAAGGATCTTGACGAAGCCGTCGCCCTGGAACACGGCCTTGGCGCGGCCGTTGCCCATGAAGGAGAACTTGCCGACCTTGTAGGCGCGGCCCTCTTCCTTGAGCTGTTCCTCGGTCTTGCCAACCGAGGCGACCTCGGGCGTGGTGTAGATCACGCCGGGGATCACGTCGTAATTCACATGGCCCGCCTTGCCGGCGAGGATCTCGGCCAGCGCCATCCCCTCGTCCTCGGCCTTGTGGGCGAGCATGGGGCCCACGATCGCGTCGCCGATGGCATAGATGCCCTTGACGGAGGTGGCAAAGTGGCCGTCCGTCTTGACCTGACCGCGCGGCAGCATCTCGACCCCCAGCGCCTCGAGCCCCAGCCCCGCCGTATAGGGGCGGCGGCCCGTGGCGACGAGGACGGTGTCGGCCTCGAGCGTCGCCTCGCTGTCGTCTTTGCGCAGCTTGTAGCGGACGGTCGCGCCCTTCTTGCCCGCATCCACCCCCTGTACGGCGGCGCCGAGGATGAATTTCAGGCCCTGTTTCGTCAGGATGCGCTGGAAGGTCTTGGCCACCTCGGCGTCCATGCCGGGGGTGATCGCGTCGAGGTATTCGACCACGGTGACGTCCGCGCCAAGGCGGGCGTAGACCGACCCCATCTCCAGCCCGATCACGCCCGCGCCGATGACGACCAGCTTCTTCGGGATGTTTTCCAGCACCAGCGCGCCGGTGGAGGTGACGACCGTCTTTTCATCGACCGTCACGCCCGGAAGCGAGGCCGATTCCGATCCCGTGGCGATGACGATGGACTTGGCCGAATGAACCTCGTCGCCGACCTTGACCTGACCGGCGGCGGGGATGGAACCCCAGCCTTTCAGCCACGTCACCTTGTTCTTCTTGAACAGGAATTCGATGCCCTTTGTGTTCTGGCCGATCACGTCGTCCTTGTAGCCCAGCATCTTCTTCCAATCGACCGTGGGGGCACCGCCCATCAGGCCCATCTTCTCGAAATTCTCGTGCACCTCGTGCAGGTGGTGGGTGGCGTTCAGAAGCGCCTTCGACGGGATGCAGCCCACGTTCAGGCAAGTGCCGCCCAGCGTGTCACGCCCCTCGACCACGGCGGTCTTGAGGCCCAGCTGCGCGCAGCGGATGGCGCAGACATAGCCGCCGGGGCCCCCGCCGATGATGATGACGTCGAATTCAGCCATTTCAGTCTTCCTTTACGGATCAGATCAGGGCGGCCAGGATCATGGCCAGCGTTGCGAACCAGCCCACGGCCCAGATGGCCGACCGCCACGGGGCGAGGCCAAGGGCATAGGCGGGGACATAGAGGATGCGGGC
>JBEEOG010000221.1:0-3801 GCA_041191745.1 Pseudomonadota bacterium | reverse complement strand
AGCCCGTGCCGCTGGCCGAAGCCATCGCCCGCATCGCGGCGCAGCGTCTGGGCAGGGTGCAGCCCCGCCCCGCCCCCTTCTACCTGCGCGGGGCCGATGCCGCGCCCCCCAGCGACCCGCCCCCCGTCATCCTGCCATGACCCCCGACGATCTGGCCCGCCTGCATGCCCGCTGCTTCACCCTGCCCCGCCCGTGGAGCGCGGCGGAATTCGCAGGCTTCCTGTCCGATCCGCTGGCCTTTCTGCTGGTCGAGGGGGATGCGGGCTTCCTTCTGGGCCGCGCCGTGGCGGGCGAGGCAGAGCTGCTGACCCTTGCCGTCGCACCCGAGGCACGGCGCAGGGGGCTGGGGCGCAGGCTGGTGGCGCGCTTCCTCTATCAGGCGCGGCTGCGCGGGGCGGGCAAGGCGTTTCTGGAAGTGGCCGCGACGAATCCGGCCGCCCGGGGGCTTTACGCGGGCGCGGGCTTTGCCGAATCCGGCCGCCGCAGGGGCTATTACCGCGGCCCCGACGGGGCTGTGGCCGATGCGGTCGTGATGGTCCGCGACCTGCCCTCTGCGGGTGACGCAGGGTAACGCCCCGCGCGTCGCCGGATTTTTGATCATAAGTTCAAACCGCGCCCGCCGCGGACACAAAGAGGTGTTGACCACCCCGCCGGAACTTGCCCTAAATTGGGCACGACCCGTGCCGTGGCCCCGCGCCGCGGCCACGGCGCACAACGATAACAACCGGGAGTTTCCGAATGACCTTCACCAAGCATTTCCTCGGGGCGACGGCGATGCTGGCCCTGACCGCCGGTGTTGCGGCGGCAGAGCCTGCGATCATCTTCGACCTTGGCGGCAAGTTCGACAAATCCTTCAACGAGGCAGCCTTCAACGGGGCCGAGCGCTGGGCGCAGGAAACCGGCGGCACCTACAAGGAACTCGAGATGCAGGACGAAGCCCAGCGCGAGCAGGCGCTGCGCCGTCTGGCGGAATCGGGCGCCAACCCCGTGGTGATGACGGGCTTCGCCTTCGGCGACGTGCTGAACAAGGTGGCCCCCGACTTCCCGGACACCAAGTTTGCCATCGTGGACATGGTCGTGGAACAGCCGAACGTGAAATCGGTCGTGTTCAACGAACACGAAGGCTCCTACCTCGTCGGCATGCTGGCGGCGATGGCGTCGAAGTCCGGCACCGTGGGCTTCATCGGCGGCATGGACATCCCGCTGATCCGCAAGTTCGGCTGCGGCTACGCGCAGGGCGTCAAGGCCGTGAACCCCGACGCGACCGTCGTTCTGAACATGACCGGCACGACGCCGGCCGCGTGGAACGATCCGGTGAAGGGCGCTGAACTGGCCAAGGGCCAGAAGGCCCAGGGCGCCGACGTGATCTATGCCGCCGCGGGCGGCACGGGCGTGGGCGTGCTGCAGGCCGCCGCCGACGAAGGCATCCTGTCGATCGGCGTGGACAGCAACCAGAACTACATGCACCCCGGTTCGGTCCTGACCTCGATGCTCAAGCGCGTGGACAACGCGGTCTATGAAGCGTTCAAGGAAGGCGAGAACCTGACCCCCGGCATCAACGTCATGGGTCTGGCGAACGACGGCGTGGGCTATGCGATGGACGAGCACAACGCCGCCCTCGTGACCGCCGAGATGCAGGCCGCGGTCGATGCGGCTGCCGCCAAGATCAAGTCGGGCGAGCTGGTCGTGCACGACTACATGTCGGACAACACCTGCCCCGCGGCGACGTTCTGATCGCCTGACGGCATAGAAGAAAGCCATGCCGCGCCAACCGATTTGGCGCGGCATGTTTCGTAAGGGCGCAAGCGACCGTGGCAAGCGGCAGCGCCTTCGACCACCGCCCAGGACAGGGGGTCTTCATGGCCGACAGCGGCAACGCCATCGAACTGAGGGGCATCTCGAAAGCCTTCGGTCCGGTTCAGGCGAACAGGGATATCTCCATCGCCGTGCCCAAGGGCACGATCCACGGGATCATCGGCGAAAACGGCGCGGGCAAGTCCACGCTGATGTCGATCCTGTACGGATTCTACCGCGCCGACAGCGGCGAGATCCTGATCAACGGCAAACCCACCGCCATCCCCGACAGCCAGAGCGCCATCCGCGCGGGCATCGGGATGGTCTTCCAACATTTCAAGCTGGTGCAGAATTTCACCGTGCTGGAGAACGTCGTCCTCGGCGCGGAAGAGGGCGCGCTGCTGGCGGGCTCTCTGTCAAAGGCGCGCAAGGTGCTGACGGACCTGTCGCGCGAATACGAACTGGATGTCGATCCCGACGCGGTGATCGAGGATCTGTCCGTCGGCCACCAGCAGCGGGTGGAGATCCTCAAGGCGCTCTACCGTCAGGCCGATATCCTGATCCTTGACGAACCGACGGGCGTCCTGACCCCGGCCGAGGCCGACCACCTGTTCCGCATCCTGCGCGGCCTGCGCGATCAGGGAAAGACGGTGATCCTGATCACCCACAAGCTGCGCGAGATCATGGAGACGACCGACAATGTCAGCGTCATGCGGCGCGGCACGATGGTCGGCACGGTGAAGACCGCGGGGACAAGCCCCGAGGAACTGGCCGAACTGATGGTGGGCCGCAAGGTGCTCTTGGAAGTCGAGAAGGCCCCCGCGCAGGCGGGCAAGGTGGTGCTGTCGGTCGAAAACCTGCGCGTCGTGGACGAACACGGGGTGGAACGGCTGAAAGGCGTCAGCTTCGAGATACGGGCGGGCGAAATCCTCGGCATCGCGGGGGTGGCGGGCAACGGGCAGTCGGAACTGCTGGCCGCCCTTGGCGGGATGGCGCGCGCCACGGGGCGGATCACGCTGAACGGGGCGGACCTGCCCCTGTCGGGGCGCGGCGCGGACGGGCAAAGCCGCCGCGCGGCGGGCATCGCCCATGTGCCCGAGGATCGTCAGCATTACGGGCTGATCATGGATTTCGCCGCGTGGGAGAACGTGGCCTTCGGCTATCACAACGCGCCCGAATACCAGAAGTCGCGGCTCTTCATGGATAACGATGCCCTGCGGGCCGACACCGCGCGCAAGATGGAACGCTTCGACGTGCGCCCGCCGATCCCCACGCTCGCGGCCAAGAATTTCTCGGGCGGGAACAAGCAGAAGATCGTCGTCGCGCGCGAGATCGAGCGGAACCCCGACCTGCTGCTGATCGGCCAGCCGACGCGCGGGGTGGATATCGGCGCGATCGAATTCATCCACAAGCAGATCGTCGCCCTGCGCGATCAGGGCAAGGCGATCCTCCTCGTCTCGGTGGAACTCGATGAAATCCGCAGCCTGTCGGACCGCATCGCCGTGATGTTCGACGGGCGCATCATGGGCTTCCGCGACCCCGAAAAGGCGGACGAACGCGAACTGGGCCTGTTGATGGCCGGCATGACCGGAAAAGGAGAGGCCGCCTGATGGAACGCCTGCCGCGCTGGGCCGATGTCGCCCTCGTTCCGCTGATCTCGCTTCTGCTGGCCGCGCTCATCGCCGCGCTGGTCATCCTCGCCATCGGGCAGGACCCGTGGGAGGCGCTGACGGTCATGGTCGAAGGCTCGGTCATGAATTCCTATGGCTGGGGCTACACGCTTTACTACGCCACCAGCTTCATGTTCACGGGGCTGGCGGTGACGGTCGCCTTCCATGCCAGCCTCTTCAACATCGGGGGCGAGGGGCAGGCCCAGCTTGGCGGGTTGGGCGTGGCGCTTTGCTGCCTGTTCCTGCCGTGGCCGCACTGGTCGCTGGCGCTGATCGGGGCGACGCTGGCGGCGGCGCTGTTCGGGGCGGCATGGGCCGCGATTCCCGCCTATCTGCA
>JBEEOG010000220.1:0-10480 GCA_041191745.1 Pseudomonadota bacterium | reverse complement strand
AACGACTGGGTCTATGGCGGCGCGGGCAACGACTGGGTGCTGGGCGACGGCGGCAATGACTGGATTTCGGGCGATGCGGGCAATGACTGGATCATGGGTGGCGCGGGGGCGGATGTCTTCGTCTTTTCCGGCGGCCAGACGGGCGACATCGACGTGATCAGCGATTACGAACGCGGCGTGGACCTGATCGCCATCGACCTGCCCGCCGGTGTCACCCCGCGCGGCGTCAGCCTTGTCACCTCGCCCGGCACGGGGGGGATGCTGGTCATTTTCGCGGGGCAGGCGGTGCTGGTGCAGAACGCCTCCCCCTCGACCTTCTTTCTGGGCGAGATCTATTTCTACTAGCCCTCAGACCCAGCGCCCCACGGCCTTGAGCCAGACGGTCACCGCCTGCCGCGCGTTCGAGGTGTTGTAGACATTCAGGCTGAGCGAGGTCGCCGACAGGGCCGCCGCCATGCCCGACAGCGCGGTCGTCCCCACGGGCAGGATCGACGGGGCCGGATTGCCCACAAAGGGCGCGGGGAAGGTCCAGACCGTGTTCGCCGTGGCGCTGGCCGTCAGGCTGTGGGTGCAGATCAGCGTGCCATCGGCAAAGCGCACGAAAGCCCCGGTGGCCGTGCTGCCCCGTTCGATCACCGCGCCCGTGGGCACCCCCGCCGCCTGCGAGACGGGGCCGAGGATGTTCTGCGGCGCGTAAAGCCTGCGCCACGGGGCAAAGCCCGTGCCCGCGACGAAGCGGCGCGACCAGACTGTGTCGGCGGCGGCTTCGAAGAAAAGCTGGGTGAAGCCGTTCGCATCCGACCGCGTGACGATGCCGCAACCGATGGCCGCCACCGCCGGAAAGGTGCCGGTGGTCGTGGCATCGGTGGCGAAGAAGCCCGACCGCTGGTCGGGATCGTCCAGATTGGCAAGGCGCTGCACCTCGGTCGTGGCCCGCGCGCCGATGCCGTGGTCGAAATTCTTCAAAAGCCGCCCCGCCGTGCCATCGGCCCTGCTCTGGGTCACGGCGGTGCCGGTCAGGCTGCCCGTCACCGTCGCACCCTGCGGCATCTCGATCCGGCCCGTCGCCCCGTCGGCGCGCAGGGCGGTGACGAAGGCCGATCCGTTCGCGCTGACCTTGAAGCCCAGCGCATCCTCGCCCATCGTCCCGATCTCGGCACGGCCCGAGAACGCGGTCTGGAACAGAAGGCTTGCCGTGTCGGTGTCGGCGGCCTTGTTGATCTTGAGCTGGTGCCCCGCCCCTTCATGCGACAGAAGCGTGGCGGGTGCGGCGACGGACAGGCGGTTGGTGTTGTCCGCCGTGGCGTTGACGCCCCATGTCGCGCTCTGTTCGGGGGCCGTCGTCGCGGGGGCCCAGAGGCCGCCTGCATAGGCCAGCGTCAGCCCTTCGGCGACCACCCGCAGCATCCAGCCGTCGCGCGGCAAGAGGTAAAGCCACGCCCCGCCCCAGAAGGCCGCGATCTGCCCCGCGCGTCCCGCCCATGCCCCCGTCGCGCCCGCCGCGATCAGGTGGCGGTCGCCTTCGGCCGGTGCGGCGGGCGGGGTGGTGCGCGTGCGGTCGGTCACGGCAAGCTGCACCATGACGTCGAGAAGGCGCAGCGCCTCGTTATGGGTCACATGCTTCTGCGCCTGCGACGGCAGGATGAGCGGCAGGGAAAGAAGGGGCGTATCGTCCGACATCGGGGGCTCCGGCCAAGGGCTTGGGTTCAGCCGGAAGGATGGGAAGGATGTCTGAGCCAACCCTTTCCCCTCCGCACGCCGGGCGGGCGGGAACCGCAACACCCAGTGGCGGATTTGCGGGGCGCGCCCCTCGCCAAGCGGCGGACGAGCGGCTAAGAGTCACGGCAGCAAGTCGGGGGTGATCGGTGGCGGAACATGTGCTTGTGACGGGCGGGGCCGGATATGTCGGCGCCCATGCCTGCAAGGCCCTTGCCCGTGCGGGCTATGTGCCCGTGGCCTTCGACAACCTGTCCACCGGATGGGAGGCACAGGTCCGCTACGGGCCGCTGGTGCAGGGCGATCTGATGGACCGCGCCGCCATCGACCGCGCGCTGGCCGACTGGAGGCCCGTCGCCGTCATGCATTTCGCGGCCCTTTCGCTGGTGGGCGATTCGATGCGCGATCCGGGGCGCTACTGGCGCGTGAACGTGACGGGCGCGCTGAACCTGATCGAGGCGACGCTGGCGGCGGGCATCCGCGATTTCGTCTTTTCCTCCACCTGTGCGACCTATGGCGATCTGGATGGTGTCGTGATCGACGAGGACACGCCGCAGCGCCCGATCAACGCCTACGGCGCCTCGAAAAAGGCGATCGAGGAGATGCTGGCCCAGTTCGGCACGAGCCACGGGCTGCAATCGGTGATCTTCCGCTATTTCAACGTGGCCGGTGCCGATCCCGAAGGCGAGGTCGGCGAACGCCATGATCCCGAAACCCACCTGATCCCCCTGATGCTGGATGCGGTGGCGGGCAAGCGCCCCGCGCTGACCGTCTTCGGCACCGATTACCCCACGCGCGACGGCACCTGCGTGCGCGATTACGTCCATGTCTCGGATCTGGCGGATGCCCATTTGCTGGGCCTGCGCTGGTTGCAGGACGGGCGGGGCAGCCGCGTCTTCTGCCTTGGCACCGGCACCGGCTTTTCCGTGCGCGAGGTGATCGACCATGCCCGCATCGTCACCAACCGCGACGTGCCGGTGGTGACGGGCGGGCGCCGCGCGGGGGATGCGGCATCGCTCATCTGCGGATCGCGGCGCGCGGTCGAGGAACTGGGCTGGCGGCCCGGACGGTCCACCCTGCCGCAGATGATCCGCGACGCATGGGCCTTTTCGCAGGCGCAGGGCTAGGCGGCGGGCGGGGCTGCGGGGGCCGGTCAGCCCGTCCAGCCAAGGGCGGGCCCCACGGGCATGATCCCGTTGGGGTTCAGCGTCCTGATCGAATAGTAGCCGCGCTTGATATGGTCGATGCTGACCGTCTCGGCCACGCCGGGCAGGCGGTGGACGCGCGCCAGATAGGCCGACAGCGCCGGATAATCCGCCACGCGGCGCAGGTTGCACTTGAACAGCCCGTGATAGGCCGCATCGAAGCGCGCCAGCGTCACGAAGGCGCGGATATCGGATTCGGTAAAGCGCGCACCCAGCAGGAACGGCCGCCCGTCCGACAGCCGCGCGTCCAGATTGTCGAGCGTTCCGAAGACCTCGGCGAAGGCTTCCTCATAGGCGGCCTGCGTGCTGGCGAATCCCGCGCGATAGACCCCGTTGTTGAAACCGTGATAGAGCGCGTCGTTCAGCGCGTCGATCTCGTCCGCCAGATCGGCGGGGCAGAGGTCGGGTCCATGGGCGAGGGTGCCGAACCCCTTGTCCATCATCCGCAGGATGTCGGCGCTTTCGTTGTTCACGATGGTGGCCTGCGCCTTGTCCCACAGGACAGGCACCGTGGCGCGCCCGTTCGCGCGGGGGTCGGCCTTGGTGTAGATCTGGTGCATGAACTCCGCCCCGTTGACGGGATCGGCCCCTGCCGCGAAGCGCCAGCCCTGATCGGTCAGTTCCGGCTCCACGACCGAAACGCCGATGACCCCTGTCAGGCCCTTCAGGCGGCGCGCCATCAGCGTCCGGCAGGCCCACGGGCAGATCAGCGCGACGTAAAGGTGGTAGCGGCCGGCTTCGGCCCTGAAGCCGCCCGCGCCCGTGGGGCCCGCGCTGCCATCGGGCGTCACCCAGTTGCGAAAGGTCGAGACCTGCCGCACGAAGCCGCCCTTTTCATCCTTGGCCTGCACGGGCTGCCAGTTTTCCGTCCATGTCCCGTTCACCAGCATCAGGCGGCCTTTCGTGTCAGCACGATGTCCGTCCCCCACGGATCGGCGATCCGCGTGGCCCCGCCCGTCCGCGCGGCGATGCGGTCAAGGGCCCCGCCCTCGGCCAGAAGCTCGACCGAGGCGAGGCCCGTCCCCCCCTCGCGCCGGCCCGCGCCACGGCTGTTCCAGACATTGCTGCCGATGTGGTGGTGATAGCCCCCCGCGCCGAAAAAGGCCGCGCCGGGGTAATGGGCGGTCACGGCAAAGCCCAGCGTTCCGGCATAGAATGCCTCGGCCTCGGCCACGTTGCCGACCTGCAGATGGACATGGCCCACGACCGTGCCCTGCGGCGCGCCCCGCCACGGGGCGCGGGCGGCGGCGGCAAGGTCGGGGATGTCCAGCGGATCGGTCGCCATCCGGATCGACCCGTCGGGATGGGTCCAGCCGCTGCGCGGCCTGTCGGCATAGATCTCGATCCCGTTGCCTTCGGGATCGGCGAAATAGATCGCCTCGCTGACCAGATGGTCGGACGCCCCCTGCACGGGCAGGCGCGTCTCGCTGGCGTGATGCACCCATGCGCCCAGATCGGCGCGGGCGGGCAGCAGGAAGGCCGTGTGGAACAGCCCCGCCTCGCGCGGGCTGCGGATCCGCGCGGCAGGGTCGCCCTGCAGTTCCACAAGCACCCTGTCCCCCGCACCCAGCGCCACCCCGCCCCCATCGGAGGAGAGTTTCTCGAGCCCCAGCGCGCGGGCATAGAAATCCGCGACACGGCTCAGGTCGCGCACGACCAGCCGGATGCGGCCGATCTCCATCGGGGCGGTGGCGGTGCTCATCTGTCTCTCTCTCCTTGCGGCGGGGCATGCGGTCCCGTGCCGCAGATATCGGTCATTTCCGCCGCGGTGATAATCCGTGATGGCGGAAGATCACTTGTTCCAAAACGGAAGGGATCACTCCTCCAGCGCGACCCAGTCCGTCTGGCCGTGGAAGCGCCGGGCGAGGAAATCGACCAGCACCCGCACCTTGGCGGCCAGATGCCGCCCCGTGGGATACATCGCCCAGATGCCACGCGGGGGCGGCGCGCAATCGGGCAGCAGCGCGCGCACCCGTCCTTCGGCCAGCGCGCGGGCGGCGACGAAATCGGGGACATTGGCGATGCCCAGCCCCATTTCCGCCGCGCGCAGGCAGGCTTCGGCATTGGAATAGCGCAGCCGCCCCGTGAGCGGCACCACCACCTCGGCCACGCCGCACAGGAAACGCCATTGCAGCGGATCGCGGAAGTTGGTGTCGATGATGCAGTCATGCCCCGCCAGATCGGCGGGGGCCTGCGGCGCGGCGCGCGCGGCCAGATAGGCGTCCGAGGCGACAAGGCAGGTCGTCATCTCGGCCAGTTTGCGCCCCGTCAGGTTCGCCTCGCCCGTCTCGCCCGCGCGGATCGCGGCGTCGAAGCCTTCGTCCACAAGGTTCACCACGCGGTCGGTAAAGGACACGTCCAGTTCGATCAGCGGATAGGCGCGGACGAATGCGTTCAGCGCGGGGACAAGCTGGCGCGTGCCGAAGGTCAGGGGCGCGGTCAGCCGCAGCCGCCCGCGCGGGGCGGTCGTGCGGGCGCGCAATTCCTCGTCCAGCGTGTCGAGATCGTCGAGGATGTTGCGGATGCGCTGGTAATAGCTGCGCCCCGCCTCGGTCGGGCCAAGGGCGCGGGTGGTGCGGTTCAGAAGGCGCACGCCCAGATCCTGTTCCAGCCGCGCGACCAGTTTCGACGCCTGCCCTGACGAGGTGCCGATCCGCCGCGCGGCGGCCGAGAAACTGCCGCTTTCGATCACGGCAACGAACATGCGGTCACAGTCCAGACGGTCCATTCTGCCCCCCGGGGAAGAGATGGCCGCCATTCCGGCAGAATTGCTTCGCAATGGGAAGGGGCTGCCTGTGGCGGTCAGATGCGGCGATCAGAAGCGGGGTCAGAAATAGTCATGCGGCAGCCGCGCGATGGCCCACGCCCCGATCCGGCGGAACAGCCCTGCCTCCGGCTCGGCCCGTTCGCGTCCGGCGCGGCCATCCTCGACCACGTTCCAGTGCAGCGCGCCCCCTTCGATCGTGACGTCGAAGGCCTGGTCCGGCGCGGTCTGGCGCTCGAAAAGCGCCGAGAGTTCGGCCACCAGATCGGCTTCGCGGAAGAGCAGCCCCAGTTCGATATTGGTGTGATACGAGCGCAGGTCGAAATTGTAGGACCCGACCAGCGCGCGGTCATCGTCGAAGAGGAAGATCTTCGAATGCAGAAGCCCCCGCTGCCCGCGTGCATTGCGGGGCGGGGCATATTCGAACAGCCGCGCCCCCGCCGCGACAAGGGGCAGGCGGTAATGCGAATAGGCCCCGTGGACGGCGAAGATGTCGGTGGCCGAAAGCGAATTCGTCAGCACCGACACCTTCACCCCCCGCGCGGCCAGAGCGGTCAGCGCGGCCAGCCCTTCGGTCCCCGGCACGAAATAGGGCGTAGTCAGGCGCAAGCTGTGGCGCGTGCCGTCGATCAGGTCGCGGATGCTTTCGGCCATCCACAGCCCCGGCTTGCGGCCAAAGGCCTTGTCGGGCGGGTCGGCGAACAGCTCCACCTCGGATGTCCAGCGCAGGCGGCCGGTCAGGATCGCCCCCGCCGCGCGCCCCGCCAGCGCCGCGCTGCGATAGCCCGCCGCGAGCGGGGCCTGCGACTTGCGGTGCAGCTTGCGGCGGAAGCGGCGCAGCGACAGGTTCAGCTTGGGCCAGAGCGTCAGGATCGGCAGCGACAGGCCAAGGTTCCAGTAGCTGTCGAACAGCGCCTCGGCCTTGGCCAGCGGGGGGCCGGTCAGGATCATGTCGGCATCGGCGGAATGGCGCACCCCGCTGCCGGGGGCCGCGAAATAGGTATCCGCCACGTTCCGCCCGCCAAGGATCGCCAGCCGCCCGTCCGCGATCCAGACCTTGCCATGCATGCGCCGGTTGAAGCGGGTCATGCCCAGCAGCATCTCGAGCCCGCGCCGCAGCCAATGGCCACGGCTGCGCAGCGGGTTGAACAGCCGCACCTCGATATTGGGATGCTGGCTGAGCGACAGGAAGGCCAGATCGAAACCCTGCACATGCACGTCATCCAGCAAAAGCCGCACGCGAACCCCGCGATCCGCCGCCGCCATCACCTCGTCCATCAGAAGCCAGCCCGAGGTGTCGGTCGTCCAGATGTAGGTGATCACGTCAAGGCTGCGCCCCACCAGCGCGGCCGAGGCGCAGCGCGCGGCAAAGGCCTCGCGCCCGTCCAGCAGCGTGGCCAGCCCCGCCTTGCCCTCATGCGCGGCCTCCAGCGGGTCGAGCAGGCGGTCAAGGTCGGTCGGACGGTCGCCGCGCGGCAGGCAGGTGACGACCGGCCCCCGCGCGCGGCGGGCGAAGCGGTTCCACGACCGCAGCGCAAGGGCCGAGGCGACAAAGCCCAGCAGCGCGACGCCCGCGATCCACAAGGCCAGTTGCAGGATCATGGCAGCACGAGCCGCGCCGTCACGGGCAGATGGTCCGATGCCTTGCGCGCAAGGGCCGAGGCATGGGCCGCGATGTCGTGCAACTCTCCCACGGGGCCGACCATGACGCGGTCCAGCGGCAGGACCGGCAGCGGCGCCGGAAAGCTGCGCGGGGCATGGCTCGGCCGGAAATGCCGCAGGAAAGGCGCCAGCGGCGAGGATGGCCCCGTGCGCCATTCGTTCAGATCGCCCATCAGCAGCGTCGGGTGCGGTTCCATCTCGTCGATCCGGTCAAGGATCGTGCGGGCCTGCGCGCGGCGCGACCGGGGCAGCAGCCCGAAATGCGCCCCGATCACGCGCAGGGGCCGCCCCGCGGTCCGCAATTCGGCCACCAGCGCGCCGCGCGGCTCAAGCCCCGGCAGGGACAGGGGGCGGACATGGCGCATCTCGATCCCCTCGCGCACGAGGATCAGGTTCCCGTGCCAGCCATGCGACATCGGCCCCGAGGCATCGACCGGCACCGCCACCAGCCCGCAGTCCGACCGCAGCGCGTCGAGGTCCAGAAGCCCCGCCCTGTCGCCGAAGCGGCGGTCAGCCTCCTGCAGGCAGACGAGATCGGCGCCGAGTTCCGCGATCACCCGCGCCGTGCGTTCCAGATCGCGGCGGCGGTCCGATCCGACACCCTTGTGGATGTTCCATGACGCGACGCGAAGGCTGACGGACACTGCGCGGACCCTGTGCTGGTAAAGGCGGGCCAGTCTAGGCCCAACCGCGCGGCAAAGGCAAAGGCCGCCGCGCGACCTGCAGCCTGTCTTCGGTCAGGATCGCGTGCGGGGCCGCGTGCGGGGCGACGTCATGGCGCTGCGGCAGGATGCCGGCGATCCGCGCCCCCCGCCAGCCAAGGTGCGGCAGTTCCGCCAGCGCGGCCAGCTTGCGCTCGGAACGGCCCGCGCCCGCCCCGAAACCCGAGGATCCGGCCCACGGCCAAGGCTGCCCCCCCGACCGCCCCCCGACTGCCCCTGCCGATCCGCACCGGCCATCGCTTGCCCTTCCCGCGTCATTTCCCCCGTCATCGACTTGCCCGCAGGCGCGCGGGTTCCGACGCGCGGGGTGACAACCGCGCCTGCAGGCGGGCGGTTCCCCTTGGCCGCGTGGCGGCTGGCGGCTATGGTCGCGGCCCGCTTCCGCCCACCGATTCAACCGACGGTTCCAATGACGCCAGACACCGCCCGCCGCATCGCCCAGACCATCGCCGCCGAGATCGGGGCCGCGCCCCAGCAGGCGGCGGCGGCCATCGCGCTTCTGGACGAGGGCGCGACCGTCCCCTTTGTCGCGCGCTACCGCAAAGAGGTGACGGGGGGCCTCGACGACACGCAGCTTCGCACGCTGGCCGAGCGTCTGGCCTACCTGCGCGAGATGGAGGCGCGGCGCGCGGCCATCACCGCCTCGATCACCGAACAGGGCAGGATGACGGACGATCTGGCCCTGTCGCTGGCGCGGGCCACGACCAAGGCGGAACTGGAAGACATCTACCTGCCCTACAAGCCCAAGCGCCGCACCCGCGCGATGATCGCGCGGGAAAACGGGCTTCAGCCCCTGCTCGAGGCGATCCTTGCCGACCGCAGCGCCGATCCCGCCACGCTCGCGGCGGGTTTCGTGACCGAAGCCGTGCCCGATGCCAAGGCCGCGCTCGACGGCGCGCGCGACATCCTTGCCGAAGGGCTGGCCGAAAATGCAGACCTGCTGGGCCGCCTGCGCGGCCACATGAAGCAGGTGGCGCAGGTCACGGCCAGGGTGGTCGAAGGGAAAGAGGCCGCGGGCGCGAAATTCGCCGATTACTTCGCCCATTCCGAGGCTTGGTCCACCGCGCCCTCGCACCGCGTGCTGGCCATGCTGCGCGGGCGCAACGAAGGGGTGCTGGCGGTCGAACTGGCCGTCGATGCCGACGCGCCGCGCGGCGAGAGCCCCGCCGAACGCGCCTGCGGGGCGGTTCTGGCCGCGGGCGGGCAGGGCGCGGGCGACCGCTGGTTGCGCGATGCGGCAAGCTGGGCATGGCGGGTGAAGATCCGCACCTCGCTGGAACTCGACCTCATGGCCGAATTGCGGGAACGGGCCGAGGAAGAGGCGATCCGCGTCTTTGCGCGCAACCTCAAAGACCTGCTCCTTGCCGCGCCGGCGGGGGGCAAGGCGACGATGGGCCTCGATCCCGGCATCCGGACGGGGGTGAAGGTCGCGGTCATCGATGCGACGGGCAAGGTCGTGGCGACCGACACGGTCTATCCCTTCCAGCCGAAAAATGACCTGCGCGGCGCGCAGGTGGCGCTGGCGCAGCTGATCGGCAAGCACAAGGTGCAGCTCGTCGCCATCGGCAACGGCACGGCCAGCCGCGAGACGGAAAGGATGGTGGCCGACCTTCTGGCCGTGCTGCCGGGGGCGGAAAAGCCCGTCAAGGTGATCGTGTCGGAAGCGGGGGCCTCGGTCTATTCCGCATCCGAACGCGCGGCGCGCGAGTTTCCCGATCTGGACGTGTCGCTGCGTGGCGCGGTGTCCATCGCGCGGCGCCTGCAGGACCCGCTGGCAGAACTGGTGAAGATCGAACCGAAATCGATCGGCGTCGGGCAGTACCAGCATGACGTGGACCAGTCGCGCCTCGGCCGGTCGCTGGAAGCGGTGGTAGAGGATGCGGTGAACGCGGTGGGGGTGGACCTGAACACCGCTTCCGCGCCGCTTCTGGCGCGGGTGTCGGGGGTGGGGCCGTCGCTGGCCGATGCCATCGTGTCCCATCGCGACGCGAACGGTCCGTTCAAGACGCGGCGCGAGTTGCTGAAGGTGGCGCGGCTTGGTCCCAAGGCCTTCGAGCAGGCGGCGGGCTTTCTGCGCATCCCCGACGGGACGGAGCCGCTGGACGCGTCCTCCGTCCACCCCGAGGCCTATGACGTGGCCCGTCGCATCGTGGCGGCCTGCGGGCGCGACATCCGCGCGCTGATGGGGGATGCGACGGCGTTGAAATCTGTCGATCCGGGTCGCTTTGTGGATGACCGCTTTGGTCTGCCCACGGTGAAGGACATCCTGTCGGAATTGGAAAAGCCCGGCCGCGACCCGCGCCCCTCCTTCAAGACCGCGACCTTCACCGAAGGGGTGAACGAAATCTCCGATCTGAAACCGGGGATGCTTCTGGAAGGCACGGTCACCAATGTCGCCGCCTTCGGCGCCT
>JBEEOG010000219.1:0-4195 GCA_041191745.1 Pseudomonadota bacterium | reverse complement strand
CGGGCGGTTCGGTGATCGGCCCCCTTTCCACCCCGATTTCGATCCTCGCCGGCGGAACGACGCCCGAACGCCTGACGGGCGCGGGCGCATGGGCCGTCCTCGACGCGGCGGCGATTGCCCTTTTCTGCCAGACGGAGACCCGAGGATGACGACACCTGCGCCGGCCACCGGCCCCACCCTGTCGCGCGAAACGGGCATCGCCCGCCTGATCGCGCTCGGGCTTGTCCCGCTTGCACCGGCCTGCGCGCTGCTCGCAGGCGGGCCAGCCGTCGCGGTGACGCTTCTGGCGCTGGTGCTGGCGGGGATCGCCATTGCCGCGCGCCGCATCGGGGGCGAGGCCGAGAAGATGCTGCTCTCGCTCGCCCTTGTCGGCAACTGTGCGGGCGTCACGGCGGCGATGGCGGGCCATGCCTGGCAGATCGACACGCATATGCTGTTCTTCGCCATCCTTGCCATCGTCTCGACCATGGGCAGCATCGCGGCCCTTCTGGTCGCCACCGCCGTGACGGCGATCCACCACCTGACGCTGGGGCTTCTGGTGCCCGCGCTGGTCTATCCCGCGACGGGCCAGATCGATTCGGTCGCGCGGACCGCGATCCATGCCGCCATCGTGCTGTTCGAGGTCGGGGTGCTGGCTTGGTCCATGCGCGCGCGCCAGCGCGCCGATGCCGACCTGCGCGACAGCCGCGGACGGCTGGCCGAGACCGCCGACCGCGCCGCCGCCGCGCAGGCCGAAGCGGAACTGGCGCGCGAACGGGCCGATGCCGCGGCCGAGCGCACGCGTGCCGAAGGCCGGCGCGCCGAACGCGCGGTGCAGCAGATCGCCGCCGCCGCAAGATCCGCCGCCGAAAGCACGGCCCATGCCAAGACCGTCATGTCGCGCGCGGCCGAAGAGGCGCGCCAGTCCGGCACGCTGGTCGGGCGCACCCGCACCGCCATGACCGCGATCGAGGAAAGCGCGCACCAGATCACCCGCATCGTGGGCCTGATCGACGAGATCGCCCGCCAGACCGACCTTCTGGCCCTGAACGCCGCCGTGGAATCGGCGCGGGCGGGCGAGGCGGGGCGCGGCTTCTCGGTCGTGGCGAACGAGGTCCGCAAGCTGGCCCAGCGCTCGGCCGATGCGGCCCAGCAGATCCGGTCGCTGGTCTCGACCTCGACCCTGCGGGTGGGCGAGGGGGCGCAGCTTGTGGATGACACGGGCGGCGCGCTGGAACGGATCGTGCGGAACGTGGCCGATCTGGACATGCTGATGGCCGATCTTGCCGCGATGGCGGCGGAACAGTCGGCGGGGCTGTCGCAAGTCACCGTGGCGATCCGCCAGATCGATACGCTGGCGCAAAGCGACGACGCACCGCGGGACGATGCCCCCGCCCGCCTGCCCGTCGCGGCCTGACCCCCGAAGGCCGGCCGCGCGCAGGACCTAGCCGCCCACCCGTGCCGCGCGGCCCCCGCGACGGCGCGGGTTTTCGGGGGCCATCAGCCCCTCTTCCATCACCTTCGACATCGGATGGTCGGGCGCGGACAGCCCGTATTCCGCGATCAGCACGCGCAGCGCGTCGCGCATCGGCGCATCCAGCGGCAGGGACAGCGCCCAGTCGACAAGGATCGAACGGCATTCGCCATCGGTGATCCCCTCGATCCGGTAGCTTTCCCGCACCAGCCCTTTCGGGTCCGCCTCGTTCAGTCGCAAGGCCCGTCTCCCCATCCTATGCCCCTTCTGCCCCCACATGGGCCGCGACCACACATGCGGCAAGGGCGGATGCCGCATCGACCCGCCGCTCCAGCGCGGCGGCATCCGCCTCGCCCGTCTCGCGCAGCAGGAAGGCACGCCCCCCCTCGCCCAGCGCCGCAAGGTCGAGCGTGCGGTCCGTCAGAAGCCGCGTGCCCGCCTGAAGCCGCCAGAGCACCCTGTAGGCGTCCAGAAGCGCCGTCATGTCCGAATCCGACAGGATAGAGGCCTTTCCCCCCGCCGCGATCTGGCGTTCCACCCCGCGCGCGGGGCTTCCGGCGATCAGGGCGCACATCTGGGCCAGCAGTTCGATATCCATCAGCCGCCCCGCGCCGTTCTTGGCCTCGAGCGTGCCTTTGGCGGGTTTCGCCGCCTGAAGCCGCGCCCGCATCTCGGCCACATCGGCGCGCACCTGTGCCCCCCGCCCCTTTTCGGGCAGAAGCGCGCGGCGGAAGGCCTCGACCTCGTCCGCCAGATCGGGGGGGCCCGCCAGCACCCGCGCGCGGGTGAGGGCGAGGTGTTCCCATGTCCATGCCTCGTCGCGCTGATAGGCGGTGAAGGACTGGATCGAGGTCGCCACCGGCCCCTGCCGCCCCGAGGGGCGCAGGCGCATGTCCACCTCGTAAAGCCGCCCTTCGGGCATCTGCGCGGTGAGCGCGGTGACCATCGCCTGCGTCAGGCGCGCGTAATAGGGCCGCGTGGCCAGCGGGCGGGGGCCGTCCGACTGCTCCACCCCGTCCGCGTCATAGATGACCAGCAGGTCAAGGTCCGACGCCGCGTTCAGCCGCGCGGCGCCAAGGCTGCCCATCCCGATCACCACCGCCCCCCGGCCGGGCGGCGCGCCATGCTTGCGCGCGAAATCGGCGCAGACCACGGGCCAGAGGGCCGCGATCACCGCTTCGGCCAGATCGGCATAGTGCTTGGCGGCTTCAAAGGCATCGACCAGCCCGCGCAGGTGATGCACGCCTACGCGGAAATGCCATTCCTTCATCCAGCGCCGCGCGGTATCGAGCTTCTTCTCGTAATCCGCCACATCCTCCAGCCGCCGCGCGAGTTCGTCCGCAAGCGCCCGCATCCCCGGCCAGTCGGCAAAGAAGCTGCCCCCGATCACCGCATCGAGCACCCCCGCATTGCGTGACAAGTAGCGCGCAAGCCCCGGTGCCGTGCCGGCAATATCCACGATCAGGTCGATCAGCGCGGGGTTCTGCTCGAACAGCGCGAAAAGCTGCACCCCCGCCGGAAGCCCCGCCAGAAAGCCATCGAGCGCCACCAGCGCCTCGTCGGGATTGGCGGCCTTTTGCAGGCGCTTCAGCAGCGCGGGCCGCAGGCGGCGGAAGATCGACTGCGCGCGGTCCGACCGCAGCGCGGGGTAGGACGACCAGCCCTCGACGATGGCGCGGGCCTGATCGGAAAGGGCGGGCCCCTCCTCCGTGGCGGCGGGCGAGAAGAAGCCTTCGGTCAGCCGGTCCGTCCGCGCCAGACGGTCTAGCAGGCCCGCGCGGAAGGCCGCCTCCTCCTGCCCGCAAAAGGCCGCGATGCGCGCCACGCCCTCGGGCGTGACCGGCATGTCATGGGTCTGGGCGTCGTTCACCATCTGAAGCCGGTGCTCCACCTCGCGGTGCGCGCGGTAAAGGCCGGTCAGGTCGGCGGCCACCTCGGGCGGGATCCAGCCCCGCGCGGCCAGCGCGGCCAGCCCCCCCACGGTGGTGCGGTCGCGCAAGGACGCATCGCGCCCGCCCGCGATCAGCTGGCGGGTCTGGGTGAAGAACTCGATCTCGCGGATGCCGCCCTGACCCAGCTTCATGTTGTGCCCCTCGACCGTCAGGGGGCCGTTCAGGCGGCGGTGCTCGCGGATGCGAAGGCGCATGTCATGGGCATCCTGGATCGCGGCGAAATCCAGATGCTTGCGCCAGACGAAAGGGACGAGGGTTCGCAGGAACCGCTCCCCCGCCGCCAGATCGCCGCCGCAGGGGCGCGCCTTGATATAGGCCGCGCGTTCCCATGTGCGCCCCTCGGCCTCGTAATAGGCCTCCGCCGCAGCCATCGACAGGCAGACGGGCGTCACGGCGGCATCAGGGCGCAGGCGCAGGTCGGTGCGGAAGACATAGCCCTCGCCCGTCAGGTCCGACAGCATGGCCGCCATCTTGCGCGTCACGCGGATGAAAGCCGCGCGCGCCTCATGCGCATCCGCCCCGTAGCGCGTTTCGTCGAACAGGCAGACAAGGTCGATGTCCGAGGAATAGTTCAGTTCCCCCGCCCCCATCTTGCCCATGGCCAGCGCCACCATCCCCCCCGCCGTCGCGGCGTCGTCGGGCACGGCACCCGGCAGCTTGCCGCGCCGGATTTCATCCGCCACCAGCGCCTTCAGCGACAGGTCCACCGCCACATCCGCCAGTCGCGTGAGCGCGCCCGTCACCGTCTCCAGCGGCCAGACCCCGCCCAGATCGGCCAGCGCCGTGAGCA
>JBEEOG010000218.1:0-31175 GCA_041191745.1 Pseudomonadota bacterium | reverse complement strand
GCCGCGACCCAGCACACCATCATCATGGGCGAAGCCCGGCTGGAAAAGCCGCAGCTCCGGCTTCTGCCGCAGGCCGCGAACACCGACATCCACCTGCTGCGCCGCACGGGCCACGACACCGCCACCCGGATCAAGCAGGCGGGCATCCTGCCCGACGTGATCGCCCATGCATTCGCGCGCCGCCGGGCGGAACTGGCCGCGCTGCTTGCCACCCGCCTGAACGCCCGCCGCCAAGGAGCAGCCGCATGACCCGCGCCGTTCTGTCCTGCCTTGCCGTCCTGATCGCCGCGCCCGCCACGGCGGGCAGCTTCACCCCGCCGACGGGCTGCGAAACCTTCCTCACCGTGCAGTCCAAGGGCTGCCGCGTGTCCAACCACTACATCTGCAGCGCAGACCCGCAGGGCGACCAGTGGCGCACCGACTTCGATCAGGAAGGCGCCTTCTTCTCCTCGCGCGTGGACTACGAGGCGCAGTGGATCGAAAGCTTCGAACTCGACCCCCCGGTCCGTCAGGCGCTGGATCCCAACCCCGCCGATCCGGCCTCCTTTTCGGAACTGATATCGACGGGCCGCGACAACTACATCTTCGGCCTGTCCGACGACACGGGCGAACGCACCCGCGTGCGCGGGTCTGACACGCTGACGGGCCGCACCGTGGTGATCGACGGCATCTCGCTTCAGGAAACCGCCTTCAACTTCACCGAGACGGACCTGAACGGCAAAGTCCTGCGCCGTTCGCGCGGCAACGAATACATCAGCGCCGAATGGCGCCTGTTCTTCTCGGGCCCGTCCGAATGGGACGGCGGCGACGGAACCTACGTCCCCATCGACGGCAGCCCGATGCAATTCATCTTCCCCGGCGAACCCGGTTTCGCCAGCACCCAACCGCTGTTCGACTGCGACGCCGTGATGTCGTCGCTGCCGTTCCCGCCCAAGTCGTAAGGAGACCTGTGCCATGACCATCTATGACGACGCCTGGGTGAAGGCCGAAGAAGCAAAGCGCCAGTGGCTGAACGACAACGGGCTGTACAAGCAGGATGACGAACATTCCTCCTGCGGGGTGGGTCTGGTTGTCTCCATCTCCGGCAAGCCCTCGCGCAAGGTCGTGGAAAACGGCATCAACGCGCTCAAGGCCGTCTGGCACCGCGGCGCGGTCGACGCCGATGGCAAGACGGGCGACGGCGCGGGCATCCATGTGCAGATCCCGGTCAAGTTCTTCTACGACGTGATCCGCCGCACGGGGCACGAGCCCGACATGAACAAGCTGGTCGCCGTGGGTCAGGTCTTCCTCCCCCGCACCGATTTCGGCGCGCAGGAACGCTGCCGGACCATCGTGGAAACCGAAGTCCTGCGCATGGGCCATTACATCTATGGCTGGCGCCACGTCCCGGTGAACACCGAAGTGCTGGGCGACAAAGCGAACGCGACCCGCCCGGAAATCGAACAGATCCTGATCCGCTGCGAAAAGGACATCGATCAGGAACAGTTCGAACGCGAGCTTTACATCATCCGCCGCCGGATCGAAAAAGCGGCGGTCGCGGCCCAGATTCAGGGCCTCTACCTCTGCTCGCTGTCCTGCCGGTCGATCATCTACAAGGGCATGATGCTGGCCGAACAGGTCGCTGTCTTCTACCCCGACCTGATGGATGACCGCTTCGAATCCTCCTTCGCGATCTACCACCAGCGCTATTCGACCAACACCTTCCCGCAATGGTGGCTGGCCCAACCCTTCCGCATGCTCGCCCACAACGGCGAAATCAACACGCTGAAGGGCAACGTGAACTGGATGCGCAGCCACGAAATCCGCATGGCGTCCAACAACTTCGGCGACGCCGCCGAAGACATCAAGCCGATCATCCCGTCGGGCACGTCGGACTCCGGCGCGCTGGACGCGGTGTTCGAGGTGCTGGTCCGCTCCGGCCGTTCGGCCCCGATGGCCAAGACGATGCTCGTGCCCGAAGCCTGGTCCAAGACCACGACCGACATGCCGCAGGCCTGGGCGGACATGTACGCCTATTGCAACTCCGTCATGGAACCGTGGGACGGCCCCGCCGCGCTGGCCATGACCGATGGCCGCTGGGTCTGCGGCGGGCTGGACCGCAACGGCCTGCGCCCGATGCGCTATGTCATCACGGGCGACGGCCTGCTGATCGCGGGGTCCGAAGCGGGCATGGTGCCGGTGGATGAAACCACCATCCGCGAAAAGGGCGCGCTCGGCCCCGGCCAGATGATCGCCGTCGATATGGCTGAGGGTCGCCTGTACCACGACGCCGAGATGAAGGACAAACTCGCCGCCGCCCAGCCCTATGGCCAGTGGATCGAAAAGATCGTCGATCTGAACAGCCTGCTGCGCGACGTGCCGGAAGCGCCGCTCTTCACCGGCGCGGAGTTGCGCCGCCGCCAGATCGCGGCGGGCTACACGGTCGAAGAGCTGGAGCAGGTCCTTGCGCCCATGGCCGAGGATGGCAAGGAAATGGTGGCATCCATGGGCGACGACACGCCCGCCGCGGTGCTGTCGTCCGTCTATCGCCCGCTGAGCCATTTCTTCCGCCAGAACTTCTCTCAGGTCACGAACCCGCCCATCGACAGCCTGCGCGAAGGGCGCGTGATGTCGCTCAAGACCCGCTTCGGCAACCTGCGGAACGTGCTGGACGAAAACTCCAGCCAGACCGAAATCCTCGTTTTGGAAAGCCCGTTCATCGCCAATGCCGAATTCGACGTGATGGTGAAGCAGTTCGGGGCGCAGGTCGCCTTCATCGACTGCACCTTCCCCGTCGGCCCCAGCCTTGACGACCTGCGCCTCGGGCTGGAGCGGATCCGCGCCGAGGCCGAGGATGCCGTGCGTTCCGGCGCGGGGCATCTGGTGCTGACCGATCAGCATCAGGGCCCCGACAAGGTGGCGATGCCGATGATCCTTGCCACCAGCGCGGTGCACAGCTGGCTGACGCGCAAGGGGCTGCGGACCTTCTGTTCCGTCAACGTCCGTTCGGCGGAATGCATCGACGCGCATTACTTCGCCGTGCTGATCGGCTGCGGCGCCACCACCGTGAACGCCTATCTGGCCGAGGATTCCATCGCCGACCGCATCAACCGCGGCCTGCTCGACGGCACGCTGACCGATGCGATGCGCCGCTACCGCGATGCCATCGACGCGGGGCTTCTGAAGATCATGTCCAAGATGGGGATTTCCGTCATCTCCTCCTACCGAGGCGGACTGAACTTCGAAGCGGTGGGCCTGTCGCGCGCGATGGTGGCCGAATACTTCCCCGGCATGCATTCGCGCATTTCCGGCATCGGCCTGCACGGGATCGAGCAGAAACTGGAAGAGGTTCACGCCAAGGGCTGGCGCGGCGGGGCCGATGTCCTGCCTATCGGCGGCTTCTACAAGGCGCGTCGGTCGGGCGAAAAGCACGCTTGGGAAGCGCAGACGATGCACATGCTGCAATCGGCCTGCGACCGCGCGAGCTATGATCTGTGGAAGCAGTATTCCGCCGCGATGCGGGCGAACCCGCCGATCCATATCCGCGACCTGCTGGACATCAAGACGCTGGGCAAGCCCGTGCCGATCGAGGAAGTCGAGTCCATCACCTCGATCCGCAAGCGCTTCGTGACGCCGGGCATGTCGCTGGGGGCGCTCAGCCCCGAAGCGCACAAGACCCTGAACGTCGCCATGAACCGCATCGGTGCCAAGTCCGACTCGGGCGAGGGCGGCGAGGATCCGGCGCATTTCCACCCCGAACCCAATGGCGACAACCCGTCGGCCAAGATCAAGCAGGTGGCCTCGGGCCGGTTCGGCGTGACGGCGGAATACCTGAACGCCTGCGAGGAGCTTGAGATCAAGGTGGCGCAGGGCGCCAAGCCCGGCGAGGGCGGCCAGCTTCCCGGCATGAAGGTCACGGCGCTGATCGCGCGCCTGCGCCATTCGACGCCGGGGGTGACGCTGATCAGCCCGCCCCCGCATCATGACATCTATTCGATCGAAGACCTCGCGCAGCTGATCTACGACCTGAAGCAGATCAACCCGCGCGCCAAGGTGACGGTGAAGCTGGTGTCGGCATCGGGCGTGGGCACCATCGCGGCGGGCGTGGCCAAGGCCAAGGCCGACGTGATCCTGATCTCGGGCCACAACGGCGGCACGGGGGCATCGCCTGCCACGTCGATCAAATACGCCGGTCTGCCGTGGGAAATGGGCCTGACCGAGGCGCATCAGGTCCTCGCGATGAACAACCTGCGCGAACGCGTGACGCTGCGCACCGATGGCGGCCTGCGGACAGGGCGCGACATCGTGATGGCCGCGATGATGGGGGCCGAGGAATACGGCATCGGCACCGCCGCCCTGATCGCGATGGGCTGCATCATGGTGCGCCAGTGCCAGTCCAACACCTGCCCCGTCGGCGTCTGCACCCAGAACGAGGCGCTGCGCCAGAAGTTCACGGGCAATGCGGACAAGGTGGTGAACCTGATCACCTTCTACGCGCAGGAGGTGCGGGAAATCCTCGCCTCCATCGGCGCGCGGTCGATCGACGAGATCATCGGGCGTGCGGACCTGCTGACGCAGGTGTCGCGCGGGTCGGCGGCGCTGGACGATCTGGACCTGAACCCGCTGCTGATCACGGTCGATGGCGCGCACAAGATCACCTACGACCGGTCGAAGCCGCGCAACGCCGTGCCCGACACGCTGGATGCCGAAATCATCAAGGACGGCCACCGCTTCTTTGAGGATGGCGAGAAGATGCAGCTGTCCTATGCGGTGCGGAACACGCTCCGCACCATCGGCACGCGGGCGTCGAGCCATATCGTCAAGAAGTTCGGGATGCGGAACAGCCTGCAATCCGACCACCTGACGGTGAAGCTGTCGGGGTCCTGCGGGCAGTCGCTGGGGGCCTTTGCCGTGCGCGGGCTGAAGCTGGAAGTGCAGGGCGATGCCAACGACTATGTCGGCAAGGGCCTGTCGGGCGGCACGATCACCGTGCGCCCGCTGATGTCCTCGCCGCTGAAGGCCGAAGAGAATACGATCATCGGCAACACCGTGCTGTACGGGGCGACCGATGGGTATCTCTACGCCTCGGGCCGCGCGGGCGAACGGTTTGCCGTCCGCAACTCGGGCGCCAAGGTGGTGGTCGAAGGCTGCGGATCGAACGGCTGCGAATACATGACCGGCGGCGTGGCGGTGATCCTTGGCCGGATCGGTGCCAACTTCGGCGCGGGCATGACGGGCGGCATGGCCTATGTCTACGACCCCAACGGCGTGGCCGAGGATTTCATGAACCTCGAATCGATCCTGACCTGCGGCATCGGCCATCCCCACTGGGAAGCCCAGCTGAAGGGCCTGATCGAGGCGCATGTGGCAGAGACGGGGTCGCGCATCGGTGCCCGCATCCTTGCCGACTGGGAGGTGGAGAAGCGCAACTTCCTGCAGGTCTGCCCGAAAGAGATGGTCAGCCGCCTGCCCCACCCCCTGACGGACGAGGCGCAGAAAGTTCCGGCCGAGTGACCGGCCGACACGGGACGGACAAGGAAAAGGCCCCTGCGGGGGCCTTTTTCATGGGCGAAGGGTCACCGGCGGAAGATCAGGGGCGGAGCGTCGCCGGAATGTCGCGGGCGCTGTGAAGGATGCGAAGCACCATGATGCCTTGCGGCCCGATCCGGTAGAAGACGAGGTAGGGGAAGCCGCGCAGGGGCAGAGAGCGGATGTCGGGCGCGCCCAACGCGACACCGAAGCGCGGCGAACCGGCCTCGGGGTAGGTGGACAGCAGGACGCGACACTCCGTCCACGCGTCCACGAACCGTGCCGCGACGGACTGTCCTGCCACGGCGGAGTAATGAACCGTCGCATCCTTCAGATCGCGCCGCGCGGGCCCGCTGAACCGGACTGCGATCAAGGCGCCGCCGATGACAGGATCTGGTGCAGCTCTGCCTCGACCGCGGTCCAGTCGTGGGTCCCGTCCTCCTGCCCTTCGGCCAGCATGGCGCGCAGGGTTTCGATATCCTTCTGCCGCTGCACCAGATGGGCCATGTAGTCCGACAGGGTCGCAAACCCCTCTGCCTCGGCCCTTGCGGTGGCCCAGGCTTCGGTTTCGTCCGGCAATTCGACGACATGTGCGTTCATGCCCAAAGGATAGCGCGATTCCGGCATGTCGCAAAGCGGCACGGCTTGACCCTGTGGCGCGCATCGTGGCTATGCTGGCCGCCATGACGGAAAACGCCCCCCCGAAACCGCGCCGCAAGGCCGCGACACCCGCCCCCGCGGCAGAACCGGCCCTGCCCCTGCGGCGGCGGCTGGTGCGTTGGGCCTTGCGCGGGCTGGCGGGGATCGGGGCGCTCTATGCCGTCCTGATCCTGCTGTTCAGCTTCGTCCCCGTGCCCACCAACATCTACATCCTGTCCGAAACCGTCCGCCTTGGCGGCGTGTCGAAGGACTGGGTCGCGTTCGAGGATATCGCCCCCGTCATGGCGCGGTCCGCCGTCGCGGCCGAGGATGCGAATTTCTGCCGCCACTGGGGCTTCGACATGGCCGCGATCCGCGAGGCGGTGGCCGAAGGATCGAACCGCGGCGCATCGACCATCACGCAGCAGACGGTGAAGAACGTCTTCCTCTGGCACGAGCGCAGCTGGCTGCGAAAGGCCGTCGAGGCGATGCTGACGCCGGTGGTGGAACTGGTCTGGTCCAAGCGCCGCGTGCTCGAGGTCTATCTGAACGTCGCGGAATTCGACGAGGGCGTCTTCGGCGTGCAGGCGGCGGCGCAGCACCATTTCGGCGTCGATGCGCGCGACCTGTCGCCCACGCAGGCCGCGCGGCTGGCGGCCGTGCTGCCCGATCCCAAGGGACGCTCGGCCTCGGACCCGTCGAACTTCGTGCGGCAGAGGACGCGGGCGATCATGTCGGGGGCGGACACCATCCTTGCGGATGGGCGCGCGGCCTGCTTTGAAGAGTGACGCTGCCAAGCATTGAATTCCCGCGCCCGTCGCGGCATGGAAAAGGCCAGCACAGGACATATTGACCCGCATGATCCGCCTTTACCACTTCGCCCTTTCGCCCTTTTGCCGGAAAGTCCGCCTGACGCTTGCCGAAAAGCGGCTGGAGGTCGAACTGGTCGAGGAACGCTACTGGGAACCCAGCCCCGATTTCCTGCGCCGCAATCCGGCGGGCAAGATCCCGATCCTGAAGGTGGAAAGCCGCACGCTTTCGGAAAGCCAGGCGATCTGCGAATGGCTGGAAGAGACCGTGCCCCAGCCCGCACTGATGCCGCGCGATCCCGACATGCGCTACGAGGTGCGCCGCCTGTGTGCCTGGTTCGATGACAAGTTCCATGGCGAGGTGACGTCGAAACTGCTCTATGAGCGGGTGAACAAGAAGGTCATGGGTCAGGGCTACCCCGACAGCAAGAACGTCAAGTTCGGGGCGAACCGGATCAAGTATCACCTCGATTACATGGCGTGGCTTCTGGAGCACCGGCGCTGGCTGGCAGGCGATGTGATGACGCTGGCCGATTTCACCGCCGCGGCGCATCTGTCCTGCCTCGACTATATCAGCGACGTGGACTGGAACCGGTCTGCCGTGGTGAAGGACTGGTATGCCAAGGTGAAGTCGCGCCCCAGCTTCCGCACGCTTCTGGCCGATCAGGTGCCGGGCTTCCCGCCGCCCGCGCATTATGCCGATCTGGATTTCTAGGCGGCTGCCGTCGCAGGGGGGCCGTCTGCCCCCCGTCGCCCGTTCGGGCGACTCCCCCCGAGGATATTTTTGAACAGATGAAGGATGCGGAGGGTCTGAAGCAGGCACTCGTCACGCGGGCCCTTGCAGAGGGGTTCTCGGCGGCCCGTATCTGCGCGCCCGATGCGGTGCCCGGGGCAGCGGCGCGTCTGGCGGAGTTCGTCGCGGCGGGGCGGCACGGGCAGATGGGCTGGATGGCCGAGCGGATGGAATGGCGCGGGAATGCGGCCGCGCTCTGGCCCGAGGCGCGGTCCGTGGTCATGCTGGCGGAGGTCTATACCCCCGAAGGCGACCCGCTGGCGGTTCTGGGCCAGCCCGACCGCGCGGCGATCAGCGTCTATGCACAGGGCAAGGATTACCACGATCTGGTCAAGCGGCGGCTGAAGCGGCTGGGTCGGTGGCTGCTGGATCAGGCGGGCGGGGACGCGGCGATCAAGGTCTTCGTGGACACCGCACCGGTGATGGAAAAGCCCTTGGCGCAGGCGGCGGGTCTGGGCTGGCAGGGCAAGCACACCAACCTTCTGTCGCGGAGCTTAGGCAACTGGTTCTTCCTCGGCGCGATCTTCACCACGCTCGACTTGCCGAAGGACGCCCCCGAGGTCAGCCATTGCGGAAGCTGCACGGCGTGCCTCGACATCTGCCCGACGCGGGCCTTTCCGGCGCCCTACCAGCTGGATGCGCGGCGCTGCATTTCCTATCTGACGATCGAACACAAAGGGCCGGTGGACCCCGACCTGCGCGCGCTGATGGGCAATCGCATCTACGGCTGCGACGACTGTCTGGCGGTCTGCCCGTGGAACAAGTTCGCGCAGATGCCGAAGGAGATGGGCTATGCCCCCCGCGTCGGCGCACCGGAACTGGCCGAGCTGGCCCTGCTGGATGACGCCGCCTTTCGCGCGCGCTTCGCGGGCAGCCCGATCAAGCGGATCGGGCGCGACCGCTTCGTACGCAACGTGCTCTATGCCATCGGCAATTCCGGCCTGACGCATCTTCGCGCCGTGGCGGCGCGGCTGGCGGATGACCCCGACCCGACGGTGGCGGATGCCGCCCGCTGGGCTGTGGCGCGGCTCGGCGCGCTCTGATATCGCGTGTGGAGCGGTGGGGTTTTTCGACCCATGCGGGAATTTTTCAATGATGTTTTTCGTGACCGGTCTTTTCGCGTTCTTCTGGGTGATGAGCCTTTGGGCCTTCCTCGCCTTTGTCCGTGACAAGGAACGCGCGGTCCGCGGCGACTGGCGGGTGCCCGAGACGACGCTGTTGCTGCTGGCCTTTCTGGGCGGCTGGCCGGGGGCCAAGCTCGCCCAGCGCCGCTTCCGCCACAAGACGCGGAAAGAGCCGTTCCGCACGCTGCTGAACCTGTGCGCCGCCGGCCCCGTGCTGATCGCGGCGCTGGCCGCGGCCGCATGGGCCCGCCCCGGGGCCGTGGCCGGCCTTGCCGGCGCGGTGCAGGGCTGGGCTTCGGGGATCGTCGGCGGTTGACCGCCGTCAGGGCGGCGGGGGTCCGCGACCCATCCGCCTGCCGCCTTTGGGCGGGGGCCGAATCGGGCTACCGTGACCGCCCGGCTTTCCCGGGTTCAAGGAGGACCGACCATGTCGAAGCATATCGCCGACCGCCGCGCCCCGTCGAAGGGGGGCCGCGTCCGTGCCTTCATGAAGATCGCGCGCCACCCGCGCGAGGGCTGGCACCGCAGCGAAGGCACGCCGACGAACCGCCGTGTGGTGGAGTTCCTGCGTATCGCGCGGGGACGTTCGGCCTAGCGACGGATCACGGACTGCGCAGGCGGTCCATCACGCGCACCAGCGCCTCGCTGATCCCCGGTTCGGACAGGGCATGGCCCGCGAAGGGGATCAGCTTCAACTCGCACTTGTCATAGCCGTCGGCCAGTTTCCACGCCGCAAGGGGCGGGCAGATCATGTCGTATCGGCCCTGGATGATCGTGGCGGGGATATGCAGGATGCGGCGGCGTTCGCGCAGGATCCAGCCGTCTTCCTCGAGGAAGCCGCCGTTCTGGAAATAGTGGTTCTCGATCCGGCTGAAGGCGCGGGCATAGTCCGACGGGCTTTCGCCCAGAGGCCCGTCATGGTGGACCGAGGCGAGCGCGTTTTCCCAGTTCGCCCAGATGCGGCCGTAGCGCGTCTCCTCCATCAGGTTGCCGGAAAAGAGGCGGCGGTGATAGGCGGCGATCAGGTTGCCGCGTTCGGATTGCGGGATCGGACCGACGAAGCGCGCCCAGAGATCGGGGAAAAAGGCCCCCGCCCCGCCGCCATAGAACCAGTCGAGTTCGGCCTGCGTCATCAGGAAGACGCCGCGCAGGATCAGGCGGGCGGCGCGGTCGGGATGGCTGATGGCATAGACCAGCGCCAGCGTCGCGCCCCAGCTTCCGCCGAAGCAGATCCAGCGGTCGATGCCCAGCGCCTTGCGGATCACCTCGATATCGCCCACCAGATGCCATGTCGTGTTCTGGCTGACCGCGGCATGGGGCCGAGACCGCCCGCAGCCGCGCTGGTCGAACAGGATGATGCGGTAATGGGCGGGGTCGAAATAGCGGCGCATCGCGGGGCTGCACCCGCCCCCCGGCCCGCCATGCAGCACCACGACGGGTTCGCCGTAAGGGTTGCCGCATTGTTCGACATAGATGCGGTGGCCGTCGCCCACGTCGATCACGCGCTGATCGAAAGGGTCGATCGGCGGGTACAGGAATTCGACTGCGCGCTTTTGGCCTGATCTGGTCTCCATCACCGTCCTATATAACGGCTGTGCGCCGCAGGTCCAAAGCAAACACGAAGGATGACAGCATGACCGCCCAGACCACCGTCGATCCCGCCGAAGTCGCCAAGTTCGAGGCGATGGCCGCCGAATGGTGGGACCCGAACGGCAAGTTCAAGCCGCTGCACATGCTCAACCCCTGCCGTCTGGATTACATCACGAACCAGATCGCGGCGGAATTCGGCCGTGACCTGACCCAGCCCGCACCCTTTGCGGGCCTGCGGATTCTGGACATCGGCTGCTGCGGGGGGCTGTTGTCGGAACCGATGGCGCGGCTGGGGGCGACGGTGGTGGGCGCGGATGCGGCGGCGCGCAACATCCCCGTGGCGCGCATCCATGCCGAACAGTCGGGGCTTGCGATCGACTACCGCCACACCACGGCCGAGGATCTGGCCGCCGCGGGCGAACAATTCGACGTGGTGCTGAACATGGAGGTGGTGGAACATGTGGCCGATCCGCTGGCCTATCTGACCGCCTGCCAGCAGCTGCTCAAACGCGGCGGGCTGATGGTCTGTTCCACGCTGAACCGCAATCCGAAAAGCTATGTCATGGCGATCATCGGGGCGGAACATGTGATGCGCTGGCTGCCCAAGGGCACGCATGACTGGAAGAAGTTCATCACGCCGGACGAGCTTTACGCCCTGATCCGTCAGGCGGGGCTCGATCCGGTGGACCGCAAGGGGATGGTGTTCAACCCCGTCTCGTGGCGGTGGAGCCTGTCGTCGCGCGACCTGTCGGTGAATTACGTCACCGCAAGCGTGAAGCGCTAGGGTCGTTGACGGCGGGGCATTCCGGCGCAAGGTTCGGGAAACCGCGCCGGCCGATGCGGGTTCGTTTCCGGCCTTTGATGGAGGACCCGCCATGCAACCGTCCCGCAACACCCTCTGCCTGTGGTTCGACCGCGATGCCGAAGAGGCCGCGCGCTTCTATGCCGCGACCTTTCCCGACAGCGCCGTGACCGGGGTTTTCCATGCCCCTGCCGATTTCCCTTCGGGCAAGGCGGGGGATGTGCTGACGGTGCAATTCACCGTCATGGGCATTCCCTGCATGGGCCTGAACGGCGGCCCCGCCTTCCGCCCGTCCGAGGCGTTTTCCTTCCAGATCATGACCGGGGATCAGGCCGAAACCGACCGCTACTGGAATGCCATCGTGGGCAATGGCGGGCAGGAAAGCGCCTGCGGCTGGTGCAAGGACCGCTGGGGGATCTCATGGCAGATCACCCCCCGCACCCTGACCGAGGCGCTGGCCGCCGGCGGCGACGAGGCGCGGCGCGCCTTCACCGCGATGATGGACATGGGCAAGATCGACGTCGCGGCCATCGATGCCGCGCGGCGGGGCTAGCGTTCGCGCAGCGCCTCTGACCCGCGCCAGAGCGGTTTGGTCAGATAGTGCAGGATCGTCTTGGCGCCGGTGTTCAGCTCGACCTCGGCCTGCATGCCGGGCTTGATCCGCAGTTCCTGCTGGCGGTCGGTCAGTTGCGTCATGTCCACCTTCAGCGTCACGCGGTAATGCGGATCGCCATCGGGATTGCGCGAACGCTCGTCGCGGAAGATGTCGGCAGAGACGAAATGCACCTTGGCCTTCAGCGTTCCGTAGATCGTGTAGTCATAGGCCGACAGCTTGATCGTGGCATCCTGCCCTTCGCGGATCTGGGCGATGTCGGCGGGTTTGACCTTGGCTTCCACGAACATCTCGCCTTCCAGCGGGATGATCTGCAGGATCTCCTCGCCCGGTCGCACCACGCCGCCGATGGTGGTGACCGAAAGCTTGTTCACCACCCCCCGCATCGGCGCGACAAGCACCGTGCGCGACAGCTGGTCCTGCGACAGTTTCAGCTTCTGGCGCAGGCTGGCCAGTTCTCCCTGGGTCTTGGCATAGGCATCGGCACGGTCGAGGCGCGTGGTCGTCACCACCTCGTTCAGGCGCGCTTCGGCATCGTTCTTGGCCTTCTTGGCACGCGTCACCTCGATCTCGGGGGCGACGCCCTGATCGAACATGCGGCGGACCATGTCATATTCGCGGTCGGCCTGTGCCAGCACCGCCTCGGCCCCTTCGCGGCGGGCGGCATAGTCGGATTGCCGCGCCGATAACAGGGTGCGTTCGGACGCCACGATATCGGGCACGCGCAGGGCCAGATCGTCGGGAACGGGGAAATCCACGTCATTGGCCATCTCGGCCTCCAGCCGCAGGCGGCGGATTTCCAGCGCGGCGATCTGGTCGGACAGTTCATCGACCACCGCCTGATACTGCGTGCCCTGCAGGCGCGCCAGCGTCTGGCCCGCCGCGACCTCGTCGCCTTCGGCGACGTGCAATTCGGCAAGGATGCCGCCTTCGAGGTTCTGGATGATCTGCGGGCGCGAGGAGGGCACGATCTGCCCCGGCGCGCGGACGATTTCATCCACCCATGCCAGCGCCGCCCAGATCAGCGCGATCAGGACCGTCGCGGCGATCAGCCATGTCGTCAGGCTGGGCCCCTTCATCCCCATGTCCGAGGGGGCCTCGAACGTCGCGGTCATGGCGCCCCCTTCTGCAGATGGGCCAGCACGGCGGCGCGCGGGCCATCGACGGCCAGCCGCCCCGATTGCAGGATCAGCGTCCGGTCGCACAGCTGCAGGATCGGCAGGCGGTGGGTGGCGATCACCGTCGTCCGCCCCGAAAGCCACGGCCCCAGCCGCGCGACCAGCGTCGCCTCCAGCGTCTGGTCCAGCGCGGCGGTGGGTTCGTCCAGAAGCACGATGGCGGGATCCTGCAACCACAGCCGCGCCCAGCCGACCGACTGGCGCTGCCCGACGGACAGGCCCTCTCCCATCTCGCGGATCGGCAGGTCGAGGCCGCGCGGATGCGCCCGCACGAACGCCCCCAGCCCCGCGAAATCCAGCGCCGCCAGCAGGCGGTCGTCGTCGCGTTCCAGCTGCGTCAGGTTCAGGTTGTCGCGCAACGTGCCGGAAAACAGCCGCACATCCTGCCCCAGCCAGCCGATGGAACGGCGCAGGTCGCGCGGGTGGATCTGCGACATCTCGGCCCCGTCCAGCATCATCCGGCCTGCGGTGGGATCGAAGATGCCCGCCAGCAGGCGCAGAAGCGTGGACTTGCCCGAACCGTTCGCGCCCAGCACCGCCACCTTCTGCCCCGCAGGGATCACCAGCGCGGGCAGATCGATCGTGGGCGCGGCGGCGGGGTCATAGGTGAAGCGGAACTCGCGCAGCTCATAGGCGCCCGAAAGCCGTTCGCGGCGCAGGAAGCTTTGCCCTTCGCCTTCGGTCTGGCGGGCGCGGGCGACGCCTTCCAGCCCGTCGAGCGCGGCCCTGACCTGCGTCCAGCGCGCCAGAAGCCCGGCAAGGCCCGACAGCGGCCCCAGCGTGCGACCGGCAAGGATGCCGACCGCGATGATGGTGCCCACGGTGAACTGTCCCGCAAAGACCAGATAGGTGCCGATCAGCACCGACAGGATATAGGTCGCCTGCTGGACCGACGCCGCCCATGTCGTCAGCCATGTGGTGATCCGGCGCTGGTCGGCGGATTTCACCGCCTGCAGGGTGACAAGCTCGTTCCACAGGCGCATCACCCGATCCTCGCCGCGCTGGGTGGCAAGGGTTTCGTGTTCGAAGACCGTCTCATACAGCAGCTTTGCCGCGCGGGTGCCCGCGCCCTGCGTTTCCGCCGTCAGCCGCACCATGCGCGATTGCACAAGGAAACCGGGCAGAACCATCAGGATCCCGCCCGCGATCAGCACCCAGACCACCGGCCCGCCGATCATGGCCACAAGCAGCAGGAAGATGAACAGGAAGGGCAGGTCGGCCAGCGTGCCGATGGTGCCTGCGGTAAAGAATTCACGCACCGATCCGAAATCGCGGATGGCCGAGAACACCTCGGACGGGCGGCGTTCGGCGGGGGCGGCCCGCATGCCGAGGATGCGGCGCATCAGCCTGTCCTGCACGGTCAGTTCGATCCGCTTGCCGGTCATGTCCATCAGGCCTGACCGCGCCACGCGCAGCGCGGCGTCCAGCGCGATGGCCAGAAGCGCGCCCAGCGTCAGCACCCAGAGCGTCGGCTCCGACTGGTTGGGGATCACGCGGTCATAGATCTGCAGCGAATAGAGCGCGACCGCCGTCGCCAGCAGGTTCGCCACGAAAGAGCCGGCCGCCACCTCGGCCAGCTGGCGGCGGTAGTGGCGGAACTCACCCCAGAACCAGTGCGGCTGCGCCTGCCCGTCGCCGTGGCGTTCCGCGACCTGTTCGAAGCGCGCCCGCGCGATCAGGACGCGGCCGGTGTGGTAGGGCAGGAAATCCCGCTCGGCCACCTCGCTGCGCCGCTGCGGCAGGGCGGGATCGTAAAGCTCCACCCTCCCGTCGCGGGAACCGAGGACCAGCACGATCTGGCCCGATACCATCTCGGCCAGCGCGGGCCAGCCTTGCGCGTCGTTCCGCGCGATCCTGACCGACAGGCCCGATGCCGACAGCGCCCGCGCGAGATCGGCCAGATCGGGGCGGTCGGCACGGCCTTGGCGCGCCAGATGGTCGGCCAGATCGGCGGCGGGAAGATCGACCCCCAGCAGACCCGCATAGGCCGCGGCGATATCGCAGCGTGACGGCGGGGCAGGCGGTGCGGGCGCGGGCGGCGGGGCCACCAGACGCGGCCCCTGCGGCAGGGTCAGCGTCTGCGCGGGCAAGGGGGCGGCGGCGGGGGCGGCGGCCACCTCGTCCGGACGGGCGCGGCGCAGATCGAAGGAGATGACCTTGCTGGCCGCGCTCACAGCTTTGCCCCGTCGATCAGGACGCCGCGTTCGCGGGCGATGGCCACCTCTAGCCGCGCGATTTCGTAGGATAGCGAGATCTGGTCCCGCTCCAGCCGCGCGGCGGCGTCGAACTGGCCCACCAGATCGACAAGGCTGCGCCCGCCAAGACGGTACTGTTCGGTGAACAGGTCGAGGTTCGCCATCGTCTGGCGCAGAACGCCGTCGCCCTGCGCCTGCCGCGCGCGGAGGGCGGCGATCTCGGCCCCCAGCGCGGTGATGCGGCGGTCGGCCTCGGACGCGGCTTCGGCGTTGCGGCGGTCCACCAGATCGGGGGTCGCATCCAGCGCCTGCCGTCGCGCGCCCATGCCCGCGCCAAAGGTGGCCCCGCCCAGCGTCAGGCCAGGCGACAGTGCGCCATCCTGATCCAGCGCGACCTGCGCGTTCAGGCCCGGCAGCAATCCGGCGCGGGCCATGTCGGCCTCGGCCAGCATGCGCGCGCCCTGGGCACGGCTGGCCAGCACCGACAGGGGCGGCACGCCCGCACGGTCGGCGGGCAGGCTTTCGGTGCCCGCCCCCTGCGGCACGCGCCCGCCGGTCAGGCCTGACAGTTCCGACAGCGCCTGCGCGATGGTCTGGCGGTCGGCGCTGACGGTGGCCTGCATCTCGGCCCGCGTCTGGGCGATGATCTGCTGTTCCGACCGGTCCGACAGCCCGCCCTGCACGCGGATCGACACGATGCGTTCGTATTCCGCCAGCCGCAGCGCGGCGCGTTCGGCCACGCCCGCCTGCGCGCGGGCCTGTTCGGCATCGATCCATGCGGCGATGCCGTCATGCACGCGCTGGTTCATGTCCGCGACCAGCGCGACGGCGGCCACCTCGACATCGGCGGCGGCGTGGTTGCGTTCGGCGGCGCGGCGGCCATGGTCGAACAGCGCCTGATCCACCACGATCTGCGCCAGCACCGTGCCGAGCGAGGTGAGCGACACCTGCGGCCCGATGCGCGGCAGCCAGTTCTTCGCCTGCGCCTCGGCCTGAAGGCGGCTCATGCGGAGTTGCGCCTCGGACGCGCCCGAGGCGTTGGCGATCACGGCATCGGCAATCGCGGCATAGGGGCCGCCCGCAGGCAGCACGCTCTGCCGCGCGCGCAGGTCGTCGATGATGGCCGACCCCTGCCGCGCGGGCGTGGCCAGCGCGGGATCCGCGGGGCTGAAGGCCGCCCGCGTGGCGGGCTGCGCGAAGGGCAGGGCGCCCACGCAGCCCGTCAGCGCAAGCCCGAGCGTTGCAAGAAGGGCAAGACGGGCGGGGCGATGATCGGCCATCATGGACCCTTTGCCTTTGCGCGGTCAGACCACCCCGTTGTTGCGCTGGATGTCGGTATCGACAAAAACCGTGGCCGAGCCCAGGGTGTATTGCGCGAAGCTGTGGTTGCCGATCGTCGTCGTGCCCTGCAGCACCGCGCCCGACATGTTCACCACATCGTCCGCCCCGCCACGGATGACCAGCGTCCGGTCCGGCCCCGTGATGTTCAGGATCTGCTGTTCGGTGATCGTCAGGTTCGCATCCGACGACGACAGGTCGATCGCCGCGATGTCGAACTGGCGCAGGCCCGCGCGGTTCAGGTCCACCGTCGTCTCGCCCGTGGTCCGCAGATAGAGCGTGCTCGCCTCGTTTCCGGCGGCGTCACGGCCCTGGATCACCAGATAGCTGCCATCCGCGACGGGGGTGTTGAAGAAGACGAAGTCGCTGGCCACCATATGGCCTTCGTGATCGACGGTGCGGCCGATCTCGGTCGTGGTGGAAACCTGCGTCACGCGGCCGTCGGCCCCGACCGCATGATAGCTGTAGCTGCCCGGCGCGGCATAGGTGGCCAGCCCGTCAAGCTGCCCGCCGCCGCCGAAATCCTTGGCCCAGAGGGGGGCGGGATCGGCCACCGTGTCGATGTCGAAGCGCCGTTCCACCCAGTCCGAGACGTTGCCCGCCGGATCGGTCGCGCGCACGCTGATCGTGCCCGTGCCCGACGCGCCCGACGGCAGGTGGCTGCTGGTCAGTTGCAGCGACCATGCCCCCGTCCCGTCGGCGATGGCGGTGCCGATCATGACGTTGTTCACCCGCACCTCGACCCGCGCGCCGGGATCGGCCATGCCGTCCAGCACGAAACCCGCCGCCCGTTCCGCCGCGTTCAGGATGTTGTCGGCCCCGACCGGCCTGGCTTCGGGGATCACGGTCGATTCAAGGTCGATCCGCACCGGCATCCGCGCGACGGCGGGGTTGCCCGCCGCATCGAGCGAGGTGACGGTGACTGTGGAATCCCGCGACACCGTTCCCGCAGCGCCTGCGGGGAAGGTGACGGTCCAGTTGCCCTGCGCGTCCACCTGCGCGGGGATCTCTGCCCCCAGCCACGCGACGCGCACCCATTGCGAACCGGGTTCGGCGCGGCCCGTCAGCGTCAGGCTGCCCTGCGACTCGCGCAGGTTGACCACGCCATCCGAGAGGGCGGGGTGCGCGGCCGTGCTGTCGAAGGTGACAGCGTTTTCGGTATCGATGCGGATGGTGCGGGTCTGGCTGCTGGGGTTGCCCGCGGCATCCTGCGTCGTGACCGAAACCAGACGGTCATAGGTGCCCGCGGGAAAGCTGTTCGCGGGCAACTCCAGCGTCCATGCCCCGTTGGCATCCGCCGTGCGGGTGAAGCTTCCCGCGATGCCCTGCACCGTGATCTCGACCGTCGCGCCGGGGGCCGTCATGCCGCCGATGGCGACGGGGGCGCGGACCTCGTCAAGGTTCAGGCGGTTGTCGCCGCCCACGGTGCCGATGGTCAGCGGGTTGGGAACCGTATCCATCACCAGCACATCGGTGATCGTGGTGCGGTTGCCCATCCCGTCGGTCGCGGTGACGGTGACGGCATGGGTCCGCTCGCCGGCCTCGAACGAGCCGTGGGGGAAGGTCACGCTCCACGTGCCGTCCTGACCGACGGTCGTATCCTGATGCCGGCCGTCGATGGTCACGCGGATCGTCGCCCGCGGCTCGCCCGATCCGGTGATCGTCACGCCGTCCTGCCATTCGGCAAGGTTTTCCACATCGCCCGTCGAACGGGTGCCATCGGTCACCGACACGGCAGGCGGGTTCATGTCCAGCACGAAGCCCGGGCCCGTCAGGCTGGTCGAGCCGCCGCCGCCATGGCCCACCGTCACCTGTGCGGTGTGGGTGCCATCGGCAGGCAGTCCGGTGCCGGGGAAGGTCGTCGACCATCTGCCATCCGTCCCGATCGTCGTCGTTCCGGTGCGGTCGCCGATCACGACCGTGACCGTGTCGCCCGGCGCGCCGGTGCCGGTCACGGTGATCGACGGGTTCGGGGTGTTCGTGGTCAGGGTCGCGGTCGTGCCGGTGCCATCCACGGTGGGAACGATCGGGGTGCTGCCACCACCGCCACCACCCCCGGTACCGCCGCCACCGCCGCCCGCGCCACCGCCAGAGCCGCCACCGCCTGTGCCGCCACCCGTTTCACCGCCGGTTCCGCCGCCCGTGCCGCCACCGGTACCGCCACCCGAACCGCCGCCGCCACCGCCGCCCAGCAGCGCCGCGCCACCCAGAAGCGCCGCGCCGCCCACCAGCGCGCCGGACCCGCCCGCACCCAGAAGCGCGGGGGCAAAGAGGCCCATTCCGGCGGGTTCGTCGGTCGCGCCCATGTTCGCGGCCAGCATATCGGGGCTGTCATGGCGCAGCCCGTCCAGCGGGCTCCACTTCTCGCCATAGCTCTGGACGGGTGCGTAGTTCGCGGCCAGAACGCCTGCGCCGGTATCGGCCAGATAGACCTGATCCAGCATCCCGTCCGAGCTGAGGTAAAGCGTCTGCAATCCGGCGGGCTGGTCGAACCAGCCTTGCAGCACGATCACCCGCCCGTCCACCAGTTCGATGACAAGATCGCCATCGACATTCTGATAGGACACCACCGAAGCCTGCGAGAGGTTCAGCGAGACCGTGTCGCCCGCGCCGATCTGGATGAAGTTGCCCGTGTCCGCGCCGGACACGATGCCATGCTGGAGTCCGCCCGCAGCATCGCGGACGGCGAAATCAATCGCCGTACTCATAATCACTACTCCGCCTCAAAGGGGCTGCCTTGAAGGAAGCGCCCGATTTACCGGCCTCTTTCGGGCCCTATTGGTTCGACAGATACCTTGGTATGGGCAGGATTACCAGCAAAAGTTGGGGAACACCCCAATGGAAGGGTCAAGGCGCAGGGATTGTGGCGCACGGGGGACACAATACAACCTGTCGTAAAGGCCGGTGAAGGCACGCTTCGCCCTTTGCGCGGGCCGCGCGGGCTTCCTATGGTGGCGCCAGACAGAGACGCCCCTGCAAAAGGCCGGACATGACGCAGCTTTCCTTCCGCGCGGCCCGCATCTTCGACGGCACGGCCTTTTGCGATGGCGCGCTTCGGGTCGAAGGCGGGCGCGTGGCGGGCTTCGGTCCGGCCGACGGAAAGACGGTCGATCTGGGCGAGGGCATGATCGTGCCCGGCATGATCGACCTGCAGGTGAACGGCGCGGGCGGCATCGCGGTCGATGGCGCGACCGATGCCGATGCACTGGCAGGGATCTGCGCCACGATGGCCCGTCTTGGCGCGACGGGCTGCCTGCCCACGCTGATCACCGATACCACCGATGCCACCGCGCGGGTGCTGACAGCGGGGGCGGATGCGGCGCGGCGGGGTGTTGCGGGCTTCCTCGGCCTGCATCTGGAGGGGCCGCACCTCGACCCGCGCCGCGCGGGGGCGCATGATCCGGCGCTGATCCGGCCCATGACAGAGGGCGACCTGTCGCGTCTGACGGCTGCCCGCCCGCGCCTGCCCGCGCTGATGGTGACGGTCGCGCCCGAGGCGGTGACACCCGCGCAGATTGCCCGCCTGACCGAAGCGGGGATCGTCGTCAGCCTTGGCCACAGCGATTGCGATGCCGCCACGGCGCGGCGCGCGATGCAGGCGGGCGCGCGCTGCGCCACGCATCTCTTCAACGCCATGAGCCAGATGACAAGCCGCGCGCCCGGTCTGGCGGGCGCGGTGCTGGACGGGGACGGGTTCGCGGGGCTGATCGCGGATGGCCTCCATGTCGATCCCGTCACCCTGCGCGTGGCGCTGGCCGCCAAGGGGGAGGGCATCTTCCTCGTGTCCGATTGCATGGCGCTGGCGGGGACGGACCGGACCGACATGCGGCTGGGCGGCCGCCTGATCCGGCGCGGCGGCGGGCGGCTGACCCTTGCGGATGGCACGCTGGCGGGGGCCGACCTGACGCTGCCGCAGGCGGTCGCCACGCTGGCCGCCATCGGCATCGCCGAAACCCGCGCGCTGGCGATGGCCACATCCATCCCCGCACGGGTGATCGGTCGGCACGACATCGGCACGCTGCGGGCGGGCGCGCGGGCGGATTTCCTGCATCTCGGCCCCGATGGCGGGCTGCGGGGTGTCTGGCGCGGTGGCGTGGCGCTGGCCTAAAGCCAGTTGCGCCAGCGGAAATAGGCCCATGTCCCGGCCGAGGCCAGCACCATCGCCCCGATCGCCACGGGATAGCCCCAGGGCTGCGACAGTTCCGGCATGACATCGAAGTTCATCCCGTAGACCGATGCGATCAGCGTCGGCGGCGAGAACAGCACCGCCACCACCGACACGATCCGCACGGTGGAATTCTGGGCAAGGTTGATCATCCCCAGCGTGGCATCCGAGGCAAGGCCGACGCGGGCCGACAGGAAATCGGTATGCACCTCCAGCGCGTTGATATCGCGCGTCAGGTTTTCCACCGTGGCCGACAGCCCCTCGTCCCCCGTCCGTTCGCGGGCGGTCTGGGAATAGAAGCCCAGCGCGCGGCCCAGCGTCAGCAGGGCAAGGCGGACATGGCCCAGAAGTTCGCCTTCGCGCCCGACCTGCCGCAGCGCGACCTCCAGCCGCAGCTGGTTTCCGCCGCGGCGCGCGGGGTCATAGACCGTGCGCGACAGCTGGTCGAGGTTGCGCCCCGCCGATTCCAGCAGATCGGCCAGACGGCCCACGATCTCGTCCACAAGCGACAGGAAGATGCGGTTGGCGCTCGTGCATCCCGGCCCGACCTTGTCGGCGCGGGTGGGGTAGGTGTCGAAGGGGCGGCTTGCGTGGTGGCGCACGGTGACGATCCGTCCGTGCGTCAGGATGAAGGTGACGGGGCCCGAGACGGGGGTGTTGCTGTCGGAATGGCCGGTCAGCACCACGGTCATGTAATCGGTGCCACCCTCTCGATACAGGCGGTTCGACACCTCGATCTCTTCCATATCCTCGAGTGTCGGCACCTCGATCCCCAGCGCGGCGAGGGCGGCGCTGTCGGCATCGGACGGGCGGAACAGGTCGATCCACAGCGCCTGCGCCAGATCGGCCCCTTCGGGCAGGGCGACAAGGCGTCCCTGCTCTTCCCGATAGGCCCGCAGGCGCGGCGCGGCCGGCACCGCGGGGGTGTGCCCTGCGGCGGCCGTTGCAGGCTTTTTGCGAAAGCGGCCCCATAGCCGTGTGGAAAGACGCCTCATCCGTTCCAGCCCCATAGCTGCCGCGCATCCTCGGCCGAATATCGGCCAAGGCGCAGGTCTTCGGCAATGGCGGCGGGGTCACGTTTCGCGGGGTCGCCATATCCGCCACCCCCCGGCGTGCGGACGCGGACACGGTCGCCCGGGGACAGGGCGATATCCTGCGCCTTGGACAGGTGTTCCGGCACGATCACCTGCCCGTCCTTGTGGATCTCCACACGGTTGACCGCGCCGTCCTTTCCGCCCTGCGCCCCCTGCGGCCCCGTGCGGCCGTGGTCCATGACGAATGACGCCCGCGCCGTGCCGCGCAACAGTTCGATCTCGTAATCGAGGCCGAAGCCCCCGCGATGCATCCCCGCCCCGCCCGATCCTTCGTGCAGCGCGTAGCGGCGGTAGAGGACGGGATAGGTCTGTTCCATGATCTCGACCGGCGGGGCCTTGGAGATGCCGATGGTCGAACAGCCGTTCGACAGCCCGTCATGGCAGGCGTTGCCGCCATAACCGCCGCCGGAAATCTGGTACATCACATAGTCGCGGCCCTTTTCGGGATCATGCCCGCCCAGCCCGAAATTGCCCGATGTTCCCGCAGGCGCGGCGGTCACCCTGTCGGGGATCGCCTGCACCAGCGCGGCAAAGACGGCCTCGGCGATGCGCTGGCTGACCTCGGCCGCGCAGCCGGAAACGGGGCGGGGGTAATGGGCATCAAGGAAGGTGCCTTCGATGCCCGTCACCACCAGCGGTTCGAACGCGCCCGCGCTGATCGGCACATCGGGAAAGATGTGGCGCATGGCCAGATAGACCGACGACAGCGTGGTGGCACGGACCGAATTCATCGGCCCCGTGCAGGGGGGCGAGGTTCCCGCGAAATCGAAGGTCAGCGCCTCGCCCGCCTTTGTCACCGACAGGGCGATGGTCAGGGGTTCGTTCACCACCCCGTCGCTGTCCACCATGGCGGTGGCGCGATAGGTGCCGTCGGGGATCAGCGCGATATTCGCCCACATCTGGCGCGCGGCCAGCGTCCGCATCTCGGCAATCGCCTGCGTCACCGTCGCGTCGCCGTAGCGGTCCAGCAGCCCCGCCAGCCGTTCCGCCCCCACCAGCAGGGCGGAAGCCTGCGCCTTCACGTCGCCGATGCGCTGTTCGGACACGCGGATGTTGGAACAGATCACCTGCCACAGCTCCATATCCATCTGCCCGCGCTTGAACAGCTTTACCGGCGGCAGGCGCAGCCCTTCCTGTTCGGCGCTGGTGGCGCTGGCCGAGAACCCCCCCGGCACCGCGCCCCCCGTGTCGGGCCAGTGGCCGGTATTGGACAGCCAGCAGAAGATGTCCCCGCCCCTATAGAAGGGCATGGCAAAGCGCACATCCATCAGATGCGTGCCGCCCAGATAGGGGTCGTTGACGATGTAGATGTCGCCCGGCTCCGGCGGCAGCGTCTGGCCTGCGGCGATGCGTTCGACGATGTGGCGGGTGGAGAACTGCATGGTGCCGACGAAAACCGGCAGCCCGCGCGACCCTTGCGCGATCAGGCTACCGTCGGTGGCGGAATAGATGCCGTCCGACCTGTCATCGGCCTCGGCAATGACGGGGGAAAAGGCCGCGCGGGAAAAGGTCAGGTCCATCTCGTCGCAGACCTGCTGCAGGCCTGCCTGGATGACGGCCAAAGTGACGGGGTCGATGCTCATGCCGCCACCTCTACGATCAGGTTGCCGTCGCGGTCGCCCGTTACGGTGCAGCGCGGGTCGATCACGATGGTCGTATCCATCTGTTCGATGATGCAGGGGCCTTCGATGACCGGATCGAGCGGCAGGTGATCGCGCCAGTAGACCGGCACATCCACCCAGCCGCCGAACCAGACGGGCCGCACCTCGCGCGGCTCGGGCGTCAGGCGGCGATCCTTGGGGTCGATCAGGCGGGACAGGTCGGCCTCTAGCCGCTGGCCGATGACCGAACAGTTCAGGTTCACAAGGTTGGCGCGGATCATCGGCAGGTCCACGCGGAAGCGGTCGTGATAGGCGCGTTCGAAAAGCTGCTGGAGTTCCTGCCGCGACGGCGTGGCATTCGGCAGGGTCACGCGCAAGAGATGCGTCTGGCCCACGAACTGCATGTCGGCGGTGAATTCGGCACGGATATGGGTGAGCGAGATCTTCTCGGCCCCGATCAGGGCGCGCCCCTCGGCCTCCTGCCCCGCAAGGATGGCATGGACAAGGTCCATATCCACCGCATCCAGCGGGCGGTTCACGGTGCGGACGAAATCGTGCCGCAGGTCGGCCACCACGCAGCCCAGCGCATTGGTGATGCCGGGGCGGGCGGGGATCAGAACCTTGGGGATCGCCAGTTCCCGCGCCAAGGCGGTGGCATGCAGCGGCCCCGCCCCGCCAAAGGCAAAGAGCGCAAAGTCGCGCGGATCGGCGCCAAGGCTGATCGACACCATCCGGATCGCGCCCGCCATGTGGGTATTGGCGATCCGCAGCACGGCCTCGGCCGCCTGTTCGGTGGTCAGGCCCAAGGGCGCGGCGATCTGGTCGTGCATCGCCTGGTGCGCGGCATCTGCCGCCGTGCCGAACCGGTCGCGGTTCAGGCGGCCAAGGATCAGGTTCGCGTCCGAGATCGTGGCGCGCGTGCCCCCGCGCCCGTAGCAGATCGGCCCCGGCGTCGATCCCGCCGACTCTGGCCCCACCCGCAGCAGGCCCCCCGCATCGACCCGCGCGATGGACCCGCCGCCCGCGCCCACGGTGCGGACATCGACCATCGGCACATGGATCGGCATGGCATATTCCACCTCGATCTCGTTCGACACGGGGGCGCGGCCCGCGCGGATCATGGCGACATCGGTCGATGTGCCGCCCATGTCATAGGTCAGAAGGTTCGGGAAACCCGCCCGCCGCCCCGTGGCCAGCGCCGCCATCACGCCCGATGCGGGGCCGGACATCACGGTCTTGACCGCCTCACGCGAAACCTTGTCGGCGGCGACCATCCCGCCATTGCCGTTCATCACCAGCAGGTCGCGCGCGTAGCCGCGCTCGCGCAGGCCATCGGCAAGGCGCGTGACATACCGCTCCAGCAGCGGCTGGACCGAGGCATTGACCGCCGCCGTCACGCCGCGCTCGAACTCGCGGCTTTCGGACAGAAGCTGGTGGCCGCAGGTGATGTAGGGGGTGGGCCAGACCTCGCGCGCGATCTGCAGCGCCCGCAGTTCGTGGGCGGGGTTGGCATAGGCATGCAGGAAATGGATCACGAGGCTTTCGCAGCCATTTTCCGCCAGCATAGAAACTGTTTTGCGAAAGCCGTCCTCGTCCAGCGGGGTGATGACGCGGCCCTGCGCGTCCATCCGCTCGGCCACCTCCATCCGCAGGTCGCGGGGGATGACGGGGGTGAAGGTGCCGGTCATGCCATAGGGCTGCGGGCGCGTCCGGCGGCCCAGTTCCAGCACGTCGCGGAAGCCTGCGGTCGTGATCAGCCCCGTCCGGCACAGGGCGCGTTCCAGCACGGCATTGGTCGTCGTGGTCGTGCCGTGGACGATCAGCGCGATCTCGGCCAGATCGGCCCCCGCCGCCTGAAAGGCGTTCAGCACGCCGGGTGCCTGATTGGGCAGGGTGGTCGGCACCTTGGCCAGCCGCACATCGCCCGTGTCGGGGTTCAGGATGACAAGGTCGGTGAAGGTTCCGCCGACATCCACGCCGGCGACAAGGCTGCCCATTCAGACCCCCACATAAGCCATGAATTGCGGCGCGTCGGGCGCAAGGCTTTCGCCCCGCGCCACATCGGCCACGCGGCCGTTTTCAAGGAAGACCACGCTGTCGGCCATCCGCAGCACCGCATCGGGGCGCTGTTCGACAAGGATGGTCGCCACCCCTGTTTCGCGCAGGCGCAGCACCACGTCGCGGATCAGCGCGATCATCGACGGCTGCAACCCCTCGGTCGGTTCGTCCAGAAGCAGGACCTTGGGTTCCAGACAGAGCGCCCGCCCGATGGCGAGCATCTGCTGTTCCCCGCCCGACAGGGTGGCAGACACCTGCCCCAGCCGTTCCCGCAGGCGGGGGAAGAGGTCGAGGACACGTTCCCGCGTTTCCGCCCCCATGCCGCGGGTCATCAGGCCGACCTGCAGGTTCTCGTCCACCGTCAGCGGGCCGAAGAGACGCCGCCCCTGCGGGACATAGGCCACGCCGTGCAGCGGCACGCGGTGGGCGGGCAGCGTGTGCAGCGCCACCCCGTCCAGCGTGACCGATCCCGCCTGCGCGGGCACCAGCCCCATGATGCATTTCATCAGGGTGGATTTGCCCGCCCCGTTGCGGCCCATGATGCAGGTGATCTCGCCCGCCCGCGCGGTGAACGCCACGCCGCGCAGCACCTGCACCGCGCCGTAGCCGGCATCCACCCCATCAAGCCGCAGCATGGCCGCCCCCCAGATAGGCCTCCTGCACGGCACGGTTGGCGCGGATTTCGGCGGGTGTTCCGGTGGCCAGCACCTGACCCGAGGTGAGGACCGTCACCTTTGTCGCAAGGTCCATCACCACATCCATATTGTGTTCGATCAAGAGGACCGTGGTGTCCGGCACCAACGACCGCACCAGCGCCTTGAAGCCCGCGATCTCTCCACCCGCCAGCCCCTGCGTCGGTTCGTCGAGGATCAGGACACGCGGGCGCAGGGCAAGGCCCATCCCCACCTCTAACAGCCGCTGGTGGCCGTAGGAGAGCGTTCCCGCGATCTGGTCGGCGCGGTCGGACAGGTTCACCCGCGCCAGCGCCGCCGCCACCCCCGCGGGCAGGTCGCGCGCGCCCGTCCGCTGCACGGCCAGCGCCACGTTGTCAAAGACGGAAAGGCGCGGATAGACCGAGGTGATCTGGAAGGTATAGGCGATGCCCGCACGCACGCGGGCATGGGCGGGCAGGCGGGTGATGTCGCGCCCTTCCAGCGTGATCGTGCCGGACTGCACGGGGATGCGCCCCGACAGCAGGCCCACGAAGGTGGTCTTGCCCGCGCCGTTGGGGCCGATCAGCGCGTGGATGTCGCCCTGATGCAGGTCGAAATCCACGCTTTCCACGGCGCGCAAGCCCCCGAAGTGGCGCGTCAGCGCCCGCGATTGCAGGATCACGGCAGCCATTTCAGCCCCCTTTCGCGGATCGTGCCCAGCACCCCCTTGGGCGCGAAGAGGATCAAGAGCACCAGCGCCACCCCCACGAACAGAAGCGTCGCCGTGGTGTAGCTGCCCGCCACATCGACCAGATAGAACATCGCCGCCGTGCCTATGACGGGACCCAGCACCGTGCCCGCGCCGCCCATCAGCACCCAGAGCATCGGCAGGATGGAATACTGGATCGTGGCGAAGGACGCCCCCGCATAGCCGAAAAGCATCGCGTAAGCCGCCCCCGACAGCCCCGCGAAGAGGCCCGAGATCACCAGCGCCGCCAGCTTCACCGCGAAGGGGTTGTAGCCCAGCATGCGGCTCCGCTCCTCGTTCTCGCGCATCGCCACCATCACGCGGCCAAGGCGGCTTTGCACGATCACGAGGCTGGCGACCAGCGCCACCGCGAACAGGGCAAAGGCGATCGTGGCGCGGGCGGTCGATGCCTCTACCCCCGCAAGCAGGGTGGAGGCTTCGGGCATCACCAGCCCCTCGTCCCCGCCCGTCACCGCGCCGAAGTAGAGCAGCGTCAGATACCCCGCCTGCGCGAACATCAGCGTCACGATCATGAAGCTGACCCCCGCCGTCCGCAGCGCCAGCATCCCCACCGCCGCCGCCATGACACCCCCCGCCAGCAGGCCGAGGATCAGGGCAGGCAGCTGCGTGACGCCCAGATAGGTGACGGGCAGCGCCGCGCCGTAGACGCCCGCCGCGAAGAACAGCGCATGGCCAAGGGACAGCAGCCCCGTATAGCCGAAGGCCAGATTGTAGCCGATGGCAAAGACCGCCAGCACCATGATGCGGGCAAGGTTCGTCGCGTGATAGGGCGGCAGCGTGACCAGCATCACCCCCATCGCCGCCAGCACGGCCAGATGCAGGACCCAGACCTTCATGCCGTGCGCGCCCCGAACAGCCCCTGCGGGCGGAAGACCAGCACCAGCGCCACCAGAAGCGTGGCAAGAATCTTGGCCAGCGTGGGCGACCAGAAGAAGGCGATCAGCCCGTCCGACAGGCCAATCAGGATGGCCGCGATCACCGTGCCGCGCAGCGACCCGAGGCCCCCGACGATCACCGTGATGAAGGCCAGAAGCAGCGGGTCATGGCCCATCAGGTAATGCGCCTGCTGGATGGGCACGATCAGCACCGCCGCCACCGCCGCCAGCCCCGCGCCCAGCGCGAAAACGCCGGCATAGACACGGTCCACATCGATCCCGAAGGCGCGGGCGGTGTCGCGGTCCACCTGCGTGGCGCGCATGACAAGACCCGCCTTCGTGCGGGTCAGGAATAGCCAGACGCCGATCAGGATCAGCGCCGCGAACAGGATCACCGAAAGCTTGTAGCCCGAATAGCCGAACCACGGCAGCTGGATACGCAGGTCGAAGGGCGGCTCCACCGGCATGGCCTGCGGACCGAACCACGACAGCGCCGCCTGTTGCAGGATGTACATCAGCCCGATCGTGGCGACGATCGTCGCCTCGGGTTCATAGTCCAGCCGTTTCAGCACGATCCGGTCGGCCAGCGCGGCGACGGCGGCCACGAACAGCGGCGCCACCGCCAGCGCCATCAGGAACGAAAGCCACGGCGCGCCGCCCGCGAAATGCGTCACGAACCATGCCGAAACCGCACCCAGCATGAAGAACTCGCCATGCGCGACATTGACCACGCGCATCACGCCGAAGACGAGGCTCAGCCCCACGGCCGTCAGCGCCAGCGTCGCCGCCGTGACCGCACTTTCCATGAGCGCGAGCAGAAGGAAGGGACCGAAACCCACCGTAGCCCCCTTTCGGGCAAAGGGGGGCGGGGATGGCCCCGCCCCCGTGATGTCAGAAGGATTGCGTCGTGTAATCCACGGCGTCGGCGTATTGCCCATCCTCGATCGCGGTCTTGTGGACGCGCATCAGCTTGCCCCCTTCGACCTTCGAGATGAACTGGTGGCCGAACACCTGATGGGTCTTGCCGTTGAACACCTTGTGGCCCTGCGGATGGTCGTTGCCTTCGTCAAAGCCGGTCATCGCCTCCACCGCCTCCACGAATTTCTGGCGGTCGGCGGGGCCCTGGTAGCCTGCGGCCTCCATCCCCTTCTTGATCACTGCCAATGTCTCCCACACGCTGAACATGTGGGCGTAGGTCGACACGTCCTTGGCATCGCTGACCGATGCGCCGTTGTCATCCACCCCCACCGCGGCGCGGTAGAAGGTTTCCGCCTCGGAGGCGTCGGCCTGCTTCACGCGGTTGTGGCCTTCCCAGAAATGCGTCCCTTCGAGGAATTCCAGACCCGGCGAAGCGATGTCCACCGCTTCGAGCGAGTCGATGAAGCCGAAGATCTGCGGCCGCGCGCCGGACCCGTAGAAATCCCCCAGCTCCTTGACGAAGGTCAGGACGGCGGGGCCCACCATGACGTGGTAGAGCACCTCTGTCTCGGTCGGGATCTGCGGCAGGTAGCGGGTAAAGGTCGTCTCGGTCGGCGGGATGGCGATCTGGGCGATGACCTCGCCCCCCTGCGCCTTGACCGCTTCGGTAAAGAAATCGCGGTGGTCGTAGCCGAAGGCATAGTCGGGAAAGACCATCGTGACCTTCTTGCCAAGGTTCTGCATCACCCAAGGCGCCATCGACGTGACCTGCGCCCGCACATCCGTGATGCCGGGCTGCATCGTCCAGCGGTTCAGCATGCCGCTGGCGACGTGATAGCCTTCGGAACAGACGAGGTAGGGGATCTTCAGCTCGCCCGCACGCGGGGCGGACCCGATGACGACATGGGAAAAGAGCGGCCCGAAGATCAGGTCGCAGCCCGCCTGCGTGGCCAGTTTCTCGACCACCTCGGCCCCGCGCTTGGGGTCGGTCGCGTCATCCTCGAACAGGATTTCCACGGGGCGGCCATTGATCCCGCCCGCGTCGTTCACCACCTTCAGCGCAGCCTGCGCGGTGCGTTCGTACCAGCGCCCGTAGGCCGCGCCGATGCCGGTGCGGTGAAGCTGGAAGCCCAGCTTGATGGGCGCGGCGGACTGTCCCCAGGTATAGCCGGGAAAGGCCGACGCGGCGACAAGCCCTGCCCCCATGCCAGCAAGGACCGAGCGACGGCTCGGCAGTGCCAAGTCTTTCTTCATGGTCTTCTCTCCTCTGTTGGCGGGGCCGTCGTTTCTGCGGTCCCTCGGTTGAATTCGTTTGCGCGCATCCGGATTTTGATTTCTTTTCAACCACTTCGCGCGGTGGACAATAGCCACAGGCCAAGGGTGGTGTAACCCACCATCAGCACCGTCATGGGCAGATGCGCGCGGGCAGGGACGTCGCCCGCGAGCTTCAGGCTCAGGTACACCGCCAGCAGATGCGCCAGCAGGATGGCGGCGAATTGCGCGGCATAGATCAGCGGCATTGTCCCGGCATCGGTCAGGAAGCCGAAGGAGACGAAGAATTCCGACAGGCCAAGAACACTGTCCCCCCGGAACAACGGATCATTCAGCGCGGCAAGGGTGTATTGCCCGGCGGTCAGCAGCGTGACCAGATTATGCGCGGCATGGTATCCGGCGGCGATGGCCAGAAAGGACAGCATGATCGGCCCGGTGGCAAAGCGCCCGCCGAACCCTTGCCCCAGACGGATCGCGCCAAGGATCGTGCCCGCCGTCAGCGCCCAAGCGAGCAGAAGCCCCAACGAATTGTCCCACATCACGCCGGACCTGCCGGTGGGTTCCAGCGGGTTTTCCCCGATGATGGCCTGCCACCAGAACGTCTCTGCCAGCCCGTCAAAGGTCAGCGCCGCCAGCGCCATCGTGACCAGCGCGATTTCGCTGCGGGTCAACGGCGGCAACTGCAGCACCTGTGCCCCCGGCCAGCCGAGCATGTGCCTTGACCTCGTGCCGTCACTCTCGACCCACAGCGGCGAGACGCGCGACAGCCAGCCCATGAGGACGGTCAGAAACTCGCCCTTTTGCAACCACGCATCGCCCTCCAAGACCGCAAGGGTGAAGATCACAATCCAATAGGCGGCGGCAGCGCTGGCCAGCACAAAGGGATCATCCGGCGACATCGACACGATCTGGAACCAGACAAAGCCGCCATAGCCCAGCACGGCGGGCAGATGGCCAAGGCGCGAAAGGCCGATGCTGCCGGTTCGGTTCAGCAGGACCCGTGCAATCCGCACCGGCCCGGTCCAAGGGTTGAGCGGCCGCCACAGATTGCCCAAGAGCATCGACCCAAGGGGCAGCGCGATCCAGACGCCGGTCCAGAACACCAGCGTCATCAGATTGTGCATCGGGTCCCGCGCGCCCAGCCAACCCACGGCGAGCAGGCCCAGAAAGCACAGGAACGC